>NZ_JBEYSU010000017.1:0-130379 GCF_040704235.1 Micromonospora sp. NPDC047707
TCGGTTGTCCTCACAAACCATCGATGATCAACGCGGTGGCCGTCTTCATGCCCGCGCCACGCCCAACGCCGAAGCCAAGTGACGTTGGAGTATTAGGTGGTAGTACTCGTGTTGCCAACCGAGGGGAACACAGTGCCACCGCGTTACCGCTACGAGCAGATCGCCGACGACCTCGCCGCACGCATCGCGTCCGGTGAGTTCCCGCCCGGCTCCAAGCTGCCCAGCCGGCGCGAGTTGATCGAGCACTACGGCGTCACCGAGCCGGTGATCGACCGCGCCATGCAGGTGCTACGGACCAAAAGCATGACCGAGACGCTCCCAGGCGTGGGCGTCTTCGTTGCGGAGTAGCACCACCCCTGGTACACCCGCGAGTACAGCTACACTGCCGCACTCAGATCGCGCACACTGAATCCAGCGTACAGGTCGACTCGTCCGTCGCCCACCAGGTCAGCCGCCGTCACATGGTGGCTGACCTGCTGTTTCTCTGGGCAATGACGGTTGTTGTCGGTCATCTTTGGCGGGCGTTCGACGGCCCAATCACGCCCCAGACGGCCCAGGTACGGCCCAAACGCGCCGGCAGAGTAACGGACTAGGCACCCAACCATGATCGGTCGACTGAGGGACTTGTCGGTGGTACCGGGTACTGTCTGGTGCCTATCAGCCGAGCGGGAGAGCGACGGGCTAGAGATGCTGCTTGAGTCGATCAAGGTTGAACGGTTCCGTAACTTCATCAATCCGCAGTCGATGACGGTTGACCCAGCGGTTACCTGCCTGATCGGCAAGAATGAGTCCGGCAAGACGACGATCTTGCAGGCCCTCCATAGGCTGAACCCCGCCAACAGGCCCGACAGTTTCGACCTAGCTGTCGAATATCCCCGCCGTCGGCTCGCGAGAGACCGCCGTAAAGAGAAGCTTGAGCGCGTAGATCCGATCGCCGCGCGGTTCTCTCTTGAACCAGTTGATATTGAAGCGCTGAAGCCAGTCCTGGGTTTTACGCCTCCGTCTAGCACCAAGGTTGTAGCCAGTCGTTCTTACGGCGGCCGGCTTACAGTCGAGTTAGAATGCGAGCTTCCTGAGGTTCTTTTGATCGCCGGCGAGGCGGTAGGCGCAGACCCCACAGACATTGCGGAACTGGAGACGAAGGAGGATGTGGCCTCCGCAATTGCTACTGCGAAGGAACTCGCTAAGACCTTGAAAGCGGAGGGTAGCACCGCACGGGCGACCGCTGTAGGAAAGGTTCCTGGCGAACTCGCCAAGTATGCCGTGCTCTTGGAGGAGCAGACAACAGAAGAGCAGGAGAAGGCGATCATTCCGCTCCTACCAAAGTTCTTCTACTTCTCCAACTACGAGCTTTTGGCGGGAGAGTGTGACTTGGTGGAGCTGGCTGAGCGGGTTGAGTCGGGCGAGCTTAAGCGCGGCGACGAAACGATGCTGGCACTGCTGAGTCTCGCCGGACAGGAGCCTAAGAACCTTCTCGACGAGGAGTACGTTAGTCGGAAGGCGGAACTACAGGCAGCTAGTTCCGATCTAACTAGTCAGGTAATGAGGTACTGGCGGCAGAATCCCGCGTTGTCCGTCCGCTTCGACACTGACATGCCTGTGGTGGGACATTCGCCCCAAGGGCATGAGATCCGTCACCGCGTTCTCAAGGTCGAACTTCACGACGCTCGCCACGACGTTGACACCAACTTCTCCACTCGTTCGGCTGGATTTCAATGGTTCTTCTCATTCCTGGCGGCCTTCAGTCGCTATCAAGAATCTGAAACCAGAGTTGTCGTCCTCCTTGATGAGCCGGGGACAAGTCTTCACGGCGAAGCTCAGCGGGATTTCCTCGACTACATTGTCGACGAGCTCGGCGCGCACCAGCAGGTGCTCTACACCACGCACTCCCAACACATGCTCGATCCCACACGATACGAGACCATGCGAGCAGTGCATGACCAAGCCACGCAGCAGAATCCAGAGTTGGGCGTCGTAATAACGCCTGTCGACCTTTCGGCGGACCGAGACACCATTCTTCCTGTCGAGGCAGCATTGGGGTACTCCGTTTCGCAGCACCTCTTTTTGGGGCTCGGACCCCACTTGGCCGTGGAGGGAAGTAGCGACTTCGTCTTCCTTGTTCGACTGTCTGAGCACCTAGTAGCTCAGGGCAGGACCGGCCTCGACCCCCGCATCTCCATTGTTCCGGTTGGTGGAGTTGGCAATATGCCAGCGTTCGTTGCCCTCTTGGGTCGCCGGCTCGATGTTCGGGCACTGGTTGATGGGGCGGAGGCGACCAAATCCATCCGGAAAATCCGGGCAGCCGCAGATGCCATCGGCGTGGACGCTAGCCGGATTGTTGTAATCGGGGAGCTCCCTGACCTGCCCGCTACCGCAGACATTGAAGACCTCTTCACGGTCAAGGACTACCTCTGGCTGTACAATCGCTCTGGTCTGCCATCGGTGACCGAAGCGGATCTTCCTCAGACCAAGGAACCGGTTTTGCGGCGCATTACCGTAGCAAGGGGCGAGTTTGATCACGCTGGCCCGGCGCACCAGCTCACCAAGGATCTCAAAGAGTTTTTCGTTCAAGTGGATGACGAAACCCTAAACCGCTTCGAAGCCGTGTTCCGGTTGCTCGCCGTCTAACCATTCCGATGCTCCTAAGGATTTCAAGCTCCGTCGGCGGTCTCACCGGCGGAGCTTGACCGGTTCGTCCCCAAAGAATGATCGTGGGCGCGGGAGCCGCCCAGACGGCTGCCAATGCCTGCGACGACAGTCCGCCAGCATTTTCAGACGTCCATGGCTGTGCGGGCCGGTTGTCACTCACTTCGTCACCCAGCCGGCACGGCCGACCTGCGCATTACGAGTCCGTCCCCAGGTGCTGGACCTCCTGGGCAGCAAGGCGGGGAGTTGAAGTAAGCGATGGGGCTAGGTTCGCGGACCATACCTTTACGTCGGCCGCTGCCGGAAGGGCAGGGGTGCCGCTGGAATACCTTCAGCCGTGAAGCCGTGCCTCCGCAAGACTTCAGCGATCTCCTCATACCCATGCTTCTCGAGTATTCGGCAAAGTTGGTGAACATGGCCCCCATCGTTCCCGCGCATCGCCGACCTCCCGACCATCTCCAGCAACTCCGGCAGGCGATCAGCCCTAATTAGCGCGGCCGATAACTCATCGGACATTACATCGACGCCTTTGGCGAAGTAGTAGCGGTATAGCGTTAGCGCCACGTCGAGGTCACCGATACGCGCAAAATGCTGGACGATGGCGTACCCTACAAGATACGGACCGAGCGGAAGGCTTTCGATCCAGTGTGGAAATGCCTCTTCATAGCGATTGCGTGACTCTAGGAGTTCCGCGCTGTAGTAGTGCGCCCAGATATCGCCTCGATCGATCTGCTCCTTATACACAGCCAAAGCCTCATCAGCCCTGCCGGCTAGCTCCAGAGCTTTGCCAACTTGTCGGTATGACCCACTCGATTTAGCCATCGCAAGCGCCTCATCTAGACGCTCGGCTTCCACTAAAATTGCCGTCCACCAATCCCGCGCGCGCTCATCGCCTCTGACCACGGCTGACTCATAGATTGCCTTGGCCTCAAGAAACCGCCTGTCCTTCACCAGCAAGCGGCAAGCCCGTTCCGACGCAGCCACATCGCCCGCATCTAGGGCTCGCAGATACCAATCTGACGCCTCTGGCATGTTGCCGCGGTCCTCAAGGCGGAGGGCGTAGTAGAAGACTGCATTCTTCCGCTTCTCGGCAATCGCCTCCAGATACTCTTGCTCCGCCTCGTCCTGGCGGCCCTCGTCATCTAGGAGTCGTGCAATGGTTAATCGCACATCGTAGTGCGGCAATGTCTCCCCTGCCGCGAGGAGGCGTCGCAACACTCCGATTGCCTCGTCGCCGGGGCCGTAATCGGCGAAAGCTTCGATCGCGTCCTTGCTGCCCATGTTCGCAGCTTGCCTCAGTACCTCGACTGCTTCCCTCTGTCGGCCTTGATCATGAAGCATCAACCCCAGCCAGAAGCCTGATTCAGCATTGCCGAGAGCAAGGGACCTTCTGTACATGGGCTCTGCATAGGGCCGAAGGTCACGCATATCTGCGGCGGAAGCGAGTTGTTGGAGGTCTATAGGATCATGAAGCTGCTCTGCCAGAGTACCCCACAGTTCTACCGGTACCGGCTCATTTGCACGAACACGAGCGCCATAGGACGTGATGTAGTCTGCCAGTTCATAACTGGCGGCGCTGCCGTATCTATCCCCCGGTCTTGGAATTAGCGCGGAAGTTGCACCTCGATTCCGTTGTATACAGTACGAGACAGCATTTTCGAACCAATCTGCCGAAGCCCGTGCGATCTCCTCATCACTAAGGTAGACACCCGCTGCTCGCTTAAGCAGAGCCGGCGCTAGGTTGCCCTCGATTCCTAGGCGACGCACGTCCACGGCAGCCGTGATTACTGCCTTTGAATGCGGATCGGCATGCTGCCACGAGGCAACCAGCTCGGGCGCTCCTGCGAGCACCTGGGTAACGCCGTAGTGAGAGTCCTGAAGGGCGATCTCAATCCGGGAATCACTCTTGGCGAGCGCTCGCGCGGCGGCCAATTCGGAGCCCGCGAAGCCGTCTTCAACGTAAATCTGCTCGGCGAGACGCAAAGCCCCTACGATGCGATCCTTTCGCTCCGCGGCGTAACCCTCCGGCCGCTCACTTGGCGATAAATAATGCTGGTATCGGCTAGGCCAGATCGTTGCCAGAACGATAACAGGCTGCCGCTTGGACCATAGGGCGAGAAGCACCTCCTTGCCTATGCCGTTACCGCCTCCACCGGACAGAAATCTTTGCAACTCGTCCAACCAGACGATCGTGGGCTTCTTCACCTGCTGCCGAGTGAACCAAAGGAGGTCTTCGGCGGACGATGGCAAGAATACGTTCCAGTCCGAAAAGGTCCTCAGGACCGCTTCGTAGGCAGACCGAGTTTTTCCTGCCGAAGAGTTCCCGATCAAAATCACGAAGCCCTGACCACGATCTCGCGCTTTCGTGAGCCGGTCGTCCAACTCCTGGTCGATAATTCGTTTGATATATAAGGGAGCCGCGTCGTGCGCACCCTCTGCTTCATTGCCGATGCGTTGAGCGCTTTGTACACGAATGGTCGGATGCACGCCTGCCCATGCGGCACTGAACGAGGAAACTGGGAGAAGGCGTGGTGACAAGCCAACCTTTGACCCCGCCTCGGGTGGATTTTGGGGCCGACGCCAATTGACGACTGCTATAACGAACGCAGCTGGAGTGAAGACAATTGCCATCACCCAGCTTGCTGGTTCCAGCCAACCCCACTTCAGGGGTAGCGGCCTCCACAGCCATGTCACCGCGCCCGTCGCTGACAGCGCCAGGAGGGCGAGTGCGACGCCGGTAAGCCACCAACGATGCCGGGTCATTCCTCCATCATGCTGCCGCGTGCAAGGGCAGCCACTTGAAGTGTCCCGTCGACGCCAAACGCCGTGTAAGCCCGCGAGGTGGCAGAACGCCTAACCGGGCGGTTTCCCCGGACGCCTCGGCGTGGTCGTAGCGAGAACCTCGCCGAGGGAACCGCGATCAACGGCGTGCTCGCTCAGCTCGTCACCAACGGCGCGTGGTCGGACCGGCAGCTAGGCACGCGCGCTCATTAAGCCGCAATCCAGGCCCGAGAGCGCACCAACCACCTGTCAGCGACTAGCTGCCATCACTGTCTGCCGCCGACCCACACACCGTGGAGCGGGCCAGGGCCAGGGAGACAAGGTGGAGCGCCCTACCGGACGAGTCTCAATGGTGGCTGCGACCGTCTCGCCTCACAGCGCCACGATGGCCGCTGTCTCCGCTGGTAGCTCGATTCGGTCCCGCATCACCGTGACCCCGTCCCCGGTCGCCAGCAGCACTCTCCGCACAACCCCGGGCAGCGAGATCCCCTGCGCGCGCCCAGCCAGGTTCGCCACGACGAGCGTCTCCCCCCGCCGCATCAGCAGGAACTGGTCCCCGTGCCGCACGTCCACCGCGTGCAGCCGCGGATCCGCCAGGTCGGCGCGCGACTTCCGAAGCGCGATCAGCCGCCGGTAGAACTCGTACATCTCCCGGTGCTCCGGCTTGTTCAGCTCCGCCCAGTCCAACCGCGACCGCAGGAACGTCTCCGGATCCTGCGGATCAGGCACATCGGACGACGCCCACCCGTGCGAAGCGAACTCACGCTTACGACCAGCGGCCACAGCAGCAGCCAACTCCGGCTCCGGGTGCGACGTGAAGAACTGCCACGGCGTGGAAGCCGCCCACTCCTCCCCCATGAACAGCATCGGCGTGAACGGCGCCGTCATCAGCAACGTCGCCCCCACCCGCAACAACGCAGGCGACAGGGAAGCCGAGAGACGATCACCAACCGCCCGGTTCCCGATCTGGTCATGGTTCTGCAAGTAGGCCACGAACCGATGACCAGGCACCCGCTGCCGGTCCACCGGCCGCCCGTGATGCCGCTGCCGGAACGAAGACCAGGTGCCCGCGTGGAAGAAGCCGCCGGTCAGCACGTCGGTCAGGCATTCGAGGGAGCCGAAGTCGCCGTAGTAGCCCTGCCGCTCCCCCGTCAGCAGCGTGTGCAGGGCGTGGTGGGCGTCGTCGTTCCACTGGGCGTGCAGGCCGTACCCGCCGGCCTCGCGCGGCGTGATCAGCGTCGGGTCGTTGAGGTCGGACTCGGCGATCAGCGACAGCGGCCGACCCAGGTGCGTCGACAGCGACTCCACCTCGACCGCCATCTCTTCGAGGAGATGCACAGCGCGGGAGTCCGGCATCGCGTGCACGGCGTCCAGGCGCAGGCCGTCGACGTGGTAGTCGCGCAGCCACATCAGCACCGAGTCGATGATGTAGCGGCGTACCCCGTCGCTGTGCGGCCCGTCCAGGTTGACGGTGCGGCCCCACGGGTTCGACTGCTCGCTGAGGTACGGGGCGAACATCGGCGCGTAGGCCCCGGAGGGCCCGAAATGGTTGTAGACGACGTCGAGGATCACCCCCAGCCCCTTGGCGTGGGCCGCGTCGACCAGGCGTTTGAGGCCGTCCGGCCCGCCGTACGGCTGATGCGGCGCGTACCAGCAGACCCCGTCGTAGCCCCAGTTGTGCTCGCCGTTGAAGGCGTTGACCGGCAGCAGCTCGATCATGTCGACGCCCAGGTCGACCAGGTGGTCGAGCTTGGCGATCACCCCGTCGAAGGTGCCCTCGGGGGTGAAGGTGCCGACGTGCAGCTCGTACAGGACGCTGCCGGGGAGCTGCCGGCCGGTCCAGCCGGAGTCGGTCCAGGGGAACGCCGCATGTGAGTAGACCCGGCTCGGGCCGTGGACGCCGTCAGGCTGCCACGACGAGCGGGGGTCGGGCAGGGCGTAATCGTCGTCGTCGAGGAGGAACGCGTAGTCGGTGCCGGGGCCGGCGCCCGGCACCTCGACCCGCCACCACCCGCCGGCGGCGGCGCGCATGTCGCGGTCGGCCTCGCCGAAGAGGCGCAGCCGCACCCGGGCGGCTTCGGGCGCCCACACCCTGAACTCGGTCATGCAGCGGCCTCCACGGAATAGGTGGGAGCGAGGAGGGCGACGGGATAGGTGCTCAGCAGATCATGAAGGAGCAGCTCAGACCCACTGTAGACCCGACCGGTGAACATGTCCGTAACAGCGTGAACGGAAATCGGCAACGTGGTGCCGCGCCACCCGCCACGAGCGGCCAGCCGCACCGGCAGGCGGGTGGCGACGGCGATCGCACCGCCCCGGTCGAAGGCGACCACGTGCCGCGCGGCGAGCCCGCGCGCCGGCACCGGGCGGTAGCCGGTGAACAGCTCCGGGCGGTCCCGGCGCAGCCGCAGGGTCCGCGACACCACGAGCAGCTTCGCCGCCCCGGACGCGTCCACCGGAGGATGCCAGCCGGCGTCGAGCCGGGCTAGCATGTCCTTGCGTACGCCGAAGTCGACCGGCCGCCGGTTGTCCGGGTCGACGAGGGAGTTGTCCCACAGCTCGGTGCCCTGGTAGGTGTCCGGCACCCCGGGCATGGCGAGCTGCACCAGCTTCTGCCCGAGCGAGTTGGACCAGCCGGCCGGGGTGATCCGGTCGGCGAAGGCGGTCAGCTCCGCGTTCAGCGCAGCGTCGTCGTACAGGGCGTCGACCAGGTCGTGCATCGCCCGCTCGAACACCGGGTCCGGGTCCGCCCAACTGGTCGAGGTCGACGCCTCCCGGGCCGCCTTCTCCGCGTACGCGTGGAGGCGCTCGCGCTCGACGGGCCAGGCGCCGACGGCGGTCTGCCACAGCAGGTGCGCGAAGGCCGGGTCGGGCAGCGGCACCCGGGCCAGCCAGCTCCCGACCTGGACGGCCCAGCGCTCCGGCAGCTCCGACAGGACGGCCAGGCGGGCGCGGACGTCCTCCGACCGCTTGGTGTCGTGGGTGGAGATGGTGGTCATCGCCGCCGGCCAGCGCACGTTGCGGGCGGCGGCGAAGCGGTGGAACTCGGCCGGCGGGGTGCCGAAGTGGGCGGGGCTGCCGCCGACCTCGTTGAGGGCGATGAAGCGGCTCCACCAGTAGAAGGCGGTGTCCTCCACGCCCTTGGCCATCACCGCGCCGGTGAGCTGCGGGAAGCGTTTCGCCAGCTCGTCGTCGGGGTCGCGCAGCCGGCGGGTGACCGCGTCCAGCACGCCGGTGAGGTCGGGCCGGCGGCGACCCGCCTCGGAGCGGGCGGCGGCGAGGTGCCGGGCGCCCTCGGGCGGGTAGCCGCGGTAGACGTCGAACGCGGCGGCGAGTTCGGCGAGCGCCGCCCGCACGGCGTGCCGGTCCAGCTCGGGGACGAGCATGGCGAGCCGGGTCAGCTCCGCCGACAGCAGCCGGGTTGCCGCTTCGAGCTTGGTGTCGTGGGTGAGGTCCTCCCAGGAGGTGTGCCCGCCGACGAGCCGGGCGTCGAGGGCGGTGAAGTCCCCCTCGGCGTCCGGGTCGACGAAGAGACCGGAGACCGCCGACAGCGCCTCGTAGCCGGTGGTGCCGTCGACCGGCCAGTCCGGCAGCTCCTCCCCGTACTCCAGGATCTTCTCCACGACCAGCCACACGGCGGGCGCGGCGGCGCGGAGCCGGGCCAGGTAGCCGGTGGGGTCGCGCAGCCCGTCGGGGTGGTCGACGCGGATGCCGTCGATCTCCCCGGCCTGCGCCCACCGCAGGATCAGCTCGTGGGTGGCGGCGAAGACCTCCGGGTCCTCCACTCGCAGGCCGGCCAGGTCCGCGACGGCGAAGAACCGGCGGTACGTGAGTTCGCTGTCGCCGCGCCGCCACGACACCAGCTCGTAGTGCTGCCGGTCGTGCACCTCCCGGGGCGTGCCGTCGCCGGTGCCGTCGGCGATCGGGAAGCGGTGCTCGTGGTAGCGCAGCTCCCCGTCCACGACCTTGAGGTCGTCAAGGGCCGCCGGGTCGTCGGCGAGGACGGGCAGCAGCAGCCGGCCCCGGTCCCAGTCGATGTCGAACCAGCGGGCGTACGCCGAGTCGCGGCCCCGGCGCAGCACGTCCCACCAGGCCGGGTTGGCCGCCGGCCGGGCCACCCCGGCGTGGTTGGGCACGATGTCCACGACCAGGCCCAGCCCGACGGCCCGCAGCGCCTGGAGGAGGCGCTGGCGGCCGGCCTCGCCGCCCAGCTCGGGGTTGACCTGGCGGTGGTCGACCACGTCGTAGCCGTGCGGAGAGCCGGGGGTGGCGGCGAGCAGCGGCGCGCTGTACAGGTGGGTGACGCCGAGGTCGGCCAGGTAGCCGGCGAGCCCGGCGGTGGCGTCGAAGTCGAAGCCGGGGCGGATCTGCACGCGGTACGTCGACCCGACCCTCGTCGACGTGGCGGGACCGGGTTGAGGGGTGGGGGGCATCAGATCGTCCTCTCCAGGACCACCAGGGAGCGGTCGGGGACGGTCAGCGCGTCGCCGGCCTCGACCGTCGTCGTCTTCTCCGGTTCCGGCTCCGCGGTACTGATCACCAGCTCCCAGCGCTGGCCGAACTCGGCGGGCGGCATGGTGAAGTCCAGCGGCGCGTCGTGGGCGTTGAAGCAGAGCAGGAACGAGCTGTCGACGTGGCGCTGGCCGTACTGGCCGCGCTCGCGGATGCCCTCGCCGTTGACGAACAGCGCCACCGACCGGCCGAAGTCGTTGCCCCAGTCCTCGCCGGTCATCTCCCGGCCGTCGGGGGTGTACCAGGCCAGGTCGGGCAGCGGCTCGTCGACCAGCCGGGAACGCACCGGCAGGCCGGTGAAGAACCGGCGGCGGCGGAACACCTGGTGCCGGCGGCGGAACTCGACCAGCCTTCTGGTGAAGTCCAGCAGGGCGGTGTCGGCGTGCTCCCAGTCGATCCAGGCCAGCTCGCTGTCCTGGCAGTACGCGTTGTTGTTGCCCCGCTGGGTGCGGCCCAGCTCGTCGCCGTGGCCGATCATCGGCACGCCCTGCGACAGCATCAGCGTGGCGAGGAAGTTGCGTTTTTGGCGCTCCCGTAGGCCGAGGATGCCCGGGTCGTCGGTCGCGCCCTCGACGCCGCAGTTCCACGAGCGGTTGTGGCTCTCGCCGTCCCGGTTCTCCTCCCCGTTGGCCTCGTTGTGCTTGTCGTTGTACGACACCAGGTCGTTGAGGGTGAACCCGTCGTGGCAGGTGACGAAGTTGATGCTGTGAAACGGGCGGCGCCCGTCGTCCTGGTACAGGTCGGCGGAGCCGGAGATGCGGGACGCGAACTCGGCGATGGTGGCCGGCTCGCCGCGCCAGAAGTCGCGGACGGTGTCCCGGTACTTGCCGTTCCACTCCGTCCACACCGGTGGGAACTGGCCGACCTGGTAGCCGCCCGGCCCGACGTCCCACGGCTCGGCGATCAGCTTCACCTGGCTAACCACCGGGTCCTGCTGCACCACCTCGAAGAAGGTGGAGAGCCGGTCGACCTCGTAGAACTCGCGGGCCAGGGTGGCGGCCAGGTCGAAGCGGAAACCGTCGACGTGCATCTCGGTCACCCAGTACCGCAGCGAATCCATGATCAGCTGGAGGGAGTGCGGGCTGCGCACGTTGAGGCTGTTGCCGGTGCCGGTGTAGTCGACGTAGTACCGCCGGTCCTCCTCGGACAGGCGGTAGTAGCTGGCGTTGTCGACGCCCTTGAAGCTCAGCGTGGGCCCGAGGTGGTTGCCCTCGGCGGTGTGGTTGTAGACCACGTCGAGGATCACCTCGATGCCGGCCGCGTGCAGCGCCTTCACCATGCCGCGGAACTCCTGCACCTGCTGGCCGAGGCGGCCCAGCGCCGAGTAGCCGTGGTGCGGGGCGAAGAAGCCGATCGTGTTGTAACCCCAGTAGTTGCGCAGGCCCAGGTCGGCCAGCCGGTGGTCGTGCACGAACTGGTGCACCGGCATCAGCTCGATCGCGGTCACCCCGAGCTTCCGCAGGTGCTCGATCATCGCCGGGGAGGCGATGCCCGCGTACGTGCCGCGCAGCTCCTCCGGGACGTCCGGGTGGCGCATGGTCAGGCCGCGCACGTGCGCCTCGTAGACCACGGAGTGGTGGTACGGGGTGCGCGGCGGCTTGTCGTTGCCCCAGTCGAAGTACGGGTTCACCACCACCGACTTCGGCATGAACGGCGCCGAGTCGGTGTCGTTGCGGGTGTCCGGGTTGCCCAGCTCGTAGTCGTACACCGCCGGGTTCCACTCGACGTCGCCGTCGATCGCCTTCGCGTACGGGTCGATCAGCAGCTTGTGCGGGTTGCAGCGCAGCCCGTTCGCCGGGTCGTACGGGCCGTGGACGCGGTAGCCGTACCGCTGGCCCGGCTCGATCCCCGGCACGTACGCGTGCCACACGTACGCGTCGACCTCGCGCAGCTCGACCCGGCGTTCGGTGCCGATGTCCCACTCGTCGAAGAGGCAGAGCTCGACCTTCTCCGCGACCTCCGAGAAGATCGCGAAGTTGGTGCCCATCCCGTCGTAGGTGGCCCCGAGGGGGTAACGCTCACCCGGCCAGACCTGCATGTCGCTCCTTCGGCACACGATCATGAGCGCGGCACCGCACCATGAGCGGGCCACCGGCGGGACCGCTGGCACGCACGCGGTTATTGCCCCACAGAATTCGCCACCAATCCCACCGTTCGGCCGATGACCGGAATCCACCCTACTGACCCCTGGTAAACCTTCAGGTGTCTTCCGTCACGGTCGCCCTTCTCCCGGGTGCGGAATCGGCCCGCATGCGCTTTCTTGGATAGAGCGCGCGGGTGCGCGCCTCCCCCCGGCCTCTCGGCCGACCCCACCACCTTCTCTGCCGGCACCGGCGCCGGCGCGACCCACCATGCATGGACGGAGATTGATGTGACCACCCTGCGGGTCGGCGAGCCGCTCGCCACCGCCCCGGACCGGATCCACCGGCCCACCCTCACCTCCCGTACCCAGGTCCCGGCCCAGCCGGCCCCGGGCGTCCCCCCGCAGACCCGCCGGATCCTGATGCTGTCGTGGGAGTACCCGCCGGTGCTCGTCGGCGGCCTCGGCCGGCACGTCCACGCCCTGTCCGTCGCCCTCGCCGCCGCCGGCCACGAGGTCACCGTCGTCACCCGTCACGCCGACGGCGCACCCCTGGAGGAGTACGCCGACGGCGTCCGCATCGTCCGCGCCGCCGAGGACCCCGTCACCTTCCCCCTCGCCACCGGCTCGCTGCTGGCCTGGACGATGGCGTTCAACCACACCCTCACCCGGGCCGCCCTGCGCGCCGCCGAGACCGGCGGGTACGACGTCATCCACGCCCACGACTGGCTCGTCGCGCACACCGCGATGACCCTGCGCGAGCACCTGGACATCCCCCTCGTCACCACCATCCACGCCACCGAGGCGGGCCGGCACCAGGGCTGGCTGCCCGAGGAGATGAACCGCACCATCCACGGTGTCGAACAGTGGCTGGCCACCGAGTCTGGCCGGGTCATCGCCTGCTCGGGCTACATGCGCTCGGAGGTCACCACCCTGTTCCGGGTGCCGACCGCCCGCGTCGACGTGGTGCCCAACGGCGTGGAGCCGCGCCGCTGGCGGGCGCCGGCCGCCGCGGTGGCCCGCGCCCGGGCCCGCTTCGCCGGGGACGGCCCGCTGGTCACCTTCGCCGGCCGGCTCGTGTACGAGAAGGGCGTCCAGCACCTCCTCGCCGGCCTCCCCCGGCTGTGCGACCGGCACCCCGGACTGCGGGCGGTGATCGTCGGCGACGGCCCGTACCGCGGGGAACTGGAGGCGGAGGTGCGACGGCTCGGCCTCGGCGACACGGTCAGCCTGCCCGGCTTCCTCGGCGGCACCGACCTGCCGGCGGTGATGGCGGCGTCGGACTGCTTCGCGGTGCCGAGCATCTACGAGCCGTTCGGGATGGTGGCCCTGGAGGGCGCCGCCGCCGGGGCGCCCCTCGCCGTGTC
This sequence comes from Micromonospora sp. NPDC047707, assembly GCF_040704235.1. Classification (NCBI taxonomy): domain Bacteria; kingdom Bacillati; phylum Actinomycetota; class Actinomycetes; order Micromonosporales; family Micromonosporaceae; genus Micromonospora; species Micromonospora sp. NPDC047707. Next base: position 13,387 of record NZ_JBEYSU010000017.1, read on the forward strand.
CGCGACCGGCGGGCTCGCCGAGATCGTCGAGCCGGGCGTCACCGGGATGACCTTCCGCCCGCAGGACCCGGACGGCCTGACCGACGCCGTGCACGCCCTGCTGTCCGACCGCGACCACGCCCGCCAACTCGCCCGCCAGGCCCGCCAGATGGTCCACGACCAGTACGGCTGGCCCCAGATCGCCGCCCGCACCGCCTCGACGTACGCCTCAGCGATCACGGAAGCCCCGGCGTTCACGGCGGCGCGCCTGGCAACCCCCCGCACCCTCCCCGCCACCAGCGAGGGCAACCTCCTGACCGCCGCCGGCCTCCGCTGACGGTTGCCCAGGTTTCGCTCTCGTTGATCATGAGGTTAGCGGGTTGGTTTGTCCGGGTTCGGGCCCGCTAACTTCATGATCGACGGCGATCGCCTCGCTTGCGAGGTGGGGGCGGGACGGAACAGGCCGCCGCCCCCTCAGGGGCGGCGGCCTGTTCCGGGTGCGGTTGGGTCAGCGCTCGTTGGACGGGGTGTAGTCGCGCTCGGGGGAGCCGGTGTAGACCTGCCGCGGGCGGCCGATCTTGGTCTCCGGGTCGTTGATCATCTCGCGCCACTGGGCGATCCAGCCCGGGAGCCGGCCCAGCGCGAAGAGCACCGTGAACATCTTGGTCGGGAAGCCCATGGCCTTGTAGATCAGGCCGGTGTAGAAGTCCACGTTCGGGTAGAGCCGGCGGGAGACGAAGAAGTCGTCGGCGAGCGCGATCTCCTCCAGCTCCATCGCGATGTCCAGCAGCGGGTCCGGCTTGGCCATCCGGCCGAGCACGTCCTGGGCGGCCTTCTTCACGATCGCGGCGCGCGGGTCGTAGTTCTTGTAGACCCGGTGGCCGAAGCCCATCAGCTTGACGCCGGCCTCCTTGGCCTTGACCTTCTGCACGAAGGCGCGGACGTCACCGCCGTCGGCGTGGATGCGCTCCAGCATCTCCAGCACGGCCTGGTTGGCGCCGCCGTGCAGCGGGCCGAAGAGCGCGTTCACGCCGGCCGAGACCGACGCGAAGAGGTTGGCGTTGCTGGAACCGACCAGCCGGACGGTCGACGTGGAGCAGTTCTGCTCGTGGTCGGCGTGCAGGATGAACAGCTGGTCCAGCACCTTCGCCACGACCGGGTCGACCTCGTACGGCTCGGCCGGCACGCCGAAGGTCATCCGGAGGAAGTTCTCGACGTACCCGAGGGAGTTGTCCGGGTACAGCAGCGGCTGGCCGATCGACTTCTTGTACGCGTACGACGCGATGGTCGGCACCTTCGCCATCAGCCGGACCGTCGACATCTCCACGTGGGAGGCGTCGAACGGGTCGAGGCTGTCCTGGTAGAAGGTCGAGATCGCGCTGACCGCCGAGGAGAGCACGGCCATCGGGTGCGCGTCGCGGGGAAAGCCGTCGAAGAACCGACGCATCTCCTCGTGCAGCAGGGAGTGCCGCCGGATCCGCTCGGAGAACTCGGTGAGCTGCTGCTGGGTGGGCAGCTCGCCGTAGATCAGCAGGTACGAGACCTCCAGGAAGGAGGACTTCTCGGCCAGCTGCTCGATCGGGTAGCCGCGGTAACGCAGGATCCCCGCGTCGCCGTCGATGTAGGTGATCGCGGAGGAGCACGCTGCCGTGTTCACGAAACCGGGGTCGTACGTCGTCAGCCCGGTTTCCTTGAGCAGATTGCCCACGCGCATTCCGGAGGGGCCCTCGACCGCGGGGTGCACCGGCATCGAGAGCTGCCCACCGGGGTGATCGAGCTTGACTTCCGTCATGTGGTTCCTCGCTTCGCCGGCAGATCTTCGCTGAATTGCCTTCGCTTCTACCGTATTCGCGGTTCGCGGGACACCGCCCGCGGTGGTTCTCCGGTGAGGTATGCGTCACCCGATTCCCGACCAGCCGGCTGGGAAACCCCGGTCGGGCCGGCGCGGGTCAGGAGAGCGCGAGGCGGGTCAGCGTACCGTCGGCGGCGACGAGGAGGAGGTCGAGGCGGTTCGCCCCGGCCTGGAACAGCCGGTCGTCAGCGACCAGGGCGGCGAAGCGGCGACCGCCGGCGTCCCGGGGAACCACCGGAACGACCGCGGCGACCCGGCCGTTGACCGCGACGGCCAGCGGTGTGCCGTCGGGCACGGAGTCGGGCAGGTCGCCCCAGACCAGCGCGGGCAGCCGCCCGGTGTCCGGGTCCACGTCCCGGAACGCGGCGAGGTCGCCGACGCGGGCCGAGCCGGCCGTCGGCCGGTTCCCCACCGGGGTGCCGATCAGCGGGTGCGGGGAGGGTGGCGGCGGCGCGGCCGGCACCCCGCCGGAGATGGGGGTGCCCTGGGCGGGCCGGTCGTAGAAGAGCTTGCCCGGGTCGTCCCGCGGCGCCTGCCGGGCGGAGCGGCCGTCGACCGGCCACGGCACCCGGATCCCGGCCTCGTCGGCGACGGTGGGCAGCAGGTCGACGTGCTGCCAGTTCCGGTCGTCGACGCGACCGGCGCGCTGCCCCGGCGACTTGACGAACAGCGGCACCCAGGCGACCTCGTCGACGGCGGCCCGGATCGCGTCCATGCCCCGCCCCTGCGCGCCCCTCGTGAAGCTGACCCCGTGGTCGGCGGTCACCACCAGCAGCGCCTGGTCGTACAGGCCGGTGGCCCGCAGCGTGCGCAGCGTCTCGCCGATCAGCCGGTCGGTGTAGCCGAGCTGGGCCAGGTGGCGCTGCCGGGCCAGCTCGATCCAGCCCGCCCCCACGTTCGGGAAGTCCTCGGGCGCCTCGTAGCGCATCCCGGAGGGCAGGTACGCCCACGGCGAGTGCGGCATCAGCAGGTGCAGGAAGTGCAGCGTCGGCGTGGCCGACGGCTGCAGGCCGGCGAGGAAGCTGGTGAACCGGGCCGGCTGGTTGGCGTTCAGCCGGTCCCACCGGAACTTCGGGTCGGTCGGCACCGGCTCGGCCGCGTCGACGCCCGCCTCGGCGGCGGTGCGCTCGCGGTAGGAGTCCTGGGGGTCGACCCGGCTGTCGACGGGCGCGGCGAGGCGGGCCAGCAGCTCCGCGCTCTCCCGGACGAGCACACCGATCCCCTGCTCCGGTGTCACCCGGCGCTCGCAGCGGCTGGGTGGGCAGAGCCGGGTGATGCTCTCCTCGGCGCGGATGTCGTACAGGCCGCCGAAGGCGGTGAACAGGTTGTCCGGGTGCTGGGAGTAGTGCGGCGCGGCCCCGGTCGTCGGATAGCGCCCGGACAGCATCGCCGGCATCGCGTACGGCGTCCAGCCGCTCACGCCGGTCGCGTTGCGGTAGAAGGTCGACCCGGCGGCCAGCTCCGCGAAGTGCGGGAACCGGGCGGCGTCCACCCGCCCATCGGGGCCGAGCAGGGAGACCAGGGGCAGCTCGTCGAGGATCAGCATCACCACCGGCGGGTGGCGGCCCCCGTTGGCGACCCCGGCGGCCCCGCCCTCGCCACGTGGCAGGACCACCGCCGACGTCGGCGAGGCGAGCAGGAACAGCCCGACGAAGATCGGCGGCCCCACCGCCGCCACGCGTAGCACCCGCCCGGGTCCCCGCCAGCGCCGGTGGGCCACCGCGCCGCCGGCACCGGCCACGACGGCGACGAGCAGCAGCGACGCGCCCCGCAGCGTGGTGACGGACCGGCCGACCTGCACCGCCAGCGCCGCGACCAGCAGGCCGACGAGGGTGGTGTGCGTCGCCGCCCGGACGCGTGCTCCGGCGAGGCGGGACACCGCGCCGAGCAGCCCCACCGCGAGCGTGGGTACCAGCGCGACCAGCGCCACCAGCAGCAGGATCTCACCCCGGTCGGCGCGATGGAACAGGAAGAAGTCCGGGCTGCGGCCCAGGACGTCCAGCAGCGGCTGGGTGACCGCGAGCCCGACCAGGGCGGTGATCTCCAGCAGCCGGCCGCGCTCCGCCCGCCAGCCGGCCCGCAGCCGTACGGCCCGCCGGCCCGGTGGATCGGGCGGGGTGGCCGGGTCAGCCACCCACGACCGCCCGGTAGAGCGTCCGGGTGCCCGAGGGCAGGTCGAGGCGGCTCTCGATGCGGCAACGGGCCCCGAGCAGCCGCTCGAACTCGTCCCGCCGGTAGTCGGGGAACAGCCCGTCCGGCTTGTTCGCCAGCAGGCGGCCGGCCATCGGGTCCTCCGGGTGGACGAACTCCACGACGAGCCGGGCGCCGGGCACGCCGAAGCCGGCGAGCCAGTCCACCACCTCGGGCAGGGGCACGTTGCGCCCGATCGCCAGGTGGTGGACCACGGCCAGGGCGAGCACCGCGTCGGCCCGTGCCCGGTCGGCGAAGGCGGCCCGCTCGACGCCCCGCCAGCCCCCGCCCGGGGACGGGTCGGCAAGGTCCATCACCAGCGGCAGGATGCGCCGCTCCCCCTCGGCCCGCAGCGCCCGGTACAGCCGGTCCACCACCGCCGGGTCCTGTTCGGCGGCGACGACGTAGTCGGCGTGGTCGGCGGCGAGGCGGGCGTAGCGCCCGTCGTTGGCGCCGAGGTCGAGCGCGAGGCGGGCGCGGGGCCCGGCGGCCAGCGACCCGGCGACGAAGCTCTCCTTGGCCGCCCGGTCGGCGGCGCTGTAGCCGCAGGTGCGCTGGTAGTCGATCCAGTGGCTGGCGGGCGGCTGCCGGTCCAGGCGGCCGACCAGGCGTTCGAGTCCGCGTACGGTGGCCAGGGCCAGCTCACGCGAGTAGCCGGCGGCGCGCAACTGGGTGCGGACGTCGGCCGTGCTGGCCCGGGCGTTGCGGCGCCGCATCGCGTCGTGCAGGTGCACGTGGGCGAACACGCCGGGCCGCAGCCGGCGTCCGCCGGCGAAGAGGCGGCGCATCTCGTCCGGCTCGATGCCGTCGACCCGGGACCGCAGCCACGGCTGGAAGTCCAGCCCGAGGTGGGCGCCGAGCATCAGCGGGTAGAGCAGGGTCTGGCAGAACTGGCGGTAGCCGGCCCACGGTTCGCCGTCTCGGGCCGGCGTGAACGAGCCGACGTCGATGAAGACCGGCTGCGCGCCGCGCCACTGGAGGTTGTAGGCGGACCCGTCCTTGGTGGTGAAGCCGGCCGGCAGCGCCGCACGCAGGATCTCCAGGTGCAGCAGGGCCGCGTCGCGCAGCATGGCGTGCGACCACTCGTACGGGTGGGAGACGAACGGGATGCGCTCGTGGCGCAGCACGGCGGCCCAGCCCTGCGGCACGGGTACGGTCTCGACGGGCTCGGTGCCGCACACCCTGCCCTCGGCGAGCAGGGCGGGGAAGAAGTCGCTGGCGGCGAGCGCCCGCCACTCGGCGGCGGCCCGCTCGTCCAGTACCCGCAGCACCTCCTCGCCGTGGTGGTAGACGCGGTTCGCCGGGTCGCGGAAGGACGCCGGCTCGGCCCGCAGGCCGGTGTCGGGGTACGCCATGCCGGTCAGTGCTGGTCGGTGGGCTGCTTGCGGAACCGGTCCACCAGGCGCCGCCAGTAGAGCTTGGCCGCCACCGCGACGCCGGCCACGCCGCCGACCACCGCCTGCACGATCAGGCTGCCGGAACCCGCGTCCAGGTACGCCAGATGGTTCACCGACCGCTCCTTCCGTATCGACCCTCGGCGCACCGGAGCATCCTCCTGAGGGATTTGACCCGGTACGCCTGACTTGTCGGTCACAGTACGCGGAAAGACGCCCCGGCGAGGGCGAGACCGGGCACCCGGTGTCCGATCCGTCCAAGACCGGACGTCGCCGCGGGCCCTACCGTGGCCGGCATGACACCTCGCTTCGACCTGATCGGCACGGCCGTCACCGACATGGCCCGCACCCTGGACTTCTACCGCCGGCTCGGCCTCGACATCCCGCCCGGCGCGGAGTCCGAGCCGCACGTGGAGGTGACCCTGCCCGGCGGTGTCCGACTCGCCTGGGACACCGTCGACACCATCCGCTCGTTCGACCCGGACTGGACACCGCCCACCGGCAGCCCCCGGATGAACCTCGCCTTCCGCTGCGCCGACCCCACCGAGGTCGACCGCTGGTACGCCGAGCTCACCGAGGCCGGGTACCACGGCCACCGCAAGCCGTGGGACGCCTTCTGGGGACAGCGGTACGCGGTGCTGCACGACCCGGACGGCAACGGCGTGGACCTGTTCGCACCCCTGTCCGGCTAGCCCATGAGTGGTGTCGGGACGGGAGGGTGAGACGAGTCTCGCCATGCCTGTCACTGGAGCGGCGAAATCCGTTGCCGGGCTGTGGATAGCTGGCCTGAGCTGGGGCGTCTGTATCGGTGACAGAGAAGTGCGGGAGGGTGCGTGGAAGAAGACGACCGGGCCCGGCTGGCCGAGTTCGTGGCCAGCCGTACGCTGGCGCTGATGCGGGTCGCGTACCTGCTCACCGGCGACCGGCACGCCGCCGAGGACCTGTTCCAGTCGGCGCTGGCCAGGACCATCCCGAAGTGGCGGACGCTGCGGCACGCCGACCCGGAGGGGTACCTGCGCACGGTCATGTACCGGGAGCAGGTGAGCTGGTGGCGGCGGCTGCGCCGACGGCGGGAGATCGCGCTCACCGGGGCCGACGAGGCGGTCCAGCAAGACCCGAGCGGCGGCACCGACGTACGCCTGGCGATGCGGGCGGCACTGCGTCACCTGCCGCCGGCCCAGCGCACGGTGGTGGTCCTGCGCTACTACGAGGACCTCACCGAGACCCAGGTGGCCGAGGCGCTGGGCTGCACCGTCGGCACGGTACGCAGCCGTACCCACCGGGCGGTGAGCCGGCTGCGGCAGCTCCTGCCGGACGTCGAACTCCTGGAGGTACGGCCGTGACCACGCCGATCGAGGATCTCATCCGCGCCACCCTCTCCGACCTGGCCGAGGAGGCACCCACAGTGCAGGACCAGTTGATCCCGGCGGAACGCCGGGCCCGGAACCGCCGACGCGCCACCGCGGCGCTCGGCGTGGCGGGGACCCTCGCCGCCGTGCTCATCGCCGCGCCGCTCGCCGTCGCCGCGACCGGCGGGGACGCGCCGCGCCCGGCCGCCCCGCGCCCGCCGGCGCCAACCGCCCCGCCCACCCCGGCGGCCAGCGTGCCGCCGCCGACGCCATCCGCCCCGCCCATCCCGGCGGCCAGCGTGCCACCGCCGGCGCCAACCGCCGCCGTTCCGTCCACGAGCCCCGCGTTCCCGCCGCCCGGCAGGCCCACCCCGTGGCCCACCGCACCCATCCCGTCACCCAGCCCGCAGCGCTGATCCACCGACGCGCCCGACAGCCGCCTTCCCGCCCGGACAGCGGCTGTCGGGCGAGGTGGTCGCCCGCCCGACTGCCGCCATTGCGCGACCCGAGGGGCTCAGGGGTCACGCCAGGAGCTGGCAAGGTTGATACAGGAAGAGCCTGTCCTGGGGGCCCGGAACCCGTTCCACGCGAACATGTCGGGCCGCGCCGGCCCAACCCGTCAGAGCAGCGCGGTCGGCGGCACCCCGGCCAGGTCCCGGACGTCCCGGTTGAAGTGGGCCTGGTCGGCGTACCCCGTCCGGGCCGCCACCTCGACCAGCGGCGTGCCGGCACGCGCCAGGGCCAGCGCCCGCTGCAACCGCAGGATCCGGGCCAGGGTCTTCGGGCCGTACCCGAAGAGGCGCCGGGACCGGCGGTGCAGGGCGCGCGGGTCGAGCCCGGCCGCGGCGGCGACCGCGCCGACCGTGGCGCCGGCGCCCAGCGCGGCGGTCACCCACGCGGCGAGCGGGTCGGGGCCACCCGCCTCGCGCAGCCGGGCGGCGGCCACCTCGACCAGTGCCCGAGCCGGGGAGTCGCCGGCCCGGGCCGCGAGCCGCGCGGCGGCCCGGTCGCCCCAGAGCGCGGCGACGGGGACGCGCCGGTCCCGCAACTCCACCGCCGGTACGCCGAGGACGGCCGGCCCGGCGCCCGGTGGCAGCCGCAGCCCCACCCACCGCTCCCCCGGCGGGTTCACGCTGACGAAGGCGGTGCGGTCCGGGCCGGCCACCAGCAACCCGGCCCGGCTGGACCAGAGGAGGTCGACGCAGCCGTCGGGCAGCACCCGGGTGGGCGCCGCCCCGGCCGGTACGGTGCTGGTCCAGAGCACGGCGCCGGCGATTCCGGCGGGACGTTCCCGGTACACGCCCCCAGCCTGCCACGCCCGACTAGCCTCGGAAGCTGTGCGATGGTCGGTGGTGGACGCGCCGCTCGACTCCTCCGGCCGGGGGCGGGGCGAACGGCGGGCACCGGTCGCCCTACGCGCGGCCGGTCTGGTCGACCGGCTGGACGCGCGGGACGTGGGCGCGATCGACACGGTGATCACCGACCCGGTCCGCGACCCGGAGACCGGGATGGTGGGCGCCGACCAGGTACGCCGGGCCGGGCGGGCGATCGCGGCCCGGGTGACCGAGCTGACCGACGCCGGCCACGTGCCGCTGGTCGTCGGGGGTGACTGCGCGATCCTGCCGGGCGTCCTCCAGGGGCTGCCGTCGGGGTTCACGCTCTGGTTCCTCGACGGGCACCTCGACTTCTACGACGGCATCACCTCCCTCACCGGGGAGGCGGCGGACATGGACCTGTCGCTGGTCACCGACCACGGCCCGGCCGGGGTGCTCGACCGGGAGGGGCCGCTGGTCGACCCGGACCAGGTGCACGTGCTCGGCTACCGGCCGTCCCACGAGCCCGCCGGGGTGCGGGAGGCGGCCCGGCTCGACCCGGCGATCCACGTCGTGACGGCGGACCGGCTGCGCGGGGAGGCCGCCGCGGCCGCGGGCCGGGACCTGGCCGCCGACGGCGCCGGGCCGGCCTGGCTGCACCTCGACCTGGACGTGCTCGACCCGCTGGTGCTGCCGGCCGTCACCTACCCGGAGCCGGGTGGGCTGGACTGGCCGGACGTCGCCGCCCTGATCAGGCCGATGGTGCGGTCGGGTCGCCTGCTCGGGATGAGCCTCGCGGACTTCAACGCCGACGAGGACCCCGACGGCCGCCACGCGGAACGGGTCGTCGAGGTCCTCGCCGAGGTGATGGCCGACTAGGCACGGCCGCCGCTCGCAGGTCAGGAGGTCAGCCGGATGGGGATCGCCGGATCGGGGCGCCTGTCGCCGAACGCCTCCCTGTTCCTGCTCGACTCACGCTGGTGTCGGTCATGACGGAGTCCGTCCCCGGCTTCTTCGTCGGCCTCGCGTTCGGCGGTGTGGGCTTCGGCGCCGGCTTCCAGGGCAGCCTCAAGACGGTCATGCCGCTGGTGGAGGCGCACGACCGCGGCAGCGCCGCCGGTCGGGCCGGGACGCGACCGTGCCGACGGCCCGGCCCCGTGTGCCGGCTATGCGTCCGCGGTGGGATGGGGCAGCCGCACGGTGAACACCGTCCGGCCCGGCCGGCTCTGCACCGACACGGCGCCGTGGTGCGCCGCCACCACCGCGGCGACGATGGCCAGGCCGAGGCCGGTGCTGCCGTGCGCCCGGGACCGGGAGCTGTCGCCGCGCGCGAACCGTTCGAAGACGTCGGAGCGCAGGTCGGCGGGGATGCCGGGGCCGTCGTCGGTGATCCGGAGCACCGCGGCGTCCGGCTCGACGGCCAGGGCGGTGGTGACGGTGGTGCCCGCCGGGGTGTGCACCCGGGCGTTGGCCAGCAGGTTGGCCAGCACCTGGTGCAGCCGGGCCGGGTCGCCCGGCACCCGGACCACCTGGTCCGGCAGGTCGAGCTGCCACCGGTGCTCCGGCCCGGCGGCGTGCGCGTCGCTGACCGCGTCCACCACGAGGGCGGAGAGGTCCACCGGCTCGACCGCGAGGGGCCGGCCCGAGTCGAGCCGGGCGAGCAGGAGCAGGTCGTCGACGAGGCTGGTCATCCGGGTGCTCTCCGACTCCACCCGGCGCAGGGCATGCGCCACGTCCGGCGGTACCCGGTCCCGGCCACGTCGGGCCACCTCGGCGTACCCCCGGATGGCGGCGAGCGGGGTACGCAGCTCGTGGCTCGCGTCGGCGACGAACTGGCGTACCCGGGTCTCGCTGGCCTGCCGGGCGGCGAGCGCGGCGGCGACATGCCCGAGCATGCGGTTGAGTGCGGCGCCGACCTGCCCGACCTCGGTGCGCGGGTCGGTGTCGGCGTCCGGCACCCGGACCGACAGGGCCACCTCGCCCCGGTCGAGGGGCAGCTCACTGACCCGGCCGGCGGTGGCGGCGACCCGCCGCAGCGGGCGCAGGGTACGCCGGACGATGAGTGCGCCGGCGGCGCCCGCGGCGAGCAGTCCGGCCCCGGCGACGGCGGCCTGCGCGGCGACCATCCACATGACTGTCTCCCGCACGTCGGCGAGGGGGATCGCGAAGACCAGCACGGTCACGTCGGTGATCTCGCGGGCCACCGCCCGGTACTCCCCCCGGTCGCCCAGGTCGACGGTGTGCGGCCGCCCGTCGGCGGGCACCCGCGCCAACGCGGTGACCTCGGCGACCGGAACGGTCTCGACGGTGCCGGCGTCGGTTCGGATCCGCGCGGCGGTGAGGTCGTCACCGACGACGCGCGCCGCCACCGAGCCCGGCCGGAAGGTGGGTGGCGGCTCCGGCCCGGTGCCGGGTTGCTGCCCGGACTGCCGCCACCGGTCGGTACCGAACCAGGGCGGCGGCCCGCCCGGACGGCGATCGTCGAGAGTGAGCTGGTCGTCCACCTGCTCGATCAGGAAGTGCCGCAGCGCCACCGTCGTGATGCCGCCGATGGCGACGCTGACCACGGCGAGCAGGGCGAGCAGGATGACCACCAGCCGGGTGCGCAGCGACCAGCCGGCCAGCCACCGGCGCAGCCGGCCCGCGCGCTCACTCGGCGGGCTTGAGGACATAGCCCGCGCCGCGCAGGGTGTGGATCATCGGCTTGCGACCGGCGTCGATCTTCTTCCGCAGGTACGAGATGTACAGCTCGACGACGTTGGCCTGGCCGCCGAAGTCGTAGTTCCACACCCGGTCGAGGATCTGCGCCTTGCTGAGCACCCGGCGCGGGTTGCGCATCAGGTACCGCAGCAGTTCGAACTCGGTCGCCGTCAGGGTGATCAACTGGCCGTCCCGGCGCACCTCGTGGCTGTCCTCGTCGAGGGTGAGGTCCCCGACGGTGAGCACCGCCTCCGCGCGGGCGGCGACCGCGAAGCCGGAGCGGCGCAGCAGCGCCCGCAGGCGGGCGATGACCTCCTCCAGGCTGAACGGCTTGGTCACGTAGTCGTCGCCGCCGACGGTCAGCCCGGCGATCCGCTCCTCGACGGCGTCCCGCGCGGTCAGGAAGAGCACCGGCACGGTCGGGTACACCTCCCGCAGCCGGCGCAGCACCGCGAAGCCGTCCAGGTCGGGCAGCATCACGTCGAGGATCACCGCGTCCGGCTGGAACTGGCGGGCGGCGCTCAGCGCCGCCATGCCGTTGCCCGCGGTACGCACCTGCCAGCCCTCGTAGCGCAGCGCCATCGACAGCAGGTCGGTCAGGGTCGCCTCGTCGTCGACCACCAGGACGCGGACGGGCTGCCCGTCGGGACGGCGCAGCTCCACCCGGACCGGGCCGACCTGCTCGTTGGTCACCATGACCCCCATCGTGGGCGGGTCCGCTGTGCCGCGTGTGTGCGTTTCCTGTGTCCGCGCTGTGCGCGCCTACTCGGACATCCCCACCGGGTAGGTGTGGACGAACCGCATCGTCCAGGTCCCGGAGGCGTCCGGCCGGTCCCGCTCGTAGAGGTGGTCCGGGGCTCCGGTGACCGTCGGGCCACCGCCGTCGGGGTGGCGCAGGACCCAGCGGGCCGGCGGGGCGCCGTCCGGGTCGGCCGGCAGCGCGCGGATCACGTCGTGGGCCGGCCCGCCGACGAAGCGTACGGTCACGTCGCTCATCCCGCCTCCATCGGTACACGCCTCTCGGCTCGCAAGCTACCGCACCCGGGACCGACGCCGGCCGATCCCGCGGCGGTTTGCCCTGATCGGAGCCGGGGTACCGGCACCCCGAAGCAGGTCGGACAGGAGCAGAGGAGCGGTCGATGAGGACGCTGGACGGGCGGTACCGGCTCGAACAGCGCATCGGCGTCGGCGGGATGTCGGAGGTCTGGTCGGCCCACGACGAGGTGCTCGACCGTCCGGTCGCCGTCAAGCTGATCGCGCCGGCCCGCGAGGACCGGGAGGACCCGTCGGTGGAGCGCATCCGCGCGGAGGCACGCTCCGCCGCCCGCCTGGTCCACCCCAACGTCGCCAGCGTCCACGACTTCGGCACCGCCTCGTCCTCGCCGCAGCGGCAGGTGCCGTACATCGTGATGGAGCTGGCGGAGGGCGAGACCCTCGCCGTCCACCTGCGGGCGGGGCCGCTCGACTGGCGGATCGCCGTACGGGTCTGCGCGGAGGTGAGCGCGGCCCTCGCCGCGGCGCACGCGCACGGCATCGTGCACCGCGACATCAAGCCGGCGAACGTGATGCTCACCCCGTCCGGGGTCAAGGTGCTGGACTTCGGCATCGCCACGCCCTCCGGCGTCCCCGACGAGGTGCCGGACGGCATCGTGCTGGGTACACCGGCGTACCTGGCCCCGGAGCAGCTCGACCGGGAGCCCGCCACGCCGGCCGCCGACATGTACGCCGTCGGCGTCCTTCTCTACTACTGCCTGGCCGGGCACCTGCCGTACCCCGCCGGGACGGCCACCGAGCTGTTCGGGGTACGGCGACGGCAGCCGCCCGCGCCCCTGCCGCAGATCGCGGGCCTGCCGCCGGAGGTCGCGGACCTGTGCGCCCGCTGCCTGTCCGACGATCCGAAGCGCCGGCCGACCAGCCTGATGGCCGCGCTGCTGCTCGCCGAGGCCGTCGACGCCCGCGTCTACGTGCCGATGCGGCAGCCGGTGCCGCCCCGGCAACGGACGGCGCCGGTGTCCCGCTGGACGGAGCAGGCGGCGGCCGAGGCGACCGAGGCGGCGCCCGTTCCCGAGTGGCACCGGGGCTGACCTGCGCCGTCACGGTCCGGTGCGGTTTCACCGGCCGGGCGCCGGGTAGCCGGGCCGGTGAGTGACGGGAGGAACGCGATGTCGCACCACAGTTCCTGGCTCGACGAGACGGCCGCCGCGACCGCGGAGGGCGGCCATGTCCGCACCGAGGACGGCAGTCTGTCCACCGCCCTGGCGTCTCCACTGGCACAGCATTGTACGGGGCTGACACCCTCGCAACTGCTCGCCGCCGCCTTCGCCTCCTGCCTGCACCACGCGGCGGTCGAGGCGGCCGGGGACATCACCGACGAGGCGCACACCGTGCAGGTACGGGCGGAGGCGAAGCTCGGTCGCGACGGCGAGGGACGGTACCTGGCCGACGTGCACGCCTCCATCTCGTCCGCCGGGCTCACCCGCAAGCAGCTGGACGAGCTGGTCGAGCACGCGGATCGGCTCTGGCCGTTCTCCTCCGGGGACGGTAGCCGGCACCGGCTGACGGTGACTCCGGCGGAGAACGGCCGGCACTGACACCGGCTCGCCGGCACGTCCGACCGGCGATCCGTGGCCCGTACGCCTGATGGGTGGTCCACCGTTCGGCCGATGGGTGTGCCGCACCCGTCCCACGGTGACCAAGATCCATCTTTCGTGCCCTTCCTAGCCGTTGTCGGCCTCATATCCGACATGACAGACAGGGCCGGAAAGTGGCATTGCTGGTCGCCTCATACTCTTCGCCCAGGCCATTGCCGCGAATTGTGACGCATGCCACCAAAGGGTGCCGGTGGCAACCCACGATCCGCTTTCTAGCCTCGGCGGGTGCACCCCGACGACACCTTCGACCAGAAGACGACCGAGACGCGACCGGAAGACCGGTCCGCCGATGCCGCCTCAGCCGAACGGACGATCGGCCGGCATCGCGCCACCGAGGCGCCCAGCCGCGGCCGACGGGCGCTGCTCGCGTCGACCCCCGTACGCATCGCCCTCGCCACCGGTGTGACCTGCTGCCTCGGCGTGGTCGCCGTCACCGGCACGCGGGGCCTCGCCCAGACCGACCGGACCCCGGTCGCCGAGGCGGTGGCCGACCGGGCCGTCGCCGACGAGCGCGCCTCCCGCTCGCTGGACCGGGCCGCCTCCCCCGTACCGACCAGCGCGAGCCCGACGCCCAAGCCCAAGCCCTCCCCCTCGGCCACCAAGAAGAAGGCGCCGAAGAAGCCGAAGCCCACCAAGCCGGCCCGGCCGCGCCCGGTGGCGGGCCTGACCCAGATGCAGATGGACAACGCCAAGATCATTGTCGACGTGGGCGTCGACATGAAGATGCCCCGCCGGGCCCTGGTCGTCGCCATCGCCACCGCGATGCAGGAGAGCACCCTGCTCAACTACGCCAACGGCGGGGTGCCCGACTCGTTCAACCACCCCTACCAGGCCACCGGCTGGGACCACGACTCCGTCGGGCTGTTCCAGCAGCGGCCCAGCAGCGGCTGGGGCACCGTCGCGCAGCTCATGCGCCCGTCGTACGCCGCGCGGGCCTTCTACGAGGCGCTGCTGGAGATCCCCGGCTGGCAGGCGATGAGCGTCGCCGGCGCCGCCCAGGCCGTGCAGGTCTCCGCCTTCCCGGACGCGTACGCCCAGCACGAGATGCGCGCCACCACCATCGTCGACGCGCTCACCTGACCGTCGGCGCCCGGCGCGGGGCGGCACCTCGCCGCGCTCGCCGGGCGGGATCGGAGCGGTGACCGGCGAGGTCAGGCACCGGCCGCCCGGCGGCCGTCCGCCGGCCGCCGCCCCGTGGCGGTGGCGCGTCTCAGCGGGCCGCGCGGCCGAAGAGCCGGCCCCGGTTGCCCGTGGTCGCCGCGGCGGCGGTCGGCGTGTCCGCCGGGACCGGCTCCGCGGCCACCCCACCGAGGATCTCGTCCACCCGGGCCTCGCGCCGGCGGCGGGCGTGCAGCGCCGCCTCGAACTCGCGGCGCGCCTGCACCGCCTCCTCGTAGACCCGCTCGCGCACCTGCCGGGCCTCCTCCCGGGCGGCGTCGAGCTCGTACCGCGCCTGGGCGAGCAGTTCGGCGGCCTCCCGCTCGACCCCGTTGCCGAAGCGGCGGGTCCCGTCGCCGATGTCGAGTCGCTGGAGCAGGCCGCACAGGCCCGCCGCCTCCTCGCGGATCTCGTCCCACTCCCGTCCGGTCCCCACGGCGCCCTCGGCCCGCACCGCGAGCCGCATCAACCGGATACCGAGCTCATCCAGGCAGTAATCCACCTGCCGCTGGTCGTAGCCGAGCTCAACGACGGAGAACCTCATACTGTCGCCCCCCAGGCAGCTGGTACGTCTTCCCCCGCCCTTGATCCTCGGCGCTGCGGACGGCCGCCGAGGGGGTTCGGGAAAAATGTTCAGCATGCGAGCGGCCGGTGCGCCCCGGCGCGTCGTGGGGTGCCGGCCGGCGGCCCGGCGTGGACAATGCGCCGAGTCGCCCGAGGAGCGTCAGGGCCGCTTGGGCAGCACGACCACCCGGCCGAAGAACTCGTCGATGCGACGCACCACGTCGTTGAAGTCGTCCAGGTCGATCGGCTTCGTCACGTACGCGTTGGCCTGGAGGGTGTAGCTGCCGAGAATGTCCGTGTCGGCGTTGGAGGTGGTGAGCACGACGATCGGGATGGTCCGCAGGTCCGCGTCACCCTTGACCTGGCCCAGCACCTGCCGCCCGTCCATCCGCGGCATGTTCAGATCGAGCAGGATCACGTCCGGCCGCCGGGCCTCGGTGTGCCGGCCGGTGCGCCGCAGGAACTCCATCGCCTCCTGGCCGTCGCCGACCACGTCGATGACCTTCTCGACGTCCGAGTCGGCGAGCGCCTCCTCGATCATGAGCACGTCACCAGGGTCGTCGTCCACCACCAGGATACGCACCGGATTCGGGCTCTCTGGACCCATCGTTACCTGCTTCGTGTCGGTGGAGCGGGGACCTGGCGGTCACCGTGCTGGCGGGGAAATCTAGCCGATCGAGGGATCAACCGTCACGCCCGGGTTGCCGGTGTCCGAGTCGTGTCGCAGCACCTCGGCCAGACCGGTGACCTGCAGCACCCGGTGCACCCGCCCGGTGGCGCCGGTGAGCCGCAGCCAGCCGCCACGGGCGGCCGCGCGGTTGTCGGCGCGGACGAAGGCGGCGATCCCGGTGGAGTCGCAGAAGGCCAGGTCGCTGAGGTCGACCAGGAACCGGTGCACGCCCGCCTCGGACAGCCGGTCCAGCACGGCGTTGAGCTCGCCGGCGGTGCTCAGGTCGAGCTCGCCGGAGAGCCACACGCGGGTCGTGTCCCCGTCGCGTTCGGCGTACGTGACGGAGAACGTCACGGTGGTCTCCCTCGGTCGACCGTGGACATTTGCAGCGGGGCAAGTATACGCACAGGTGCCCGCGCAGCAGCCGACGTGATCTACCGTGCGGCGACGACCTTGCGACCCGCGTCGAGGAAGCGTGCCGCCCGCGGGAAATCCCGCAGCGACTCTGCGTAGTGCGTCAGCGTCAGCCCCACCGCGGGCGCCGGCACGCCCCGGCTGGCGAGGATGTCGACCAGCCAGTCCACGAACTCGGTGAAGAGCGTGCCGTCGTCGACGTAGAGCGCGGCGGCCAGGAAATCGACCACGTACCCGAGGTCGCTCACCGTCGAGTCCACCTGGGCGGGCGTGTACTCCCGGGTCGCCGGCGTCCGCTCCCGCAGGTCCGCCAGCGCCGAGTCGACCAACTCCCCGCGCCGCTTGACGAGGCTCGCGTACTCGTCGTCGGCAAGGTGGGACAGCTCCGCGGGCGGGGTCCGCCGCAGCGCCCGCTCGTCGGCGACCAGGTCCGCCGCCGACGGCGCGTCCGGCGCCCAGGCGACCCCGAGCCGACGCGCCCACCGCCCGTCGGCGCCGAAGCCCCGCCCGCCGACGACCACGGGAACGTCGGAGCGGCGGCACGCCTCGATCATGCGGTGCGCCTGCGGCAGCCGCATCGGCAGCGCACAGGCCAGCGCGACGGCGTGCGCGTCGTGCCGGTGCAGGTACGACACCAGGTGCGCCGCCGGCACGCTCGCGCCGAGGAAGGTGACCTGCCAGCCGCGCAGGCGCAGCACCTCCGCGATCAGCCGGGGCGGCAACGCGTGCCACTCGCCGTCCATGCACGCGACGACGATCCGACCACGGGTCGGGCGCGAACCGGCGTACGCGGCGACGGCCGCCACCACCCGCTCGCTGATGTGGGTGGCGGCGTGCTCCTGCGCCACGCTCCACTCGTTGCGGGCCCAGCGGTCCCCCACCTCGGCCTGGGCGGGGGCGACCAGATCGAGCAGCACCCGCTCGGCGGACAGCCCGTCGTCGAGCAGGCGGGTCGCCACCTCGACGGCGGCGTACTCGTCGGCCTCGGCGAGGCAGTGCAGATAGCGGGACCAGGCGGCGGCCGGGCCGGCCGCGGTGGTCGAGGCGGTCACCCGCGCGGCTCCCTCTCCTCGTCCGTCGCCGCCTGGTCGGGCACGGCGTGCAGGTGCCGGGGCGTACGCCCGGCCGGGCCGGTCGCGCGGAGCGCGAGCACGGCGATGTCGTCGTGGTCCCCGTCGGCCAGCCAGTCACAGGTGACCTGTTCGACCCGTTCGGCCAGGGCCGGCGCCGGCATGCGCTGGCACCCCGTGACGGCGGTGACGAGCCGGTCGGTGCCGAACTGCTCGTGCCCGTGGCGCCCGCCCCGGGCCTCGGTCACGCCGTCGCTGTAGAGCAGGCAGGTCTCGCCCGCGTCGAGGTGGACCGTCTGCTCGCCGATGCGCGGGTCCGGGACGACGCCGACCAGCATCCCGCGCAGCGGCACCTGCTCGACCTCGCCGGAGTTGCGCAGGACCAGCGGCGGCAGGTGACCGCCGCCGGCCAGCGTCAGCGTCAGGCCGCCGTCCCGGCACGGGCGGACCACCCCGAGCACCATGGTCGCGAACCGCCCCCGGTCGTGCGCCTGGGTGGTCTCCAACAGGGCGTCGTTGAGCAGCTTGAGCAGCCGCCCCGGGTGCGTCTCGACCCGGTGCAGCGCGTGGAGGCACTGGCGTAGCTGGCCGGTGAACACGGCCGCCTCGACGCCCTTGCCGGACACGTCGCCGAGGAAGAAGACCGACCCGCCGTCGGGCAGCCGGTGCGAGCCGTAGAAGTCGCCACCGATGCGCAGCCCGGCCTGCGCCGGGCGGTACGCGGTGCCCCACTGGACGCCGGTGGCCGCGGCCGGCTCCACCGGCACCAGGCTGGCCTGGAGGGTGTCGGCGACCTCGGCCTGGTCGCGGTAGAGCAGCGCGGTCGTCAACGCCGCCCCGGCCCGCGCGGCGAACGCCCGGACCAGGTCCACGTCGGCGTCCTCGTACCACCGGGCCGCCCACCGGACGACCAGCAGCACCCCGGCCGGCGCGTCCCGGCCGGGCAACGGCACCACCCGGGCGCACATGCCGGTCGAGGCGGGGCCGGGCAGCCAGCCCGCGTCGACGGCCTGCTCGACGAGCCAGTCCACCGCGTGCGGCTCGGTGCCCTCGAGCCCCTGAACGACGGCCGGCGGCAGGTGGGTCGCGGGGAGGGCACCGCTGTCGACCGTGGGTGTCTCGTCGTCGGCCCGCGAGGCGCGCCACCAGCGGACCCGTCCGGCACGGGGGGCCAGCACCAGGACCGCCACCTCCCCGAGGGTGGGTACGGCCAGCCGGACGACCGCCGCGGCGGCGCGGTCGGGGTGCAGGGGGTTGCCGAGCTTCTCGCCGACCACCGCGAGGAACGCCGACCGGGCCCGCTCCGCGAGCAGGGCGTCGGCGCGGGCGGCGGTCTCGGTCACATCCTCGACGTACCAGCAGGAGCGGCCGGACGACAACGCCACCCGCCGGGACCGCAGCCGGCGGCCGTGGTGGGTGAAGTCGCCGGAGAGGAGCCCGGGAACGGCGAGGGACGCACCAGCCGTCACCTCGGGGAGCAGCCGCTGCGCGACCGGGCTGACGTGCCGCACGACACCGTCGGCGTCGCAGACGACGAGGCCCTCCCGGACGTGCTCGACGACCTCGGACCACACGGGTGCGACGGGGGCGGGGTCGGGCGCGAGTGCCGGACGGGCGCGGATGGGACGAGCCGGGGTGCCGGCGGGCCACGCCGGAGCCCGTGCGGCAGTCGGCGTGGAGATCCGCCCGTCGCCCGGGTCCTGACCCCTGACGTCGGCAGCAGTCACCAGCTGAGCCCCACTCCTCGTCGACACCCGCACCGCGCCGGGAACCGACGCTTGTGGTCAAATCTCTGCGTCCCCACCCTACGCCGGTACGCCGGTACCGCCACCCCACGCCCTCGCCGGGCGGGCGACTCGGCCCCCGGCGGCGTCGAGCGGGTGTTGCTACCCTCCCGGGGACGCTTGCCGACCGGCAGCCTGCGGAAAGGCGTGATCGTGCTAGGCCATGGGAGGAACCCGGAGCCCGCGCCGATGAGCATGACCGTCGATCGGTCGGATCCGGACGCCCCGCTCATCCGGGTCGCCGGCGACCTCGCGTACACGACCGCCGCCCCGCTGCGGACCGAGGTCGACCGCGTCCTCGCCGAGGCCCCGGCCGCCCTCGTCCTCGACTTCGCCGACCTGCGCTTCATCGACAGCACCGGCCTGGGCGTGATCGTGCACGCGTGGCGGGAGGGGCAGGCCGGGGGCACGGTCCTCGAACTGCGCACGGTGCCCCGGTTCCTGGCGACGATCCTCGACCTGACCGGCGTCACGGGCCTGCTCGCGCGTCCGATCACCGACAGCGGCCCCGCCACGGGCGACCCCGCGGAACAACCGACCGCCCCGGCGTGAATCGCCGACGCCGCCCCCACAGTTGCCAATCGGTGCGCGACTGGGAACATGGAGGCATGGGGCCGCGGCTGTTGCCGATCGAGGTGACCCGACTCGACGCCGGGTGCGCCCGCCTCCGGTTGACCGGCGACCTGGATTTCGAGACCGCGCCGGAGCTCGTCGAGGCGGCCGCCGAGGCGCGCCGGGACGGCCACCACGAGCTCCTGATCGACCTGGGCGGGGTCGGCCTCTGCGACTCGTCCGGCCTGAGCGCCCTGGTGGTGGTGCACCGCGCCGGCACCGGCCCGGTCCGCCTGACCGGCGTGAGCCCGCAACTTCAGAACCTGCTGGACCGCACCGGCCTGGTCGAGCTGCTGGCCGTCGAGCGGACCGGGGACGACGACCTGCGCCAGGCCGGCTGACCGCGGCCTGCGCAAGCGGGCCGGCTCGCGCCGCCCAGGGGATGGCCCCCGACCCTGGGACCAGGGGCCGGGGGCCGGAGTGATGCTCAGGGTGCGGGCACCGCCTGCCGGCGGGGTCCGGTCGCCCGCTCGGGCACGTCCGGTGGCGGCTCGACGTCGTCGGGCGCGCCGGAGTCGGGGGTCTGGAAGAGGTAGCGGACGAACTCCCCACCCGCCTCGTTGTCGTCCGCCCCGGGCCACTGCCCGACACAGTCCACGCCGATCACCTCGCGGCCGGTGCCGTCGGCCTCCTCCAGCAGCGCCCACAGGCTGACCGGGTAGCAGCGCGTGTCGCCGGGGGCGAGCTGCCAGCGCGCGTACCAGCCGGGTCGGGCGGGGACGATCTCGACGATCCTCTTCATCACGACCTTCCCTTCCGGGTGTGCCTCGGAGGTTCCCGGTCCGCTGCGATCGTCCGGCCCGGCCGGGTGACCGTCCCTCACCCGCGCCGGATGAAGCTCGTACCCGGTCGGGCCGGGCCGGCCGCTTGTCCCTTTCGTGGCCGGCGGCGTGTCCCTTTCGTGGCCGGCGGCGTCCGTTTCCTGGTCGGCGGCGGCGGGAAGGCGACCGGCTGGAAAGCGAGGGAACACCAGCGGAAGCGAGGTGTCACCATGCGCAAGCAGATGGAGGGCGACAGCCAGCGCCGCCGCGCCCTGGCCCGCCAGGCCCGGGAACGCGGCATGCGGCCCAGCGAGACCGGTGCCAGCCTGAGCGCGTCGAAGCAGTTGACCAGCCTCGACCAGGGACGACGGAACGGGCCGCCCCCGGCGGGTCGTCGCAAACCGGACGCTACGCGCGGTGGTCCCGCACCGCCCCCGACCGGCATCCCGGAGAACCCCCGGCCGATGGCGGACCCCGGTACGGCCTCCCCGGGAGTGACCACCATCGGCTACCGCGAACTCGTCGACGACGTGGGCCGCCGGGCCGGGGTGGATTTCCGGACCGCGAAGGTGGGAGCGGAGGCGACCGTGCTGGTCCTGGCCTGGGCGCTCGGCGAGGCGGAGCGCCGTCGGCTGCTGGACGCGGTGCCGATGTCCCTGCACGACGTCACGCCGGTCGACGGTGTCGAGACCCACGCCGACCTGCCCGGTTTCCTGGCCGAGGTAAGCCGGCTCAGCGGCCGTACCCCGGAACAGGCCCGCTACCAGGCCGAGGCGACCCTCGCCGCGCTGGCCGACCGGGACGGTGACCTGGTCGAGTCACTGCACGTCCCGGACGGATTGCGGGACCTGCTCGCCCCACCTGAACCCGGGGGCGGTCTGGTGGGCGCCACCACCTCGACACCTCCGCTCGGCGAGGCGGAGGTGCGCGAGGCGCTGGCCGATCTGCCGTACTGGTCCGGTGACGTGAACGGGCTGTCGCGGACGGTGGTGTTGCCGGCGGACAATCTCGACCGCGTCCTCGACCGCCTCGACCTGCTCAAGCAGCAGACCGGTCGCGGACCGCGGATCGCCCGGCCGGACGGTAACACCGCCATCGTGACCGTGGCGACCGTCCGGTCCCGGCAGGACCGCTCGGTGACCGCCCCCGACGTCGACCTGGCGCACGCCGTCGACGACGCGATCGACGAGGTGGGCGCCGGGATGAACAGCGGCTGACCGCGTTCGCCGGCCGGCGGGCTCCCGCCTCGCCGGCCGGCGCCGGCGCTGCGCGGCACGCCGCTCGGCATGGGCTAGCGTGCCCTCTCATGGACGCCCCCGACGACCGGCTCGAACTGGTCGTCGACCCGGCCCGGCCCACCGGGCGCACCCTCCTCGCCGCCGGCGTCGAGCAGTCGTACGTCGACGTCGCCGATCCGCGGTACCTGCACTTCGAGTACGTCCGCCGGATGGCCGCCGTGATCGACCTGGCCGCACCCGCCGGCCGGCCGGTGCGGGCGCTGCACCTCGGCGGCGGCGCGCTGACGCTGCCGCGCTACCTCGCGGCGACCCGCCCCGGGTCGACACAGGTGGTCGTCGAGCGGGACCGGGCGGTCGTCGAGCTGGTGACGCGGGAACTCCCGCCCCCGCCGGTCCAGATCCACGTGGCTGACGCCCGCGAGGCGGTCAGCGCCGCCCCCGACGGCGCGTACGACCTGGTGCTGGCCGACATCTACCGGGCGGCCCGGATGCCGCCGCACGTCGCCACGGTGGGGTTCGCCGCCGAGGTGGCCCGGGTGCTGCGCCCGGACGGCATCCACCTGGTCAACGTCACCGACCTTCCCCCGCTGGTCCACGCCCGCGTGCAGGCGGCGACACTGCGACGCCTTCGTCGCGGGCGCCCGCCCCCGCACCGACCCGGCCGGCGGTTAGGAAGGGACCCCTTTACAACGCGAGGCGTTAAACGGGGGCCCTTCCTTACACGCGGGCGGGGACCTCCGGTGAGCTGCTCTCCAGCGGCACGGCGTTGGCGGGCACCAGGCCCAGCTGCACCGCGGGGCGGGTCAGCGTCGCGTCGAGCACCCAGTCGGAGGCCACCCGGGCGCGGTTGCCCGGCATCGCGAGCAGGTGGTAGCCGCGGGTGACCGCCTTGGCGGGCAGCCCGGACAGGGGCACCTGCAGCGGGTTGGCGGCGGCGTCCCGTCCGCCGAGGTCGACCACCCAGCCCAGGTCGTGGTGCTTGTACGGCTTGCGCTTGCCCTGCCCGTACGACGCCGCGATGTTGTGGGCGACGAGTTTGCCCTGCCGCTGCGCGTGCTGCGCGGTCATCGTGCAGACCTCCCCGGGCCGGGTCACGTCGGGCACCGCGGCGGCGTCGCCGCACGCGTACACCTCGGGGAAGCCGGGGACGGTGAGGTACTCGTCGGTCACCAGGCGACCCTTCTCGGTGCGCAGGCCGAGTTGGGCGACGAACGGGTCCGGGCGGACGCCCACGCACCAGACCAGCGTGCAGGTGGGGATGTAGTCGCCGTCGGTGAGCTTCACCCCGTCGGCGGTGGCGACGCCCACCGACGTGCCCATGCGCACGTCGACGCCGCGCCGGTCGAGGACCCGGTGGGCGGTGTCCGACATCTTCCGGTCCAGCTCGGGCAGCGCCCGGGACGCCACGTCGAGCAACATCCACCGGGGCCGGATCTTGAGGCGGGGCCGTTGCGCGGACAGCCGGTCGGTGAAGAGTTGCCCGTGGGCGGCCACCTCGGTGCCGGTGTAGCCGGCGCCCACCACCACGAAGGTGGCCCGCGCACGCTGCTCGGCCGGGTCGGTGGCCTGCTCGGCCAGCTCGATCTGCCGCACGACGTGGTCGTGCAGGTAGACGGCCTCGGGCAGGCTGCGGAAGCCGGTGGCGTACTCGGTCACCCCGGGGATGGGCAGCAGCTTGTTGACGCTGCCGACGGCGAGCACGAGACGGTCGTACGCGATCCGGTTGCGCTCCCCCTCCGGCTGGGTGAAGCCGACCCAGCGGTTCTGGAGGTCGACGTGGTCGGCCTCGCCGATGACGACGCGGACCCCGTCGAGGGTGCCGGTCAGCGGCACGGAGAGCCGTCGCGGTTCCACCACGCCGGCGGCGACCTCGGGCAGCAACGGCAGGTAGAGGAAGTAGTCGGTCGCGTTCAGCAGGACGATCTCGGCCCGGTCCTTCGCCAGGCGGCTGAGCGTCTTCGCCGCGTGGTACCCGGCGAACCCGGCCCCCACGATCACCACACGAGGCTTCGTCATGCCCGCTGCCGTTCCCACCGACACCCGGGACAAACGTGCCGGTCCGGCGCTCGTCCTCACCCGTCCCGGGTGAGGACGACTCACCCGAGGGGGGCGCACCCTTGTTCCACCACGAGACGGGAAGGGAGCGCCGTATGAGCGAGCCGACACCGAACGACCGGCGGGTGCCGACGTACCTGCGGCAGAGCGGCCGTACGCAGCTCACCCCACGGCAGCGCCGTCGGGTGAAGCACAAGGAGGGCCACATCGAGAGCCTGGGAGGTCAACGCCGCGAAGCCCGCGGTCCCGGTCGGTGACCCGGTCCGGCCTTCCCGGAGGCCGGACCAGCGAGGTCAGGGCGCGGTGATCGCCCAGCGCTCGTGGTCCCGCCACGCCCCGTCGACGTAGAGGTAGTCGGGCGAGTAGCCCTCCAGCCGGAAGCCGAGCTTGCGGGCCACCCGGCGGGACGCCTCGTTGCCCGGCTGGATGTTGGCCTCCAGCCGGTGCAGCCCGAGCGCGGTGAACGCGTGCCGCACCACCAGGCCGATCCCGGCCGAGGCGTGCCCGGTGCCGCTGTACGGCAGGAAGGCCGCGTAGCCGAGGAAGCCGCCGCGCAACGCGCCCAGGATGATGCCGCTGATGTTCGCGTACCCGGCGATGGCGCCGCTCGCCCGGTCGCAGATCAGGTAACCGGAGTGGTCCTGGCGGCGCAGCTTCGCGAGGTACGCGGCGTACGCCGACGCGTCGTCGGGCGCGGACAGCCAGGGGTGGTGCAGTTCGCGGCTGCGGCGGGCGGCGGCGACGAACTCGGCCTCGTCGGTGGGACGGGGACGGCGGATGCCCACCCGCCCGTCGCTGCACAGGTACCTCACGGCGCCCCACTCTGGCCGCTCGTCGCGCCGGTGTCCACCCGGCGTCGGTCAGAGCGGACGCGGGTGCGGCTGGTCGAGCGGCATCGGCACCTGGAGGAAGGTGCTGCCCCGCAGGTCCAGCCAGGCGCGGTCGGGGGCGCGCACCAGGCGCAGCATCACCGCGGTGCAGTTCGGGCAGCGCGCCACCAGGCCGGGGGCGTGCGACCACACCTGGAGCGTGGCCAACGGGCCGACCATCCCGCAGTTCTCGCAGCGGCCGGTGGCGGAGCTCAGGTCGACCGCGAACAGTTCCCGCAGCGGCCCGTCCAGCATGTTGCCGTCCAGGTAGGACATCTCGGTCATGGTTTCCCTCTCGGCGGGTCAGCCGGTCGGCCCGAACCGTTCGGTCCGCACCCGGCGGGTCTCGTGTCCCAGGCCGACCAGCAGGTCGGCGACCGTCTCCACGAAGCCGGTCGGGCCGCAGACGTAGCACAGCGGTTGCAGGTCGGGTGGCCAGCCGTGGGTGTTGACGTCGGCGAGGCCGATGCGGTGCGGCGACCCCCGCCAGCCCTCCGGGGCCTCCCGGGTGTACACGTACGCCACGTCGAGGCCGAAGTCGTCGCGGACCCGGCGGCGCAGCTCGTCGGCGTAGAAGACGTCCACCGGCGTGCGGACGGAGTAGAGCAGCCGGAACGGCGCGCGGCTGCCGGCGGCGCGCCGGGCCCGGACCATCGCCATCAACGGTACGACCCCCGACCCGCCCCCCACCAGCAGCACCGGAGCGGTCTCCGCCGGCCGCCACACGAACCAGCCACCGACCGGGCCGCGCACCTCCACCGGGTCCCCCACGGCGTACGTGTCGATGAGGTACGGCGACACCTCGCCGTCGGGCACCCGCTGCACGGTCAGCTCGATCCGGTCCCCGTCGGCGGGCCCGGCCAGCGAGTACGACCGGGCCGCCTGGTAGCCGTCCTCGGCGGTGAGCCGCACGTCGAGGTGCTGCCCGGCGAGGTGCCCCGGCCAGCCGGGGACCTCCAGGACGAGGGTCTGCGCGGTCGGCGTCTCCGTCCGGCGCTCGACGAGGCGGCCCACCCGCCAGGTCAGCGGGGCGACCCGGGCGCCCGCCGTCGGTGCCGCCATCAGTCGCCCTGGTACCGCTGCTCACGCCACGGGTCGCCGTAGTCGTGGTAGCCGGCGGTCTCCCAGAACCCGGGCTGGTCGGTGGTGCCCAGCCGGATGCCGCGCACCCACTTCGCGGACTTCCAGAAGTACAGGTGCGGCACCAGCAGCCGGGCCGGCCCCCCGTGCTCGGCGTGCAGCGGCCCCCCGTCGTACGTGTGCGCCACCCAGGCCCGCGCGCCGCGCAGGTCGGCCAGGGGCAGGTTGGTCGTGTAGCCGCCGTACGAGTGGGCCAGCGCGTAGTGCGCGGCGGTGTCGACGCCGCCGAGCAGCGTGTCCAGGGAGACACCCCGCCAGTCGGTGTCGCGCTTGGACCAGCGGGTCACGCAGTGGATGTCGACGGTCACCGTCTCCTGCGGCAGAGCCATCATCTCGTCCCACGTCCACCGGTACTCGACGCCGGTCTCCGAGGTGATGACGAACTCCCAGGTGTCCAGGGGCACCTTCGGGGTCGGGCCGGCCGACAGCACCGGGAAGTCCTCGGTCAGGTACTGGCCCGGCGGCAGGGCCGGCTCCGCCGAGCGGGGCCGGCCCTGGAAGCCCGGTGACACGATTCCCACCCGTCAGTCCTACCACCCCGGGCGGGGGGTCCGTGCCCGCTCGGGGGAAGGGACCCGCGGCGGGTGACCGTCACCGACGCTCGACGACGATCTCCCGCTCGCCCGGTGTGCGCTCGCGGGTGGCGCGCAGGCTGGTGAGGGTGACCACCACGAGCACCACGACGATCACGGCGAGGGAGATCGGCGTGGGGATCTCCGGCACGCCGGCCCAGATGCCGTGCGCCCAGTGCAGGGCCAGCTTGACACCGATGAAGCCGAGGATGATCGACAGGCCGTAGGTGAGGTGGACCAGCCGGCTCAGCGCGGCGTGCAGGACGAAGTAGAGCGCCCGCAGGCCCAGCAGGGCGAACGCGTTGGTGGCGAAGACCAGGTACGGGTCCTCGGTGATGCCGTAGACGGCGGGCACCGAGTCGACGGCGAACACCACGTCCGTGGCGAGCACCGCCACCACCACGAGGGCCAGCGGCGTGAGCGTCCGCCGGCCGTCGATACGGACGGTCATCCTCGTGCCGTGGTAGTCCTCGGTGACCGGCATGAACCTCCGCAGCAGACGCACCGAGCGCATCTTGTTGATGTCGACCTCCTGCTGGTGGCCGGAGAGCGCATCCCGCAGCAGCTTCACGGCGGTGACCAGCAGGATGGCGGCGAAGAGCAGGAAGGCGAAGTCGAGCGTCTGCAGGGCGGCGGCGCCGAGGGCGATGAAGATCGCCCGGAGCACGAGCGCACCGGCGATGCCGTAGAGCAGGACCCGCTGGGCGAGCACGGCGGGCACCGCGAAGGCGGCCAGCAGCAGCATGAAGACGAACAGGTTGTCGACCGACAGCGACTTTTCGACCAGGTAACCGGTGAGGTAGTCGATGCCCTGTTTCGACCCGTACCGGGACCAGATCCACGCGCCGAAGGCCAGCGGCAGGGCGATGTAGAACGCCGACCAGCCGAGCGCCTCCCGCAGCGACACCTCGTGCGGTCGCCGGGTCACCAGGAAGTCGAGCACCAGGAGCGCGAGCACGCCGGCGATGGTGACGGCCCACAGCGTAGGAGTGCCGACCGACTGGAGATCGGCGGCAAGGTACAACTCAGTCATGGAGCCTCCTCGAACACGGTGTCATGCTCGAGGTCTCCTTCACCCGCTTTCGTGGGCAACCACCCGAGGCGTGCTCCGGGCACGCCGTACTGACCGGCATGGTTCGTGGGAAGTACTCCCCTCGTGGCACAAGGTTAGGTCAGCCGGTTTCCGACCGCCAAGCGCGGTACGCCCCGAGCCCGGCGGATCACCGTGCGGCAGGGCCACCCTGATCCGGTCGTCGGCCACCTTCCCGTCCACCCGGTCGCGTTCCCGGCCCCTTGACCGCGCAAACACCGGACCGCCTATCGTGGCCCGGTGACCGAGGACGTCCCAGCCGGCCCCCTCGCCGGCGTACGGGTGATCGAGCTGGCCGGGATCGGGCCGGGACCGTTCACCGCGATGATGCTGGCCGACCTGGGCGCGGACGTGGTCCGCGTGGACCGGGTGACCGACGTGGACCCGTCCGCGTTCGGCAGCCCGCACCCGGACCTGCTCAACCGCGGCCGCCGCTCGATCGCGGTCGACCTGAAGTCACCGGACGGCCGGGACGTGGTGCTCGCGCTGGTGGCCGGGGCGGACGCGCTGATCGAGGGCTTCCGGCCGGGCGTGACCGAGCGGCTGGGCCTCGGGCCGGCGGACTGCCACGCGGTCAACCCGCGCCTGGTGTACGGGCGGATGACCGGCTGGGGGCAGGACGGCCCGGCCGCCCCGTACGCGGGGCACGACATCGGCTACGTCGCGCTGACCGGGGCGCTGCACGGCGTCGGGCGGGCCGGCGAGCGGCCGGTGCCGCCGATGAACCTGCTCGGCGACTTCGGCGGCGGCGGGATGATGCTGGCCCTGGGCCTGGTCAGCGCCCTGTACGCGGTGCGCGGCGGCGCCCCGGGCCAGGTGGTGGACGCGGCCATCGTGGACGGCGTGTCGGTGCTCAGCACCCAGATCCACGCGTTGCGGCGGCAGGGCATGTGGCAGGACCCGCGCGGCGTGAACCTGCTCGACGGCGGCGCGCCGTTCTACGACACGTACGAGTGCGCCGACGGCAGGCACGTCGCGGTGGGCGCGCTGGAGCAGCGCTTCTACGACGAGTTGGTGCGGCGGACCGGCTTCCCGCTGCCCGGCGACGAGGCACTGGACCGCACCGACCCGGCGAACTGGCCGGCGCTGCGGCAGGCGTGGGCGCGGCTGTTCCGGACCCGGACCCGCGACGAGTGGGCGGCGCTGCTCGCCGACTCGGACGCCTGCGTGGCCCCCGTGCTGGACTGGGCCGAGGCCCCGGCACACCCGCACCTGGCCGCGCGCGGCACGTTCGTCGAGCGGGACGGTGCGACGCAGCCGGCGCCCGCTCCGCGCTTCTCCGGCACCCCGACGGCGCTGCGTCGCCCACCGCCGCAGCCGGGCGAGCACACCGACGAACTGCTGGCCGGAGCCGGCTTCGACACCGACCGGATCGCCGCCCTCCGCACCAGCGGCGCAATCGCCTGAGGTGTAAGGAAGGGCCCCCTGTTAACGCCTGCGGTAGTGGAAGGGTCCCTTGTTAACAGCCTTTCAGGGCCGGCGCAGCGTCGCCCCCGGGGCGAGTGCCGGCTCCACCATGTCCCGGTAGTCGCGGGGCAGTTGCACCACCACGTCGTCGAACTCACCGCCGCTGATCGCCTCCCGCAACGTGGTGAACACCGCCCGCACCGCGTCCCGGGCGGTCGGCTCGTCCACGTGCGCCCGCGCCGCCACCCGGGTCACGAACTCCGCCGCCCCGACGCGCTGCGCCGACTCGTTGTCCGGGCCCGGCTTCAGCACCAGCTGCAACGGGCGGGGCAGTTGCACGGCCAGGTCCAGCACCTCCCCGCCGGTCAGCCGCTCCGCCAGGGTCTCCAGCGTCGCCCGGGTCAGCTCCACCGCCTGCTCGGACGGGGTACGGGTGCGCTGCGCGACCTGGTCGATGAAGGTGTCGTAGTTCATGCGTACTCCCTCGGAATCCGGCCCCGCGGGTACCCGCAACCCGGCCCGGAAAACGGGCCCGGTTACCCGCCGATCGGGGGCGTGAGGCCGGCCCGGGCGGGTAACCGCCGCCGGTCGTGACCGGATCGATGCCGGAGGAGCTCACCATCATGGCGACGTACGCCGACGTGCTGCAGTACCTGTCGAGCCTGGACTACCCGGCGGAGAAGGACGACGTGGTACGCGAGGCCGAACGGGAGGGCGCCCCGCCGGACGTGCTGCGCGCCCTGCGTGCCCTGCCGCCTCAGGTCGACTACGCCAACGGCAACGAGGTGGCCCGCTCCGCGGGCATCGAGGCCGCCCCGGAGGTCAGCCCCTCCCAGCGCGCCGCGCAGGCGAGGGAGCGGCACCAACGGGTGTCGCAGCACCTGCGCAGCATCTGACGCGTACGTAAGGTGCGGATGCCGGACGGGCACCCGCCGGCCGCGGTCCAGCTCACCGTCATGGGCGTGGTCGGCGTGGTGACCGGTGCCGTCAGCGTGGCGCTCGGCATGGAGACCCTCGCGCCCCTGATCGGGTGGGACGCCGCCGCGTTGACGTGGCTGGTGCTGGTGTGGCACAAGCTGTGGCCGCTGGACGCCGAGGACACCGCGCGGCTCTCGCTGCGCGAGGACCCGAACCGGGCCGTACGGGACGTGCTGTTGCTGGTGGCGTGCGTGGCCAGCCTGCTGGCGATCGGGTTCGTGGTGACCACCGCGCACAGCGCGCCCACCCGGGCGGTCCGGGACGCCTTCGGCGGTGTGGGTGTGCTGAGCGTGCTGCTGTCGTGGTTCGTGGTGCACACCGTCTTCGCCGCGCGGTACGCCCGGCTCTACTACATGGACGACGCCGGCGGGATCGAGTTCAGCCAGACCGGCCCGCCCTGCTACACGGACTTCGCGTACCTCGCGTTCACCGTCGGTGCGACCTTCCAGGTGTCGGACACGACGATAACCAGCATCGAGATGCGCCGGACCGTGCTGCGGCACTCGATGGTGTCGTACCTGTTCGGGGC
Organism: Micromonospora sp. NPDC047707; assembly: GCF_040704235.1. Taxonomy (NCBI): domain Bacteria; kingdom Bacillati; phylum Actinomycetota; class Actinomycetes; order Micromonosporales; family Micromonosporaceae; genus Micromonospora; species Micromonospora sp. NPDC047707. The sequence goes on from NZ_JBEYSU010000017.1 coordinate 43,726, forward strand.
GTTCGTCGTCGCGGCGATCGTGAACCTGCTGGTCAGTTTGCCGAGGTGAGCCGGCCCGGACAGGCCGGCGCCCCGGGCCGCGAACCGCGACCTGGGGCGCCATACACGGACCTGTCCCGGTGGTCTGCGCGCCCGAACCGGATCGCGCTCACCAGGCAGTTGCCCTACGCCCGAACCGGGCGGGCATCTCTGCCGCGCTCAGCATACGACATGACATCCCCCGAACGGGTGGAAATTCCGGATGACTGTGGGCTGGCGCACGTCGCGTCAGCGCGTCAGTTCCGCGTACCGCTGCTCCAGATCCACCCTGGCCAGTGCGCCCACCAGCCAGGCCAGCCGCTCCGACTCGCCGCTGCCGGCGAGGCCGGCGAGGTCGTCGGCGGAGCGCCCCAGCCCGAGCCGCCGCGCCGCGACCAGCGCGCGCCGGTCGGCCACCGGCGCCACCTCCCGCCACAACGCCTGCGCCTCACGAAGGAAGAGGTCGGCCACCGTGCCGTCCACACCGGGCAGCTCGGTGAGCAGCGCCCGCTCCCGGGCCGGATCGTGGTGGGCGAGAGACCGCAACCGGCGCAGGTCGCCGCGGTACCGCTCGACGACGGTGCGCGCCAGATCGCCGAGGGTCGTGGCGAGGGCGTCGACGTCCCCCCGCTGACCGCTCTCCCGCAGCACCCGCATCCGGTCGGCGTGCAGGGAGCGGGCCAGCCGCGCGGCGCTGTCCCACCCGTTCGCGGGCAGGGCGTGCGCGCTGTCCAGGGCGCGCCGGAAATCGCCCCGCCGGGCCAGCAGCACGGCGAGACACAGAATCTGGAACAGGCTCGACGGGTTGTTGGTGACCCGGAAGCCGTACTGCTCGGCGAATCCTCGCCCGCCGCCGGCCAGCCGGCGGACCAGGCGCTTCTTGTCCTCGATGGTGGAGATGCTCGGCATGGGCGGCGACTACCCGTCCCGCGCCGGCCCACGCCTGCCCGGCGACGACCGGTCAGCCGTGCACGCCGCCGCTGCGGTCGCGGGCCTTCAGCCGGGTGGTGGGCAGCGCGGGTGCGGGCAGCGGCGGCGCCGGGTCGTCGGCGACCACGCCGAAGCGGCGCCCGGCCATCCATTCCTCCCGGGCGGCGACGACCTCCTCGTGTGAACGCCCGACGAAGTTCCACCACATCACCAGCGGCTCGTCGAACGGCGTGCCGCCGAGCAGCAGCAACCTGCTTCCCGGCTCACCGCGCAGGCTCAGCCGCTCCCGCCCCGTGCCCAGGTAGAGCAGCGCCCCCGGGGTCAGACCCACCCCGTCCACGTCGGCGGCGCCGGACATGGCCAGCAGCGCGTACTCGAAGTCGGGGCGCAGCCGCAGCGTGGCCGGCGCCGGGCCGCGCGGCTCGAGCTGCGCGCCCAGCAGCGGCGTGTGCACCACCGCCGGGGAGCGCTCGCCGGCCAGCTCGCCCACCAGCAGGGTCACGTCGAGGTCGTCGTCGCGCCAGCGCGGCAGCTCCGCGTGGTGGGCGAAGTCCGCCTCGCCGGCCCGCGCCGGGTCCGGCAGCGCCACCCACAGCTGCACGCCGTGCATGAGGGGCGGATGCTGCGCGGGCGACCGTTCGGAGTGGGCGATGCCGTGCCCCGAGGTCATCACGTTGAGCTGGCCCGGGCGGATCGGCTGCACGTTGCCGAGGCTGTCGCGGTGCAGGATCTCCCCGTCCAGCAGCCAGGTCACCGTCTGCAGGCCGGTGTGCGGGTGCGGCGGCACCTCCATGCCGGGCCGCTCGGCGACGTCGTCCGGGCCGAAGTGGTCGACGAAGCACCACGCCCCGACGAGTCGCCGCTGCCGCTGCGGGAGCAGCCGCCGCACCGTCGTGTACCGCCCCAGCGGCACGTCGTGGCCGGGCAGCAGCACGCTGCCGGGATCCACCGTCGCCACACCAGGTGGGCGGGTTTCCGCCGGCATCTTCTCGGTACGCTCCACGGCCCGACTGTACGCCCACCGACCTGCGCTCAACCCCAGGTGACCGTCACCGCGGTGGCGCCCGCGGACCGGCCCGGCTCCGGAACGGGCAACCCGCCGCCACCAGCAGCCGTCCGGCGTACGACCACGGCGGCCGCCACCATTCCACCCCCACCATGCCGCCCACCACACCCGCCAAACCCGACATCCGCCACGACAGGGCACCCCCGAACCGGACACACCACCCAGCACACGCAGGTGGAACATCGAGATCTTGGAAGAATTCGGCCCCTCCAGGGCCAAACCCTTCCAAGATCTCGCCCCGGCACCGGGCTCCAACCCCGACCAGGTCAACGGCGAGCACATGACCGACGGCACGCGTCGGTGAACCGGACAGGGGTGACGGTCCGTACTCGGGGACGGTTCGGCGAAGTCGCCGACGCGGGCGGCAACGGGGCCGCCGGGAGCGATCGAAGGGACGTGTCGGGATGCCGGAGACCGTCGAGACGGTGTTCGCCCGGGTGGTCACCCGGAACCCGGGTGAACCGGAGTTCCACCAGGCGGTTCGGGAGGTGTTGGAGAGCATCGGGCCGGCCCTGGCGCGACACCCGGAGTACGCCGAGGCGCGGATCATCGAGCGCATCTGCGAGCCGGAACGGCAGGTGATCTTCCGGGTGCCGTGGGAGGACGACCACGGCCGGGTGCGGGTGAACCGGGGCTTCCGGGTCGAGTTCAACAGTGCGCTCGGCCCGTTCAAGGGTGGGCTGCGTTTCCACCCGTCGGTGTACCTGGGGATCGTCAAGTTCCTGGGCTTCGAGCAGATCTTCAAGAACGCGCTGACCGGCCTGCCGATCGGCGGCGGCAAGGGTGGGGCGGACTTCGACCCGAAGGGCCGCTCGGACCGGGAGGTGATGCGCTTCTGCCAGAGTTTCATGACGGAGCTGTACCGGCACATCGGTGCGCAGACCGACGTGCCGGCCGGGGACATCGGCGTGGGCAGCCGGGAGATCGGCTACCTGTTCGGGCAGTACAAGCGGATCACCAACCGCTACGAGTCGGGGGTGCTCACCGGTAAGGGCCTGGCGTACGGGGGTGCGCAGGCGCGCCGCGAGGCGACCGGGTACGGGGCGGTGTTCTTCGCCGAGGAGATGTTGAAGCAGACCGGGGACGGCATGGACGGCAAGCGGGTGGTGGTCTCCGGCTCGGGCAACGTGGCGATCTACGCGGTCGAGAAGGTGCACCAGCTCGGCGGGACGGTGGTGGCCTGTTCCGACTCGAACGGGTACGTGCTCGACGAGAAGGGCATCGACCTGGAGCTGCTGCGGGAGTTGAAGGAGGAGCGCCGGACCCGGCTGGAGGACTACGTACGCCATGTGCCGCACGCGGTCGCGGTCGCCGGCCGTACCGTCTGGGAGGTGCCCTGCGACGTGGCCCTGCCGTGCGCGACGCAGAACGAGATCGGCGGCGCGGAGGCCGCGGAGCTCGTCGCCGGCGGCTGCGTCGCGGTGGTCGAGGGGGCCAACATGCCGACCACCCCGGAGGCGGTGCGGATCCTCGGGCGGGCGGGGGTGCGGTTCGCCCCGGGCAAGGCGGCGAACGCGGGCGGGGTGGCGGTGAGCGCGCTGGAGATGCAGCAGAACGCCAGCCGCGACTCGTGGACCTTCGCGCAGTCGGAGCAGCGGCTGCGGGAGACGATGCGGGACATCCACGCCCGCTGCTGGGCGACCGCCGAGGAGTACGGGCTGCCCGGTGACTACGTGGCCGGGGCGAACATCAACGGGTTCCGCCGGGTGGCGGAGGCGATGCTGGCGCACGGGGTGGTGTGACTGACCGGTCGGTCAGTCGGTTCCATTGACACCGGTGGAACGGCGCGCCTACGTTCAGGTCCCTACCGGTCGGTAGGCCACCGTCCCGCCCGCTCACCACCGGGCGGCCACCGTCCCAGCGGGAGCGCCGATGCTGTCCTCGACCGCCCGTACCGTCCGACGTCTTCTCGGCGCCGGCGTGGCCCTGACCCTGACGGTCGGGCTCGCCGGCGCCGTGCCCGCGACCGCCGCCCCCGACCGCCACGGCGACGGCACGCAGCCGCTGCCCGGCTACACGATCAGCAACCCGCCGCTCGACCCGCTGGTGGTGGGCGGCGCGCCCACCACCGTCCGGCAGGGCGTCCACCGCCACTCCGCCTACATCGTCGAGGTCCCGGCGAAGTGGAACGGCGACCTGGTGATGTGGGCGCACGGCTACCGCGGGCAGAGCACGGTCCTGTCGCCGGAACCGCCCGGGTTCGGGTTGCGGCAGCGCCTGCTGGAGCAGGGGTACGCGTGGGCGTGCTCCTCGTACTACCGCAACGGCTTCGACATCAGGGCCGGTGTGTTGAGCACCCGGGACCTGGCCGACCACTTCCGTCGGGAGGTGCGGCGCCCGCACCGGACGTACCTGGCGGGCGCGTCGATGGGCGGCTACGTGATCGCCCGCTCGCTGGAGCAGTACCCCGGCTTCTACGCCGGCGCGCTGCCGCTGTGCGGGGTGCTCGGCGACCAGACGCTGCTGGACTTCTTCCTCGACTACAACCTGGTCGCGCAGGCCCTCGCCGGGGTCGAGGCCTACCCGGTGCCGGCCGACTATTTGACCGCCGTGGTGCCGCGGATCCAGGTGGCGCTGGGCCTGACCAGGGTGACGCCCACGAGCCCGGGGATCACCAACGAGCGGGGGCGGCAGCTTCGGGACATCACCGTCAACCGGTCGGGCGGGCCGCGTCCCGGGGCGGATGTCACGTTCGCGATCTGGAAGGACTTCCTGTTCGGGATCAGCGTGCCCAACGGTGGTGACTCCCCCGCCGAGCGGCCCGGGCAGCTCGCCACCAACCTGTTCACCCGGTACGCGCCGAACAGCCCGGTGGACGTCAACGCCGCCGTGCGGCGCGTCGCCCCCGAGAACCTGCGGCAACGGCTGTCCCCGACCCTGACCGAGGTGCCCCGCGTCGCCGGCCGGCCCACCGCGCCGGTGCTCAGCCTGCACAACCTCGGCGACCTCTTCGTACCGTTCTCGATGGAGCAGGCGTACGCCCGCGACGTCGCGAAGCACGGCCGGAGCCGGCTGCTGGTCCAGCGGGCGGTCCGGGCCGCGCAGCACTGCGAGTTCACCCCGGCCGAGGCCGGCGACACCGTCACCGACCCGGCGGTGGTGGCGGCGGCGGACTACGGCTGCCGGTTCAGCGACCGGGCCGCGTACGCCGCCGGCGTCGGCACCCGCCGCCTCTACCCCGCCTGCTGACGAGCGCACCAAGGGCGGGCGCCCGCCGGGAGATGGACCCGGCGGGCGCCCGCCCACGACATGTCCGGGCCCTGCCCGGCGCGCGGTCACGTCAGCGGACGCTCCGGGTGTTGAAGCGGTGCCGCTGCCGCCACGCGAGCGTCATCAGCAGCAGGACGGCACCGGTGGCCACCAGACCGCCACCGACCTTCATCGGGGTGCTGGTGCTGGCACCCGTCACCGGCAGCGCGCTCTTCTTCTTGCGCAGGACGGTCACCTGGGCGGTGTCCGTACGGCCGGTCTCGCCGACCGCCTCGAAGAGGAAGTAGCCGGTGCGGCGCGGCGTGTAGGTCACCTCGAAGGTGCCGTCGGCCCGGGCGGCGAACGCCGCCAGGTCCGGTTCGTCGCGGCTGGGCCGGTAGGCGACCGGCGTCATCGCGACCCGGTCGCCGCTGCTGCCGCGTACGGCCGTCATGGCGTTGGCCAGCGGGCTCGAGGACACCCGGATGACGATGCGCTCGCCGGGGTTCCAGCCCCGTCCGAACAGCGTCACGGTCTCGCCGAGGATGATCTGGGGGTCGTCCACGGACAGCTCGACCCCACCCGGTGGGTACACCGGTGGTTGCGTCGGCTGCGGCTGCGCCGCCCCCGCCGCGGTCGGCGCGGCCGCGACGGCCAGACCGACCGTGAGCGCCATGATGATGCGGGATAGCCGCATGATTGGTTCCCTCCTACTGGTCACAGCTTGGTGCGGTAGTTACTTGGGTGGTCCATGGAGTGGCGGTGGGGGTCAGCCACAGTTCGGCCGTCCCACTGCCGGTCTTCGCGGTGTGCACGGTCACCTCGACGGTCCGGGAGGCCCCCGGTGGGACTTCGACGTTCGCCGTGGCCACCTGCCGTTTCCGCTCGGTGCCGGTGCCCACCGGGAGGTCGGCGCCGTCGAGCCGCGCGCCCTGCACGCCGCCGCCGGCCGGGCTGTAGACCGACACGAGCGTGCGGACGGTGTAGGGATCGCCCGCCAGGCCGAGACCGAGCACGGACTCGCTGAGTCCCGTCTTCGGCGCCGTCGAGCGCAGGGTGACCCGCAACCGCAGTTCCCTGCTTCCGTCGTCCTGGCAGTCGCCGACCGTCAGGGTCGCCTCCGGCCGGAGGTAGTAGCCGAGCTTCGCGCCGCTGCCGTCGTTGAGGAACACGCCGACCGTCGGCACGGTGTCCTTCTCCGGAAGCACCCCGGCCATCCGGCTGTCGCCGAGCGTCCGTTGCTCTTCCGGTCGGGCACTCCAGAACAATATCCGGCGTTCGGTGACACTACGGTCAAATGCGGACAATAGCCCCATCGGGTCGACATTCTTCGTGAACAGCGTGTGGAACACCGATGCCGCGGCGGTCGCGAAGTACTCGTCCTGCTCACGCAGGTCGAGGCGTTGATAGGCCTCGCTGAGCAACGTCCGCACCACGGTGTCCGCCGCCAGCGGCACCCCGCCGGGAACCATGACCGGGCCGGTGGCCTTCAGCAGGTACGACAGGACGACCGGGTCGACGGCGAGGACACCGTCCACGGCCGTCCCGGTCTTTCGGCGGTACATCTCCCGGTAGAGAGCGGCCGCCGTCGGGAAGTGCGGGGTGAGGTTGACGTCGGCCGGATAGATCCCGGGCAGGTCACCCCAGAGGGCGCGGACCTCCTCCGGGACCTTCAGTGCCTTGGTGAACCGGCCGAGCTGCGCGCTCGTGCCCTGGCGGCCGAGCCGCACCCGCCCGCCCTCGGCGTGCAACAGGGCGTACGCGCCGATGAGGCCACCGGTGGCCCGGAGTTCGGCGGGGTTCTGCGAGACCAGCAGGTAGCTGCGCGGGCCGTCGACACCGAGCAGCGGTGGTAACAGCCGGGTGGCCTGGCCGGCCGCGGCGGTCAGGCCGGCGAGCCGGTCGATCTCTCCCCGCAGGCCGGCGAGGGCCGCCCGGACCTGGTCGACCAGGCCGGCGGTGGGCACCTCGGCGAGACTCGCCCGGCTCCGTCGCACGGTGGCGTCGATCGCCGCGAGATCGGTGGAGAGGGCGCGCAGCCGCTGGACGTCGAGCCGCCCCGCCTTCGGCAGCAGGGTGCTCAGGTCGGTCCGCAGCAGCGCCGGGAACGCCTCCCGGGCCAGGTCGTCGATGGCGACGGCGATCTGCCGGACGGCCACCAGGTTGTCCCCGGCGTACGGGGCCTGCCGGCCGAGCCGCCAACCGGGGTCGCCGGTGGCCGCGCGGGCGGCGGCAGCCTGTTCCTGCAGCGCGGCGAGCGTGCGCCGGGCCCGCTCGGTGTCCCCGGTGACCACCTGGGCGCTGAGGTCACGGGCGAGCCCCGCGGCGTTGACCAGGTGGGCGCGGGCCTGCCAGCCCCGGAAGCCGACCCAGCCGGCCGAGACCAGCAGCACCGAACCGGCCACCAGAGCGGCGAGCAGCGCGCGCCGCAGGCGGGCCTGCCGGCGCCGGCGGGATCGACCGCGCCGTCGACGCGGTGCCTCGCTCTCCCTCACAGACACTCCGTTCCCCCGGAATCGGACACTAGGGACGATTTCTCCGTCGTTCTTAACACGTAACGACCGACGTAGTGGGAAATTGACGGTCTTGACCGTTACGAGAGTGAAGCTCGTACTCCCAGCGCGCGACGCCGCGCCCGGTCGGGCGCGGCGTCGCGGTCGGTATGGGATCAGCTCAGCGAGCGGCGGCCTCGTACAGCAGCCGCTCGATACGGTCCACACCGGCCGGCATGGACATCTGCCGCAGGTACGCCTCGCGGCCCCGGCGGCCCATCTCGGCCCGGGCGCCCGACGGGATCGTGGCGGCCAGCCAGAAACGGTCGGCGAGCGTCGCCCAGTCCTCCGGCGGGCAGGACAACCCGGCACGGGCCCGCTCGACCAGCTCGGCGGCGTCCCCGCCGGCCGACACGACGACCGGCGCCGCGCAGGAGAGCGCCGCCTGGAGCTTCCCGGGCAGGGTGCTGCGCAACTCCGGCAGGTCCCGCAGCATGACCAGCTGGTAGTCGGCGGCGGCGTACAGCTCCGGCATGTCCAGCGGCGAGCGCCGCTCGACGAACCGCACGTTGTCGGCGCGCAACTCGGCGGCGAGCCCCCGCACCCGCCGCTCCTGCTCGCCCGACCCCACCAGGACCAGATCCATCGTGCGGTCGAGCGCCACGGCCGCCCGTACCGCCGTCTCCAGGCCCTGTCGCGCGCCGATGGTGCCGGCGTGCATGACCAGGCACCGGTCGTCCCGGCGGACCAGCCGTCGCGCCGCCGGGCTGGGTCGGGCCGGCTGGAAGATCCGCTCGTCGGTCCAGTTGAGGACCACGTCGACCCGGGCCGGGTCGGCCCCGGCGGCCACCACCAGCTCGCGCATCGACGGTGCGGCGACCGCGACCCGGTCGGCCGCCCGGTAGGTCCGCGCCATCGCCCCGGCCACCCGGGCCTTCGACCGGCCCTGCTCGCCGGCGGCGGGCTCCTCCTCGGCCCACACGTCCTGCACGTGCAGGACGGTCGGCACCCGGCCGAGCAGCCGCAGCAGGGCCGCGGCGGCGAACGCGGTCGCCGGCGGCTGGTGCACGTAGAGGGCGTCAACGCCGGCGAGGAACCGCCGGCCGACCAGGGACGCGCTGCCGGCGAACGACAGGTAGCCGGCCATCCGGCTCCGGACCGACCCGTCTCCCCCGGCGTAGCGGGGCACCCGGCGCACGGTCAGCCGCTCGCTGCGGGTCTCGTGGTGCCAGCGCTGGCGCCACCCCGGATAGACGTGGCCGCCCGGATAGTCCGGGAAGCCGGTCAGCACCCGCACCTCGTGGCCACGGCGGGCCAACTCCTCGGCGAGGCTGCCGGGGATGAAGGCCGGTTCCGGCGGGAAGTGGTACGACAGGATGCCGATCCTCATCGCGACTCCCCGATGCTCGGCGCGGCACGGTAACGCGCCCGGCGGGTGTCCACGTACGATGCGGGCAACCCCTCCGCGTCCGGCCGCCCGTGCCGGACGCCCGCCGTCTCCGCGTCCGCAAGAGGGGTCCTGATGATCGACCGGGTGCTGTTCGTCTGCCACGCCAACCTGTGCCGGTCACCGATGGCCGAGTACCTGGCCCGACGGCTGCTGGCCGACCGCCCGGTCGAGGTGGCCAGCGCCGGCACCGACGCCGTCGACGACCTGTCCATGCACCCGTACGCGGCCGAGGTCGTGGCCGGGACCGGCGCGGACCCGACCGGGTTCCGCACCCGCCGGTTGCGCCGCGAGCACCTGACCGGCGCGACGCTGGTGCTGACCGCGACCCGGCGCCAACGTTCGGTGTGCGCCACCCTCGCCCCGGCCGTACTGCACCGGACGTTCACCCTGCGCCAGTTCGGGCGGCTCGCCGCCGCGGCGGAGCCGGCGTCGACGCCACCCGACGACCCGCTGCGCGCCGCGGTCGAGGCCGCCGCCCGCGCCCGGGGGCGGCTGCAACCAGCCGCCCCCGACGCGGATGACCTGCGGGACCCGATCGGCGGCACGGCCGCCGACTTCCGACGCTGCGCCGAGGAGATCGAACGGTCGCTGCGACCCCTCGCGGCGCTCATCGGGACAGCCGGGTGAGTTCCTGCGTGTGGTCGCTGACCACGCCCGGCTGCCCGGCGTGCCGGGGACCGGCGACCCGCTCGGCCGGCACGGCGGGCGGCTCCGCGGCCGCGACCACCCGGTAGGCCTCGTACTGGTAGGCCTCGGCCTTCGGCACCTTGGCCATGTTGAGGACGCAGCCGAGCAGCCGCACCGAGACCGAGTGCAGCGACCGGGCGGCGGTGGCCACCTGCGAGCGGGACGTCCGGCCCTGCTGGGTCACCAGCAGGGCGCCGTCGGCCTGGACGGCGACCACGACGCCGTCGGTGACGGCGAGCAGCGGCGCGGTGTCGATGATGACGATGTCGGCCGATTCGCGCAGCGCCAGCAGCAGGTCGGCCATCGCCTTCGAGCCGAGCAGTTCGCTCGGGTTGGGCGGAGCCGAACCGCTGGGCAGCACCAGCAGTGACTTGTCGCCCCAGCGCTGGACGACGTCCCCGACCTGCACGTCGCCGACCAGCACGTCGGTGAGCCCGACGCCGTTGTCCAGCCCGAGGTAGTCGCCGACCTTCGGGCGACGCAGGTCCGCGTCGACCAGCAGCACCCGCCAGCCGGCCTCGGCCAGCGCGATGGCGAGGTTGCAGGAGAGGGTCGTCTTCCCCTCGCCCTGCAACGCGCTGGTGACGGCGATGACCCGGGCCGGCTCGTGCACGTCGACGAAGCGCAGGTTCGTCCGCAGTTTCCGGACCGCCTCGGCCCGGGCGGAGGTGGCGGCCTCACCGACGATCAGCGGGGAGGCCTTCGCCGTCCCCTCGTACGGGATCTCCCCGAGCAGCGGGCTGCCGGTGACGCGCTGGAGACCGGCGGCGTCGCGCAGCCGGACGTCGGCGAGCCCGCGGAGGATCGCCAGGCCGACACCGGCGAGCAGGCCGATCAGCGCTCCGATCGCGAAGTTGCGGACCGGCTGCGGAGAAACCGGGGTCGGGCTGACCCGCGGCCCACTGACGACCTCGATCTTGATCGGGCCGGCCTTGCCGTCCGGTGTGGTCTCGACCTTCTGCACCAGTTCGACGAACTTCGCCGACAGGGCCTCGGTGACCCGCAGCGCGCGGGTCTGGTCGGTGTCGGTGACCGAGGCGCGCAGCAGGACCGTACCGGCCTCGGTGGAGGTGCTCACCCGTCGCTGGACCTGCTCGGCGGTGAGCCCGACCGGGTTGTCGGCCACCACGCTCTGCGCGAGGCGGTCGCTGGTCAGCAGTTCCGCGTACGACTTCACGCGCTGCTGGAGGAACAGACCGCCCTGGTAGGCGTCGGTCACCCCCTGGCTGGGCGTGGTGACGAAGAAGGTCACCGAGGCGACGTACCGGGGCTGGGCCCGGACGGTGACCAGGGCGGTGACGCCCATCGCGACCAGGAGCGTGACGAGGACGATCCACCAGTGCCGGCGCACGAGGCGGAGGTGGCGGTACAGGTCCATCAGGCGCGCCTCCGTACCAGGCCGGTAACGCCAAAGAACTTCACGAAAACCCCCAAGGTCGTCTTAATCGCGTGAAACCATTAAAGCGGCTCGTGCGTCTTATGTCCGGAGTTATGCATTTTCGACTAACAGCCGGGCACACATTTCCCCAGGGACAAACGGAACGGCGCGAGCGAGGTCACGTCGTCTCCGTTCGCGGCCGTTCGCCCGGCTGGATAGGGTTACGGGCGGTGTGCCGGGAAGCCTGGTCGGCGATCGATGCCTCCTGCCCTCGACCCACCGGATGGATCACGCATGACCGACCGCACCCCGCAGCCCGGCCGCTTCCGGCTGTTCTCGCGTACCTCCTGGCCGGAGGCGCGCTTCCTGGCCGACGTGCTGCGCACCGAGACGGTTGGCGGCGGCCTGCTGCTGCTCGGCGCGGTCGTAGCGTTGATCTGGGCGAATTCGCCGTGGGGGGACGCGTACACCGCGGTCACCAAGTGGGTGCCCTGGTCCGGCGGCTCGGCCCTGCACCTGGACCTGACGCTCGCGAAGTGGGCGGCCGACGGCCTGCTGGCGATCTTCTTCTTCGTGGTCGGCCTGGAACTCAAGCGTGAGTTCGTCGCCGGGGAACTGCGCGACCCGCGGCGCGCCGCCCTGCCGGTGGTCGCCGCGCTCGGCGGAATGGCGATGCCCGCGCTGATCTACGTGGGAGTCAACCTCGCCGCGGGCGGCGAGGGCCTGCGGGGCTGGGCGATCCCCACCGCGACCGACATCGCCTTCGCCCTGGCGGTGCTGGCCGTGATCGGCTCCTACCTGCCCCAGGGGCTGCGGGCCTTCCTGCTCACCCTCGCCGTGGTCGACGACCTCTTCGCCATCACGATCATCGCCATCTTCTACACCGACGACTTCAGCCTGCTGCCGCTGCTCGGCGCGCTGGCGCCGATCGCGCTGTTCGGGCTGCTGGTGCAGCGCCGCCTAACCTGGTGGTGGGCCCTCATCCCGCTCGCCGCGGTGGCCTGGACGCTGGTGCACGCCTCCGGCGTGCACGCCACGGTGGCCGGCGTGCTGCTCGGCTTCACCGTCCCGGTGCTACGCGGCAAGGAGGGGGACCGGCACGGGCTCGCCGAGCACCTGGAGCACCGCTGGCGGCCGGTGTCCGCGGGCTTCGCCGTGCCCGTCTTCGCGTTCTTCGCCGCCGGGGTGTCGCTGCGCGACGCCGACCTGAAGGCGGTGGTCACCGACCCGATCGTCATCGGCATCGTGGCCGGGCTGGTGCTCGGCAAGGCGATCGGCATCCTCGGCTCGACGTTCCTGCTGGCCCGGTTCACCCGCGCCCAACTCGACGAGGACATCACCTGGTCGGACCTGCTCGGCGTCGCCCTGCTCGCCGGCATCGGCTTCACCGTGTCCCTGCTGATCGGCGAGCTGGCGTTCGGCACCGGAACCGCGGCGGACGGCAACGTGAAGGCCGCGGTGCTCAGCGGCTCGCTGATCTCGGCCCTGCTCGCCACCGCCGTCCTGGTCCGCCGCAACGCCGCCTACCGGCGGATCGCCGAGGCGGAACAGGTGGACTCGGACCGCGACGGCATCCCCGACGTCTACCAGCGCCGCGACGCCTGACCGGAGCACCTCGCGGGGGCGGGCGCCGGACGGACACCGCTGTCGGGGCCGGGCACCGCGGCGGGCCGGGCGGGGGCCGCCCGGTGCCCGCCGCCGCTCGTCAGGCCCGCCCCTCGGTACGGCGGCGACGCTCCTCCTGCTCGTCGGCCAGGGCGTCGCTCACCGGCTCCATGAGGTCGTCGCCGGGCACCGCGACCTCCTCCGCCCGGTCCTGCTCGTCGGCCCGCCCGCCGGGCGGCGGCTCGGGCGCCGTGGCGCCACCGGCGAAGCCGTACTCGTTCGGCTCGTCATGTCTGCTCATGGGGTCAACCTCCCGGAACGTCCGCGTTCACCGCCCACCGTCAGCGGCGGTCCGTGATCGTCTTTCCCCGGACGGGGGGCGGATAGTCGCCCGGAAGCGGTCAGGACCGCCCAGAGCAGCCGGCGCAGCGCGATGATCGCCGCGGCCGTGGCCAGGTCCACCCAGCCCTGACCGGCCACGAGCCGGAGCAGGCCGGCGGCGGTGAGCAGGTCCAGCAGCACGCGCAGGGCGGCGCGGCCGGAGCCGGTGCCGACCAGCACGGCCACCCCCGCCACGGCGGCGAGCGCCGTGACGACGGTGACCAGGGTGCTGATCACGCCTCGTCCCGGCCCTGCACCTGCCGCTGCTCCTCGCGGATCTCCCGGCCCAGGAAGTAGTTCAGCGCGGTCCGGATGGCGGCGATGGCGGCCAGCTGGCCGATCTGGGTGAAGGTCGGCGACGCGGCCGTCCGCAGGATGTCCGCCGCGAGCAGGAACTCCAGTCCGAGCGTGAGGGCCCGCCCCAGAGCGAGCCGGATCGGGGTGCACACCTTCGCGGTGCGGTGCCGCAGCCCTTCGACGACGAACCGGGCCGCCGCCCAGACCGCCCCGACGAAGATGATGACCGCGCCGGCGAGCTCCACCGTGGTGATCAGGAACCCGTACCCGTGCCGCAGGACGTCCCCCACCCGCTGGCGTTACCCGTCGGACGGGCGGGTAGTCGGCAGGTCAGGTGAGCTGGTCGACGGCCTCCAGAATCAGCCACAGCCCGCAGACGGCGAAGAGGATCGCGGCGCCGTACCTCACGGTCTTCTCGGGCAGCTTCCGGCCGAGCAGCCGGCCCACGAGGATCGCCAGGGCGTCGGCGGCCACCATGCCGACGGTCGAGCCGATCCACGTGCCGAACCAGCCGTACTGGGTGGCCAGGGTGATGGTGGCCAGCATGGTCTTGTCGCCCAGCTCGGCGAGGAAGAACGCCACCCCGACCGCGACGATCGCCGACTTGCTGCTCTTCTGCGCCTTGCGCCGCTCCTCCTCGGTGAGCACGTCGCCGCGCAGGGTCCACGCGCCGAAGCCGAGGAACGCGACGCCCGCGAGGAGAGAGATCCACTCGGTGGGCAGCGCGGCGCCCAGCCCGTAGCCGATCGCCACCGACGCCAGGTGCACGACGGCCGTGGCGACGGTGATGCCGATCAGCACCGGCAGCGGCTTGAAGCGGGTGGCGAAGGTCAGGGCCATCAGCTGGGACTTGTCCCCCAGCTCGGCGACGAAGATGACGCCGAAGCTGACCACCAGCGCGACGAGGAAACCCTCCATGACATCCTTCCGGATCAGGCCGGGAGGAGGTACGGGGCGCCCTCGACCCGGCTGCACAAGCCTGGGTCGAAGGTCTCGCCCGCCCCGTGGGTGCGGGGCCGCGTGGCCGGGTGCGGAACGCACCAGTGTGTCGACCACGACGTTGGGGGCTACTCCCCTTCGCTGCGCCCACCCTAGCCGATCACCCGAGCGGCGGGGTGCCGGGGGTGAACAGCCGCAACCGGTCAGTCCGCGCGGGCCAGCGTCACCCCGAAGAGGCCGCCGGGATCGGTCCAGAAGTCGTGGGCGGTGAAGCCCGCCCCGGCCAGCTCCGCGGCGATCCCCTCCGGCCGGAACTTCGCCGAGACCTCGGTCCGCAACTCCTCCCCGACGGCGAACGTCACGTCGAGGTCGAGCACCCGTACCCGCATCGGCCGCAGCGCCCGCAGCCGCATCTCGATCCACTCCCGCTCCGGATCCCAGCACGCCACGTGGCAGAAGGCCGCCGGGTCGAAGTCGGCACCCAACTCCCGGTTGATCACCCGCAGCACGTTGCGGTTGAACTCGGCGGTGACACCGGCCGCGTCGTCGTACGCCGGCACGATGACCGCCGGGTCCTTGACCAGGTCGGTGCCGACGAGCAGCCAGTCCCCCGGTTCCAGGGAGGACCGCATCCGGGTCAGGAACTCCCCGCGCTCGGCCGGCAGCAGGTTGCCGATCGTGCCGCCGAGGAACACCACGAGCCGCCGGCCACCGGCGGGCAGCCGGTCGAGGTGGCGGGTGAAGTCGCCGACGATGCCGCGGACCCGGAGGCCCGGATAGTCGGCGGCGATCTCGGCGGTGGACTGCCGCAGGGCGCTCACCGACACGTCCAGCGGGACGAAGGTGCCCAGGTCGCCGTGCCGGGTGAACGCGTCCAGCAGCAGGCGGGTCTTCTCCGACGAGCCAGAGCCCAGCTCGATCAGCGTCTTGGCTCCGGTGACGGCGGCGATGTCGCCGGCGCGTTCGGCGAGCACCGCGCGCTCCGCCCGGGTCGGGTAGTACTCCGGCAACCGGGTGATCTCCTCGAAGAGTTGACTGCCCCGCGCGTCGTAGAACCACTTCGGGGGCAACCACTTCTCCTCGGCGGTCAGCCCGGTGCGCACGTCCTGCCGGAGACTGCGTCCCAGGTCCTGCTCCTCGAGGTGGATCTCCAACGGCTCCGCGCCCATCTCTGCCCTTCCTGTCGAGGTGTCTCGGTGGGCGGTCACGCCTCCGTCAGGGCGCGGACCCGCGCCCCGGTGGCGGTGGCCTCCACCAGATGCCCGTCCGGCACGTCCTGCCAGCCGGGGTCGTCGTCGTGCGGCTCGGATGCCAGTAGCACCGAGGCCGGCGTCGTGCGGAGCGACAGCGCGTGCCCGACCACGCTCGCCACCACCGTGTGCCCGTCGGTGAGCAGCAGGTTGAGGCGCGACCCGGGTGCCGTCCGGGCCACCGCGACGACCGTCTCGGCGACGGCCCGGGCCGGCTTGATCCCGGACCGCAGCCGGTGCCGGACCAGCGCCCACAGCAACGCCGAGTCGGTGGCCGCGTCGAGGGTGAGCAGGTCCCGGACGGGCAGCGCGGCGGCGAGCGGGACCATGCTGTCCGGCCAGCCCCGCACCGCGCCGTTGTGGCTGAACAGCCAGCGTCCCTCGGCGAACGGCGCGGCGGCCGAATCCAGCACCGCCATGCCGACCGTCGCCGAGCGCACCGCCGCGAGCACCGCGCCCGCGGACGTGACGCCGGCGAGCTGCTCGATCGTCGGGTCGCTCCAGATCGGCTGCGCCCGCCGGTAGCGCACCGGCTCGCCGTCGCCCGGGTACCAGCCCACGCCGAAGCCGTCGGCGTTGATCGTTCCGCCGCCGCGCATGTCGCGCGGCGCCCAGGACTGGCGCACCAGCGCGTACGGCGGATCGAACAGCAGCTCCCGCAGGGTGACCGGGGGCCCGAGGTAGGCCAGGTGGCGGCACATCAGGCGCACACCCTCACGCGTGGGCCTCCTCGGGCGTCGCGTTCCGGGCGCAACGGAACCCGCTGAAGATCTGCCGCCGGATCGGATAGTCCCAGTTGCGGAACGTGCCCCGGCAGGCCGCCCGGTCGGTGCCGAACGACCCGCCGCGCAGCACCCGGTAGTCGTCGCCGAAGAAGACCTCCGAGTACTCCCGGTACGGGAAGGCGGTGAAGCCCGGGTGGCCACGGAAGCTCGTCGAGGTCCACTCCCAGACGTCGCCCATGAGCTGGTGGACGCCCAACGGTGACGCGCCGGCCGGGTACGCGCCGACCGGCGCCGGCCAGAGGTGCCGCTGGCCCAGGTTGGCGTGGTCGGCCGTCGGGTCCTCGTCGCCCCAGGGGTAGCGGCGGGAGCGGCCGGTCGCCGGGTCCCAGCGGGCCGCCTTCTCCCACTCCGCCTCGGTGGGCAGCCGCTTGCCGGCCCAGGCGGCGTACGCCTCCGCCTCGTGGAAGCAGACGTGCACCACCGGTTCGTCTTCACGGACCGGCGCCCAGCGGCCGAAGCGGCGGTACGCCCAGCCGTCGCCGTCGCGACGCCAGTGCGACGGGGCGGACAGCCCCGCCTCCTGCCGATGCGCCCATCCGGCGGTGCTCCACCAGCGGGCGTCGTCGTAGCCGCCGTCGGCGATGAAACCCGCGTACGCGCCGTTGGTGACGGGCGCCGCGTCGATCGCGTACGCCGGGAGGTGCACCCGGTGCGCGGGGCGTTCGTTGTCCAGCGCCCACGGGTCGGTGTCGGTGCCCATGGTGAACTCGCCGGCCGGGATCAGCACCTCACCGCCGACCCGGGCCCGCGGCTCGGGCGGGGGCGGGGCGTCCAGGACGGCCGCGCCGGAGCGCAGCTGGTGGGTGGCGAGCATGGTCTCGTCGTGCTGCTGCTCGTGTTGGACGATCATGCCGAAGGCGAAGCCGTCGGCGACCAGCGGGCGGTCTGTGAAGGGCACCCGGTCCAGCAGGTCGAAGACCTTGTCCCGGACCGTCGCCACGTAGGCGCGGGCCTCGGTCGGTGGCAGCAGCGGCAGGGACGGCCGGTCCCGGCGGGGCTGTTTGAACGCGTCGTAGAGGTCGTCGATGTCGTGGCGGACCGGTGGGCGGCCGCCGACGTCGCGCACCAGCCAGAGCTCCTCCTGGTTGCCCACGTGGGCGAGGTCCCACACGAGCGGGGACATCAGGGGCGAGTGCTGCCGCATCAAGTCCTCGTCGTCGACCGCGTCGGTCAGGGCGGCGGTGCGGGCGCGGGTGCGGGCCAGTTCCGCCGCGATCCGTGCCCGCAACGCCTCCCGGCCGCGCAGGTCCGTCGTCGTCTCCGTCACCGCTGCCTCCTCCCGGCGGCCGCACGCCGCCGCCGTACGCCTCGGTCGATCTCGTCGTGCAGCGCCGCCGGCAGCCCCATCCGGGGCAGCGCGACGAGCGCCAGGTCGAACAGGTCGGCGGCGGCTGCCGCGAGGCCCCGGTCGTGCAGGCCGTGGCGGGCCGCCGTGGTCCACCGGTGGGCCTGCGGGCGGGCGAGGGCCTGCGCCGCGTGGGTGGTGGCCGGGTCGGCCAGCAGGGCGGCGACCACCGCCACCGGCACCGTCCACGCCCGCCCCGGCTGCGCGTCGAGGTAACGCAGCTCCAGGTAGCCACGCGGGCGTACCGGCGGGAACAGCGTGCTCACGTGGTAGTCGAGGTCGTCGGTGGTCGGCGGTCGGGGCAGCGCGCCGGCGAGCCAGTCGGCGAAGGTGACGCCGGCCGGCGGTGTCCAGTCGGGACCGGCGTCGCGCAGGCAGAGCAGCGGCGCGGTGAGCACGTACGCCGTCCAGCTCGCCACCGGGTCCGGGTCGCCCTGCTCCGGCGTCCACACCGGGCGGGTGCGCGCCGGGTCGATGGCGAGCCAGGCGGCCATCCGGGCCGACGCCCAGCCGGTGGGCCGTCCGGCGTGCCGGCCGGCCGTGGCGAAGGCCGCGACCAGGGGTGGCCCGATCGCGTGCGCGGTGGCCCACCGGTCCGGGAGGTGCTCCGCCTCCCCGGCGTCGAGGCAGACCTGGAGACCGGCGGTGCTGTACATCATCGTGCGCCCGGCCGGGCCGCGCCGGTCGAACACCCGGCGCATCGCGCGGTAACGGGGGGTCTCCAGCACCGCCCGGGGCGGCCGGTGGGGGTCGATGCCGTCGCGGCCGAGGACCAGCCCGGCCGGCGCGAGAAGCGCCGACAGTTGGGCGATGTCGGCGTCCGTCGCGTCGACGAGCGCGGCGATCGAGGTGCGTGGGGCAGTGGAGATCTCCACCTGCCCGCCCGGCTCGACGGTCACGGTGCTGCCGTGCCGGAGCTGCTGGGCGGGGCTCGTGCTGTGCAGGGTGCGGGGGCAGTGCGGCCCCAGCGCGGCCCGCAGTCGGTCGGCCTCGACCGGGCGGGCGGGGTCGACGGCGTCGTGCACCGTCCATTCCAGCTCGACTCCGACGTGCCGGGGTGGCCCGGTCTTGAAGCAGATCCGCGCGATGTGGCCCGCGGCCGCGGCGGACGAGGACAGGACGGTTGCCCGATCCACCTCCGGTGACGTCACCACAGGTTCGGCCCCCTTCGCCGCCCGACGTCCGGTCCGAGCCACCGTAACGCGACCCACCGACATCGGCAGGCACCGGCGGGCCGACCCATCTCTGTCTAGCAGACGAATTCGACATGGCCGGCCGGAACGCGAAGGCTGCTCAGGGATGACCGTGGCCCTCCCACGTCGGGGTTGTCAGTCCTCGCCGCCGTCGTCGCCGCCACTGTCGTCGCCGCTGTTCTTGGCCTTCTTCGTCTTCGCCGGCTTGGGCTCACCGACCAGCGCGGCGCAGTAGTCGGTCACCTGCTCGCGACCTCCGGCGACCTTCGCGAGGTTCTCGAAGGCGGGCTTGTCGAGGGCCTTCTCCCGCTGCGCCGGCGACTTCGCCAGGTACGCGCGGCACTTTCCGTGCACCTGTGCCGCCCGCTCGCGGGGTGACGGGGAGCCGGGGCCAGTCGTGGCCGTGGGCGCCGGAGGCTCCGTGGTGGGCGCCGGCGGCCCCGACGGCGTTTCGCCCGGCGTGCCGGTGCTGGCGCCACCGCCCGGGGTGCCGCCGGGACCGTCGGTCCCGCCCGGACCGCTCACGCCGGTGGTCGGGGCCGGGCGGGGTGGCGGGGCGTCGGGACGGTCGATGGTGACGGCCGCGAACGCGACACCGGCGGTCGCGGTGACGGCCGCGGCGGCGGCCCAGGCGAGCACCCCCGCGGTGACCGGCCGGCGCCGTCGCCGCGGCTCCGGCGCAGCGGTCGGGGTGGCGCGGGCGGCGCGGAAGGCGGCGAGGGCCGCCTCCTCACCGGCGAGTTCGTCGGGCCGCCCCGGGGCGGCCGCGGCCGACAGGAGTCGGGACAACGGTTCGGCGCCGGCACCCGGGACGGCGTCGGGCGCGGCGTCGAGGAGCCGGTCGAGCGCGGCCCGGTCGGCCCGCGCGGATCGGCGGGAGAACATCCTGAATCCCCTCACGTCAACCGTCCGCCGGTTCGGCATGCGGCGTCTGCCGGCGCGCGTCTCGGGGACGAGGTGGGGTCGCATCCTCGGCGGCGGCGGCCGGAACGTCCTCGCCACGGCGCTCCAGCAGCGCGGCGAGTCGGCGCAGTCCCCGGTGGGCCGCGGTCCGGACGGCGCCGGGGCGCCGGCCGAGCACTCGCCCGGCGGTCTCGGCGTCCAGCCCGAGGACGGCCCGGAGGAGGACGGCCTCCGCCTCCCGGGGCGGAAGGGTGCCGATCAGCGCGATGGCCGCCTCGGTCCCGATGGTCTCGCCGGCCCGCTCGGCCGTGTCCGCGTCGCTGGCCAGGTCGCTCATCGCCTGCACGGGCACGGGGAGCGAGGGACGCCGGCGTTGCCGGCGCAGGTGGTCCATCGCGCGGTTCCGGGCGATGGTGGCCGTCCAGGCGCGGAACTCCCCGCCGGTGAAGGTGGGCAGGTCGCGGGAGACCTGCAGCCACGTCTCGGACGCGACGTCCTCGGCGTCCGCCCCGACCAGGGCGGTCAGGTAGCGCAGGAGACCGGGCTGGAGGCTGCGGTAGAGGTAACGGAAGGCCTGCTCGTCCCCGGCCTGCGCCGCGACGACGGCCTCGTTCAGCTCACCGGTCACGCCGCCCGCTTCCGTTCGGCCCCACCGGGCCGGCACACGCCCGTGGGCGCGACCTCAACCCGGTCCGGTAACCGGACCTGATCCCGCACCCTCAGCCCCCCGCTGACCTGATCACACCAGGGCCGCTCGGCCCGACCGTTCGCCTGGGCTCCACCAGGACGGCCCCGCCGTCGGCGTACCGCCGCCGACGACGTCGTGTGGGCCCGAGCCGGGCCAACGCTAGGAGTCGAAGGCCGATCGGACAAGTCGCCCGAGGTCAGGAAAAGAGTGAGAATAATCAACACGGTCAGCCCGCGCGTCGCCGTAACGTCACGACTCCTCCGGACGCTCCGCACGCGACGCAACGGGCGAACGCGACGTTTGCCCAGGGTAAAGCACGGGTGAACTCACCCCTGTCACCGCACGTAGTCGCCCGGTGACAGCACACCGGAGCCGGACGCTCACCCGACGCCGTACGAGGGCTGGTGGGCCCGCCGGCGCCGGCCGGCCACGACGCGCCGACCATGCACCCTCTGGGTACGGTAGTGCAGTGTTGTCATCGGAGGTCGTGCTCAGCGGTCGGTACCGCCTGGACGAACGTGTCGCCACGGGCGGCATGGGTGACGTCTGGCGGGGCACCGACCTGGTCCTGGGCCGGCAGGTGGCGGTCAAGGTGCTGCTGCCCGCGCTCGTCTCCGATCCCGACTTCATCGCCCGGTTCCGGGCGGAGGCGCGGATCATGGCCGCGCTGCGGCACCCGGGCATCGTCCAGGTCTTCGACTACGGCGAGGACCAGCTCGACGACGGCAGCCGCGCCGACTACCTGGTCATGGAGTTCGTCACCGGCGAGCCGCTGTCGCGACGGATCGAGGCCGCCGGCCGGCTCGACGTGGCCGAGACCATGTCGATCGTGGCGCAGGTGGCGCAGTCGCTGCACGCCGCGCACAAGAACGGCATCGTGCACCGCGACGTCAAGCCGAGCAACCTGCTGGTGCAGGAGGACGGCAACGTCGTCCTGGTCGACTTCGGGGTGGCCCGCTCGACCAACGTGACCAGCATCACCAGCACCAACGCGGTCCCCGGCACCGCGCTCTACATGGCGCCCGAGCAGGCCGCCGGTCGGCCGGTCTCCGGAGCCACCGACATCTACGCACTGGGCGCGGTGGCGTACTGCTGCCTCAGCGGCAGCCCGCCGTTCACCGGCGACAACCCGCTCCAGGTCGCCGTCCGGCACCTCGACGACGAGCCGCCGGAGCTGCCCCACGACATCCCCGAGGCCGTGCGGGCGCTGGTCGCCCGGGCACTGGCGAAGGACCCGGCGGACCGGTTCAGCAACGGCGCGGCCATGGCGGCGGCGGCCCGGGCCGCCGTGTCGGACCCGTCGGCGGCGACGACGGTCGTGCCCGCGGCGGGTGCGGCGGCGCTGCGCGACGCCGGGCCGCACACCCGCGCCGACGTACCCGCCGCCGCGGGTCCGGCACGCCGACGCGGGCGCGGCCCCCTGGTGGGCGCGGCCACCGCCGTACTGGTGGGGGTTGCCGGTCTGGCGGCGGCGCTGGGCATCAGCGGGGCGGCGGATGCTCCGGCGGGGGTCAAGGTGCCGGAGGCGACGACACCGGTCGACGACGGGACCGGTGACGCGGCGGTGCCGGTGCTGCCGGCGGAGACCACGTCGTCCGCTCCGCAGCGCCCCTACCGGCCGGCCGGGTCCACCAGCCGCCCGTCGCCGTCGGTGAGCCCGTCGCCGACGGGCGAGCCGAGCCCCACGGCCGAACAGCCGACCACCCCGCCCCCGACGTCGGACCCGACGACGCCCGATCCCGAGCCGACCACGAGCGACCCGGGGACGCCCCCCACCACGCCGCCGCTGCCGAACCCGACCACCACGGAGCCGGCGAACCCGACCACCTGACCCGGCGGTGCCGCCACTCGACGGCACCGCCGACCAGGTTGCCGGCACGTCACTGGGCGCCGAGCGCCTCCACCACCGGCCGGGACAGCGCCCGGCGGGCCGGCAGCACCGAGGCGGCCAGCGCGGCGACCACCGCCACACCGAGGATCAGCCCGAGCTGGCCGAGCGGCAGCACCACCGAGAACCCGTCGCCGAGCCGGCTCAGCAGGGCCATCGCCGCCGCGCTCACGGCGGCGCCCAGGCCCACCCCGAGCACGGCCCCGACCAGCGCGGTCAGCACCGCCTCGACGGCGAGCATGCCCCGCATCCGCCCCCGGGTCAGCCCGACCGCGCGCAGCACGGCGTTCTCCCGGGTCCGTTCGACCACCGACAGGGACAGTGTGTTCGCGACGCCGACCAGCGCGATCACCACGGCGAGGCCGAGTAGACCGGTGACGATCGCGAGCAGCATGTCGACCGTGCCGGTGAGCATCTTCTTGTACGCGCCCTGGTCCATCAGGTTGACCGTCGGGTAACGCACGACGACCGCCTCGATCGCCGCCCGCGCCCGGTCCGGCGTGATCCCGCCGGCCGGGTCGATCTCGGCGAGGATTCCCCGCTCGTCCGGGAAGAGGGCGGTGAAGTCGGCGTCCACGACGTGGACCACGTGACCCGCCGGCACCGGGCTGCCCGCGAACGCCGGCCCGCCGTCGGTGACCACGGCGGCCACCCGCAGCGGCCGGCCCCGCACGGTGATGGCGCTGCCGGCCGTCCACCCCCGCGCCTCGGCGAGTTCCCGGCCGACGAGCGCCGTGCCGGGCCCGAGCCGGTCCGGGTCCCCGGCGAGCACACCGGTCAGCGTCCGGCCGACCAGCGCGGGATGGGCGGCCCGCACCTCCACGTCCGACCACAGGCCACTGCGCTGCTCGTGGACGACCGCGAGCTCCGGCCGTGCCCGCAGCTCGCCCACGACCGCGGCGGGCAGCGGGCCACCGATGCCGGTGACCAGCCAGTCCACGCCGACCTCGGCGTCCACGCTGCGTTCGATCCCCGCCTTGGTGCTGTGCGCGCCGACCACGAAGGCGGAGACCAGCCCGATGCCGATCACCAGTGCGGTCGCGGTCGCCGCGATCCGGCGCGGGTTGCGCACGGCGTTCGCCACCGCGAGACCGGCGGTCGCCCCGAACAGCCGGCGCGCCGGCAGACCGAACACCCGGACCAGGGCGGGGACCAGCACCGGCCCGAACAGGACGATCCCGAAGAAGGAGAGCACCCCGCCCGCGGCGACCAGCGGCACCTGCACCGCCGGTCCCGCGGCGACCAGGGCGGCGATCCCGGCGGCGAGGACCAGCGCGCCCGCGGTCAGCCGGAGCCACCCGGCCCGTCGCGTCGGTTGCACCGCCGCGTCGGTCAGCGCGGCCACCGGCGCCACCCGGGTCCCCCGCCAGGCCGGCGCGAGGGCGGCGCCCACGGTGACCGCCGTGCCCAGGGCCAGGCCCGCCAGGACCGTCGGCGCGGTGATGGTCAGCCCGCCGGGAACCGGCGCGTCGAGCCGCGACATGAGCTGGTTCAGGCCACCCGCCAGGCCCACCCCGAACAGCACGCCGAGCGCCGACGCGGCCAGCCCGACCACGGCGGCCTCCAGCACCGCGGCCCGGAACAGCTGCCCGCGGGCGGCCCCGACCAGCCGCAGCAGCGCGGTGCGGCGGGTCCGCTGGGCGAGGACGATCGCGAACGTGTTCGCGATGACGAACGCGGCGACCACCACCGCCACGGCGGCGAAGGTGAGCAGCACCAGGTTGAACTGCTCCAGGTTGCGTACGGCGTCCTCGACCGCCTCGTCGAGGATCCGGGCCCGCGTCTTCACCGTGGCACCGGTGCCCACCGTCACCGCCACCGCGTCCGCGAGACCCGTGCCGTCGCCCGCGGACGCGGCGGCGACGAGGATCCGGTCGTAGCCGCGCTGCCCGGTCACCGCGAGCGCGTCCGCCCCGACCAGGCCGACGAACGGGCCACCGACGTCCCGGGCGGTGCCGGCCACGTCGACGGTGCCGACCAGGGTGTACGGGCGGGCGGCGCCGGCCGCGCCGCCGACGCGGACCGGCGCGCCGACGGCGAAGCCCTCCTCGGCCACGGTCGGCGCGTCCAGGACCACCTCGCCGGGACGGTCCGGCAGCCGGCCGGCGACCACGTCGTACGAGCGCAGCGCGGGGTCGGTGGGGATGGCCGCGAGGACCACGTAGCCGAGCACGGGCCGGTCGTCGGCGCCGACGATCCCGCCGGAGCCGAGCAGTTCCCCCTCGGCGGCGGCCACCCCGTCGACACCGCGTACCCGCTCGACGAGCGCGGGAGACAGCGGTTCCGAGCCGGCCGGGTACACGCCGAGGTCGGTGTGGCGGTCGAAGGCGCCCGCCCGGTCGTACGCGCCGGCCCGCATGCCGTCGACGAACATCAGCGTGCCGGCGACGAACGCGACGCCGAGCACGACGGCGAGGGCGGACAGCAGCAGGCGCGGCGCCTCGGCCCGCAACGAGCGCAGGGTCAGCCGGATCACCGGGCCACCGCCTCGGGACGGCGGGCCGGATCGAGGCGGGCGAGGGCGTCGAGCACGCGCTCGGCGGTGGGCTCGGTCAGCTCCGTCACGAGCCGGCCGTCGGCGAGGAACACCACCCGGTCGGCGTGGCTCGCGGCGACCGGGTCGTGGGTCACCATGACCACCGTCTGGCCGAGCGCGTCGACGGCCTCCCGGAGCAGCCGGAGCACCTCGGCACCGGACCGGGAGTCGAGGTTTCCGGTGGGTTCGTCGGCGAACACCACCCAGGGCTTCGTGACGAGGGCCCGCGCCACCGCGACCCGCTGCTGCTGGCCGCCGGAGAGTTCGGCCGGCCGGTGCCGCAGCCGGTCACCGAGGCCGACGGCGGTCACCACCTGGCGCAGCCAGGCCGGGTCGGGGCGCCGGCCGGCGAGCGCCAGGGGCAGGACCACGTTCTCCTCGGCGGTGAGCGCCGGCAGCAGGTTGAGCGACTGGAACACGAAGCCGATCCAGTCCCGGCGCAGCAGCGTCAGTCCCCGGTCGTCGAGCCGCCCGAGGTCGGCCGTGCCCACGTGGACCGTGCCGGCGTCGGCGCGGTCCAGGCCGGCGAGACAGTGCAGCAGGGTGGACTTGCCGGAGCCCGACGGGCCCATGATGGCGGTGAACGCGCCCGCGGCGAAGTCGACGTCGACCGAGTCGAGGGCGACGACGGCGGCCGGGCCGGTGCCGTAGCGGCGGGTCAGGCCGCGGGCGGTGACCGCGACACCGGCGGTGGCGTGTGCGGGAGGTGCGACGGGCATGTCTGCTCCCCGTGGGTCGGAAGTGTGAACGCTTCCGACGCTATGGACGCCGCGCGGGGGTGGCGTCCACCCGCGCTCTCGATCCCGCTGCGCCCTCGGGCGGTACGGCGGGACCGGCGGGTACGACCTGAGGCGTACGCCGGGTCAGCCGCCGGGCGTGACGAGGCCGCTCTCGTACGCGAGCACCACCGCCTGCACCCGGTCGCGGAGCTGGAGCTTGGCCAGGATCCGGCCGACGTGGGTCTTCACCGTCGCCTCGGCCACGTGCACGCGGCCGGCGATCTCGGCGTTGGACAGGCCCTGCGCGACCAGCAGCAGCACTTCCCGTTCCCGGTCGGTGAGCTGTGCGAGGCGCGGGTCCTCGGCGGGGCCGGGCCCGAGTTGGCCGGCGAACCGGTCGAGCAGGCGGCGGGTGATCGACGGCGCCACGACCGAGTCGCCCTGCGCGACCACCCGGATCGCGGCGAGCAGGTCCTCGGGCGGGACGTTCTTGAGCAGGAATCCGCTGGCCCCGGCCCGGAGCGCGGCGAACGCGTCCGCCTCGGTGTCGAAGGTGGTCAGCACCAGCACCCGTGGGGGGCCGGCGGGCCGGCCGGCGCAGAGCCGGCGGGTGGCCTCCACCCCGTCCATGGTGGGCATCCGCAGGTCCATCACCACGACGTCGGCCTCGACGCGGGCCAGGACGCGCAGCGCGTCGGCGCCGTCGATGGCCTCGCCGACCACCTCGATGTCGGGCTGGGAGTCCAGCACCATGCGGAATCCGGCCCGGACCAGGGCCTGGTCGTCGACGATCACCACCCGGACGGTCACGCTGCCACCGCCTCGGCGGTCGGGGTCGACGGCAGCGGCAGCCGCACCTCGACCTGCCAGCCGCCGGCGAGGCGGGGCCCGGCGGTGAGCCGGCCGTCGTACACGCCGACCCGCTCCCGCATGCCGACGAGGCCATGCCCGCCGGACGGCGCGGGCCGCACCGGCGGCCGGCCCCGCCCGTCGTCGACCACCCGCACGGCGACGGCGTCGGCGGTGTGGTCCAGGGTGACCTCGACGGTGGCGCCGACCCCGGCGTGCTTGAGCGCGTTGGTGAGCCCCTCCTGCACGACCCGGTAGACGGTCAGTTCCAGACCGGGCGGCAGGTGCGCCGGCTCGCCGCTGACGGTCCGGCGCACCCGCAGGCCGGCGTCGGAGAACCGGTCGAGCAGCGCGGGTAGTTCCGCGAGGGCCGGGCGGCGGTGCTCCGGCTCGACGACCCGGGCGCCGTCGGGGCCGGCCGCCACCGTCTCGGGCGGGCTCGGCTCCCGGAGTACGCCGACCAGCCGCCGCATCTCCTCGAGGGCCTGGCGGCCGGTGTCGGCGACCACCCGCACGGCCTCCCGGGCGGTCGCCGGATCACGGTCGATCATGAAGCGGGCACCGTCGGCCTGGACGATCATCACGGCCATGCTGTGCGCCACCACGTCGTGCAACTCGCGGGCGATGCGGGCCCGCTCCCCCGCCACGGCGGCCCGCGCCTCGGCCTCCCGCTCGCGCTCCAGGGTCGCCGCCCGCTCCTCCAGGCTGACCACGTAGAGCCGCCGGGTGCGCACGTTGAGGCCGACCAGCCAGACCGCGCCGGTCACCAGCCCGAAGTAGAGGGCGCTCGCCCACCAGGCGAGGGCGCCGTCGGTCTGGAGCGCGGCCAGCACCACGCCGACGGCGGCGGCGACGCCGGCCAGGACACCGTCGCGGAGCCGGTCGGCGTACTTCACCACGCTGTAGAGCGCGATCAGCACCGCGATGTCGAACGCCAGCGGCCCCCACCCGGCGATCACCTGCACCAGCGCCAGCCCCGCCACGACGGCGGCGACCGCCGACGGGTGGGCGCGGCGGAACAGCAGCGCCACCGCCATGCCGACCCCGACCAGGGTGGCCCACCACCCGCCGGGCTGGTTAACCACGCCGGCCAGACCGACGAGCACCACGGCCCCGGAGACGAACACGTCGAAGGCGACGCCGCGCAGCGGGCGGCCGAGGATGGTGCGGTCCACGGTCACCCAGCGTACGCGGGCGACGTGCCTGGCCGGGCGGCCAGGTCAGGCGCCGACGATCTCCCGCATCCGGTTGATCTCGACGTTCTGCTCCACGGCGACCGAGTTGGCGAACTCCTGGAGCAGCGGCTCCGCGCCCACCTTCAGCAGGTTGGTGGACATCTCGACGGCGCCGGCGTGGTGGTCGCTCATCATCCGCACGAAGAGCCGGTCGAAGTCGGCGCCCCGGGCATCGGCGAGCCGTCGCATCGCCTCGGGCGACTGCATGCCCCGCATGGTGCCGTGGTCGTGCCCGGCGACGTCGGCCGGGAGATTCCGGGCCTGGAGCCAGGCCCGCAGCACGCCGATCTCGGGCGCCTGACCGGCCCGGATCCGGTCCGCCAGGGCCTTCACCCGCGGGTCGGCGGCCCGGTCCGGGGCGAGTGCGGCCATCTCCAGCGCCTGCTCGTGGTGCGGGATCATCATCCGGACGTACCAGGTGTCCATCGAGTTGTGGGCCGGCGAGGCCGTGGCCCGCACCTCCTCGGCGGGCCGGACCTGGGCGGACTCCCCCGGTCGTCCGGGCACGACGACCGACGGGCCAGCACTGGTGCTCGATGCGGTCGCGGCCCTCGGGGCGGGTGAGGGGCGGTCGGTGTCGGAGCCCGACCGGAGCAGCGCGGCGACCACGACCAGGAGCAGCGCCACCGTTGTTACGGCGGCCAGCACCCATCTGCCTCGCACGGTCATCCGATACCCCCTGGAGGTCGAGGTCATGGCGATCGTATCCATCGAAGAACATCCGCAAATGTGATCTGTGTCACATCGAAGGCGGCCAGTGGCCGGTAACGTGTCCCCAATCGTCAACCCCTTGCGAAGGGCGCCGCCGATGTTCAGATTTCCCTCGCCGCGGTCCCGACGGCTCACCACCGTGAGCCTGGCCACGGCCGGCCTCCTCCTCGCCAGCACGGTCGCCGCCCCACCGGGCAGCGCCGGGGTGGCGACCGCACCGTCCGGAACGGTCGAGACCGCGAACACCATCCCCGGTGTCGACGAGATCCGGAGCAGTCCCACCCTGAAGCAGGTCGCCAACCTGCCGAAGGTGGCGCCGCTCGACGCCACGAACAGCGACCTCGCCTTCCAGGGCCGGTACGCGTTCGCCGGCAACTACAACGGCTTCGTCGTCTACGACATCTCGAAGCCCACCGCGCCGACCGTCGTGTCGCGGGTGCTCTGCCCCGGGTCGCAGAACGACATCTCCGTCCACGGTGACCTGCTGTTCCTCTCCACCGACTCGCCGCGCAGCGACGACTCCTGCGCCAGCACGGGCGTGCCGTCGACCGAGACGCGGTGGGAGGGCATCAAGATCTTCGACATCCGCGACAAGGCCAACCCGCGCTACATCAAGAGCGTGCAGACCGCCTGCGGCTCGCACACCCACACGCTGGTGCCGGGCAAGAACCACAAGACGGTGTACGTGTACGTGTCGTCGTACGGACCGTCGGACACGTACGTCGGCTGCCCACGGCCGCACGACTCCATCTCCATCATCAAGGTGCCGGTGAAGTCGCCCACCGACGCGGCCGTGGTGGCCGTGCCGAACCTGTTCCCCGACGGCGGTTTCGAGGGCGTGCCGGGTCAGAAGTCGGCGACCAGCGGCTGCCACGACATCACCGTCTACCCGTCGAAGAACCTGGCCGCCGGCGCGTGCATGGGTGACGGCATCCTGATGGACATCTCGAACCGGGAGGCGCCCCGGGTCATCAACCGGGTGCGGGACACGGTGAACTTCGCCTTCTGGCACTCGGCCACGTTCAACAACGCCGGCACCAAGGTGGTCTTCACCGACGAGTTGGGTGGTGGCGGCGCCGCCACCTGCAACGAGACCGTCGGCCCGAACCGGGGCGCCGACGCGGTCTACGACATCCTCGGGCGCGGCGACAACCGCACCATGGTCTTCCGCAGCTACTTCAAGATCCCGCGGCCCAACGCCGACACCGAGAACTGCGTGGCGCACAACGGCTCGCTGGTGCCGGTGTTCGGGCGCGACATCATGGTCCAGGCGTGGTACCAGGGCGGCATCTCGGTCTGGGACTTCACCGACTCGGCCAACCCGCGGGAGATCGCGTACTGGGAGCGGGGCCCGCTGAACGCGGAGCGCCTCACCGGCGGCGGCACCTGGTCCGCGTACTGGTACAACGGCTACATCTACTCCAACGACATGGTGAAGGGCCTGGACGTCCTCAAGCTCAGCGACTGGCGCACCTGGACGGCGAACCTGATCCGCTACCGCGAGCTGAACGTGCAGACCCAGCCCAGCTACCTGGGCGGTTAGGCACCGCCCGCACCTCCGGGCCCGGCTCCGCTCGCGGCGGCCGGGCCCGGCCGCGTTCCAGGTCAGGCCATCGGCATCCGGTAACGCCGCGAACCGCCGGCGGCGGTGGTCAGCCGAACCTCACCGCCGCGCAGGTCGTAGACGACCGACCAGCGGGTGTGCGGCTGGCGCACCTCGGTGAGCAGGGCGGCCGCACCCGCGGCGTCCACCGCACCGCCGGCCCGGTCCAGGGCGGCGGCGATCCGCCCGTACCGGTGGTCGGCGCGCCGGCGCTGCTCGGGCACCCCGACGACCGGCACGTTGGTCAGGGCACGCCACGCGGCACGCCCCCGCTCGACCCGCATCCGTCCGTCGACGAACTCGACCACGGCGCTCGCCCCGGTCGCGTCGGCGAGCAGGTAGTGCAGCGCCGGCCCGCCGGTGAAGTCCAGGTTGTGTCGCGCGAACACGGCGACCGCCTCGTCCACCGTGGCCGCCCGGTCCAGGACGAGCCGCTGGATCCGGACCGACCCGACGGTGGGCTTGCCCGGGTCGCGGATCGCCCGGGCTCCGTCGTCGGCGGCCAGCCCGATCGCCAGCCCCCGCTCGTTCATCCCGTCGAACGGCAGCAGCGGCGCGTCGAGCAGCCGCCGGTCGCCGGCCGGGTCGGTGCCGACACCGAGGTACGAGATGTCGACCACCGAGATCGACGCGTACCCGTCGGGCGGGTCCACGCGCAGTACCAGCGCCGGGTTCGGGTCCCAGTCGAAGTTGCGGGCGAACAGCGGCCGGGCGCGGTCACCCGCCGCCACAAAGAGCGAACAGCCGAACGGTTCCGCCTCCGGGCTCGCGTCGGTGCCGACGGTCGGGTCGTACGCCCCGACGTACGTCATCTCGTACAGCGGCAGGTCGTCGACCCGCCGGAGGCTGGCGAGGGTCGCCGCGGCCTGGCCGGCGTCCTGGCGCGAGGCGGTCCCAGAGGCCGCCGGCGGCGCGGAGCACGCGGTCACGGCGATCAGGAGGGCGGCGCCGGCGCCCGGAATCTTCCGCCACATGCTTATTCGACGCCCTGGACCGTACGGTCGGTTGCCGCGCGGGTGGGTCAGCCGGGGATGCGGTCGAGCTGACGGCGGATCGCCGCCGAATCCAGCGCCGGGCGACCGCCCGGGTGCCCGACGGTGGCGCCGGCCGCCGCCACCGCCAGCCGCGCCGCCCGGTCCCGGGGCTCGCCGGCCAGCAGAGCCCGGGTGAGCGCGGCGACGAAGGCGTCCCCGGCCCCGGTGCTGTCGACCGTCGGTGTCTCGCTCAGCGGCACGAACAGCTCGCCGTCGGGCCAGACGAAGGCGTTGCCGACGCCGGCCACCTCGACCGCCGTCAGGGAGGGACCGCGGCGCACGAGCGCCCGGCCGGCGGCGAGCCCCGCGTCCGCGTCCTCCGGACGGTCGCCGGTGATCTGCTCGGTCTCCCGCGCGTCCGCGCGCAGCACGTCGGCGAGCACCAGCAGTTCGTCCGTGGCGGCCGGGTCGGACGGCGCCCCGTCGAGGACGACCATCGCCCCGCCGTCACGGGCGGTACGCGCCGCGGCCAGGGCCGCCGCCGGTGGCTGTTGGAGCTGGACGAGGACGGCCCGCGCGGCACGCAGCGAGGTGGCCGCCCACGCCACGTCGTCGGGCGTGACCAGCACGCCGTCCGGCAGGTCCTCCAGGTAGCGCCAGTGGCCGCACCCGTCGACGACGTCCACGATGAGTCCGGTCCGGACGCCGCGCCGGCACCGTACCGTGCCGACGTCGATCCCGTCGGCCCGCGCCTGGGCCAGCAACCGCTCGCCGACCTCGTCGTCGCCGATCACGGCCAGCAGGCCCACGGCCGCGCCGAGCTGGGCCAGCGCGACGGCCTGGTTGGCGCCCTTGCCGCCCAGCATCTCCCGCCGGCGCCGCACGGGCGCGCTGCCGCCGGCGTCCGGGACCTCGTCGACCAGCAGTACGAGGTCGCGGGCCAGCTGCCCGACCACCATCACGTCCGGTGCCCTCACGCGCTCCCTGTACCCGGCGCGGCGGCCCGCACTCCCGCGGACGACTGGAACGCCCGCGTCGGCCCCGGCCGCGGCGGCCGGGACCGATGCCCCGTCGACCGTCAGCGCCGACCTCAGTCGCGGCGGACCGGCAGCTGGAGCTCGGTCACCCCGGCCGACGGGTCGTCGGCGCAGTACTCCACGTACAGCTCGCGGGCGTAGCCGTCCGCCCGCCAGCCGTTCTCCTCGATCCAGCGGGCCAGGACCTGCATGGTGCCCTCCACCTCGTCCATCGGACCGTGGTGGATGATGGTGGCCGCCGCCGGCACCGCCGGCAGGTCGACGACCGCGAAGTCGCGGGCCCGGTCCGGGTCGACGGCGACGCCGACGCCCGCGTGCACGACGACGTTCTCCCGCTCGCCGGCCGGTTCGTAGTACGCCAGACCGGGCCCGGTCGGCGTGATCCCGGCCGCCTCCAGCCGCCGGAACAGCTCCGGGTAGAGCGGCTGGATCACCGGACCGATGTCCGGGGTCGCGTAGCTGGGCGCGACCGCCGTCAGCTCGGCGACGCGGACCTGCGGGATCTCCTTGAGTACGACGTCCTGGTTGGTCATGCCGCCCTCCTTCTCGATGGCCCGGAGCCGCGCCTCGATCCCCGCCAGCCGGGCGGTGTCCGCCGCGACCTGCGCCTCCAGTTGGGCCCGGCGCAGCCGCAGCATCCCCCGCAGCTCGGCCACGTCGAGCGCGTCGTCGAGGATCACCTGCACCTGGGCCAGGGTGAGGCCGAGGTCCTTGAGGGCGATCACCCGGTTGAGCCGGCGCAACTGCACGGCGGTGTAGTAGCGGTACCCGGTGTGCGGGTCGACGGCGGCCGGCCGGAGCAGGCCGATGCTGTCGTAGTGACGCAGCATCCGCACGGACACCCGGCCGAGCCTGGCGAAGTCTCCGATGGTGAACATGGTCCCTCCACGGTCGGCCCTGACACGGTGTCAGAGTCAACCCGCGGATCAGAGCGGGTCACCCCGGCAGCGGCGCGCCGTCCCCCCGGTTGCGGCGGGGCCCGACCAGCCGGCGCACCACCGGCACGGCGTTCCACCTCGCCGCGCCGACCAGGTCCCGGGCGTGCTCCAGCATCGTGTAGTCGGGCCGGGCCCGGCCGGCGGCGAGCGCCCGGTCCAGGTCGTTGCCGCAGCGGGTGAGCACACTGTCGAAGTCCCGGCGCACCGGCTCCAGGAGGTCGTAGCGGAAGGACCGGTGCAGTCGGGCGAACAGCGGTTTGTACAGGCGGGCGCGCTCGTGCAGGCCCGAGGAGTACGACATCGGGTTCTTCGGCCGGCGCCGGATGTAGTCGGGCAGCAGGTCGGCGAACGCGCGGCGGACGATCCACTTCTCCTGGCCGTCGCGCATCTTCAGCTCGACCGGCAGGCGCATCGCCAGCTCGACCACGCTCAGGTCGAGGAACGGCACGCGGGCCTCCACGCCGTACGCCATGCTGGTCCGGTCGACGCGCTGCAACTCCGTACGGCAGAGGTTGCGGATCTTGTGGAGGAAGAGCCGGCGGGCCGCCTCGGGGCCGACCTGTTGGTACATGGGGTAGCCGCCGAACAGCTCGTCCGAGCCGTCGCCGGTGAGCGCCACCTTCACGCCGAGCTCGCGCAGCCGCCGGAAGAGCGGCACCGACACCACCGCGTTGATGATGTCGCCGTACTCGGTGAGCTCCGAGATGCGGATCGCCTCCCGGATCTCCGCCAGCCGGATGTCGCGCGGGCGCAACTCCACCACCTCGTGCGGCACGCCGAGGTCCCTCGCCAGCCGCCGGGCGTACGCCACGTCGGGGCTCTCCGGGACACCGACGGTGACGGCGACGCAGTCCGGGTGCATCTCGCGCACGTGGAGCAGCGCCAGCGAGCTGTCCAGCCCTCCGGAGAGCACCACGCCGACGGTGAGGTCGGTGTCCACCCGCCGGCGGATGCTCTCGGTGAGAGCGGCACGGACGAGCAGGGCGGCCTCGTCCGGGTCGTCCACCGGCGGCAGTCCGTCGCCGAGGGTGAGCAGGTCGACGTACGGGCGAAGCCGGACCGGCAGCGCCACGTCCGCCCAGCCGTGGTGGCCCGGCGGCACCTCGCCGATCGGGGTCCCGAAACCGGCCAGGGCCTTGACCTCACTCGCCACGTGCAGGCATCCCGGCGTGCGCGTCCAGTACAGCGGCTTGACGCCGAGGGGATCGCGCACCAGGTAGACGCGACCGCTGGCCCGCTCCACGATCGCGAAGGCGTACTCGCCGCGCAGCCGCGAGACCATCCCCTCGCCCCACCACAGGTACGCGGCGAGCACCACCTCGGTGTCGCTGACGCTGCGGAAGCGGTGCCCGAGCGCGGTCAGCTCCGCCCGCAGCTCGTCGTGGTTGAAGACCTCGCCGTTGTAGCAGAGCACCCACGCCTCGTCGTCGGACACCCAGGGCTGCACGGCCCGGTCGCGGTCCACCACCCGCAGCCGGCGGACGCCGGTGAGCAGGCCGGTCTCGTACCGGGTCTCGGTCACCTCGCCGCGCGTCTGCAGGGTGGCCAGCATGCGCCGGAAGACACTCGGGTCGGCCTCGGGGCCGATGCTCAGCGTGATGCCGCACATCGGCTCAGATCCCCATCTCGGCTTCGTACGCGCGGCGCAGGCGGTGGCGGGCCGCGGGCGCGAGGCACACGTGCCAGGCCTGACCCTCGTCGACGACGTTGACCTCGCCGGCCCGCTGCCGGGCGAGCAGCAGGTCGGCGAGGGTGTCCCGCACCCCGAACCGCTCGAACCACGTCATCTCCACGTCCACCGCCCAGCCGAGGCAGTGCCCGCTCGGCACCATCGCCGCGTACCCGAGCCGGCGCAGCCGGTGCTGGTGCTCGACGCTGCGGACGAGGCTGGTCACCCACAGCGGCGGGGTGGCGGCCGGGGTACGGGCGGCGAACTCCCGGCCGATGTCGTTCAGCAACGCCACGACCTCCCGGCGGGTCCGGCGGAACAGCAGGCCGGCCGTGCGCGGGGTGGCGCCGGGGAAGACGCGGCGGCGCACCGCCCGCACGCCCCGGCCGAGCAGCGTGGCGGGCTGCTCCTGGTACCGGAAGCGCAGCAGGTCGCGCCGGCGCAGCCACTCCAGGTCGACCAGGTCCGGGCTGCCGTTGACCTGCTCGTCGGTGAGGTACGTGGGCGCGTCACGCCACCACATCACGTCGATGCGGGACAGCAGGTAGATCCGGACCAGGGCGGCGAGGTCACCGGCGGAGCTGCGCTCGTTCGGCACGTACCGGGCCATCTCGAGCAGCAGCGTCTCGCGGGCGCCGACCAGGCCCTGCGGGGTGGCGTCGAGCACCGCGGCGAGGGCCGGTTCGCGCAGCCGCTGGTCGACCAGCACCTGCCGGGCGGCGGCGCAGGACGTGTCGGCGAGCGCGCCGATCTCGACCAGCAGGTCGGCGACGGCGGCGCGGTACGCGTCCAGGTCGGGCTCGGTGGCCGGGGTGCGGCGGTGCGACACGGCGGGTGCGCGCCGCCGGGCCGGCGCGGTGGGAGGACCGGGCTGGTGTCCCGGGCTTCGACTGGGCACGCGCATGGTCGGGTCCTCTCTCCCGTCACGGCATCACGGTGTACGTCACCCTGTGTCACACCGTAATCACGCGCAGCGGTCAAAGCCCGAACAATCCTCCTATCTTCCCCGCAACGAGTCAGGACGGCCGCCCCGGCGCGAACGGCTCCGCCCCGGACACCGGACTCAACCGCTGCACCTCGGCGTACGAGGGCGGTTCGGTCGACGCCGGCCGACCCGAGACGGCGGCGTCGAGGACGTCCAGCGCCGCGCCGAGCGCCGCCCGGAACAACAGCGACCCCGTGCTGACCCGGGCCACCCCGAGGGCACCCAGCTCATCGAGCGTCGGCCCGCCCGGCCGGTACAGCACGTTCAGCGGCCCCTCGATCGCGGCGGCGAGCACGCCGACGGTCCGCCCGTCGAGGGCACCGGGAACGAAGATGCCGTCCGCGCCCGCCTCCCGGTAGGCGCGTGCCCGGTCGAGGGTGGCCGGCAGCGGATCCGGGACACCGAGCCACCAGGTGTCCGTACGCGCGTTGACGAACAACCCGGGCGCTGCCGCCTTGACCGCCGCCACCTTGGCGGCGGTCACGTCGGGCGCACCGAGACTCCCGTCCCCGCGGCCGTCCTCGATGTTGACGCCGACCACGCCGAGCCCGGCCAGCTCGGTGGCGAGGTCGGCGACGGCCGACGGGTCGTCGGCGTGTCCGGCCTCGATGTCGACGGTCAGCAGCACCGGCAGCGGACTGAGCAGCCGGGCCAGCCGGAGAGTCTCGGCCCGGGTGGCCGCCGCCGCGTCGGGCAGGCCGGCCGCCGCCGCGACCCCCAGGCTGGTGGTCCCGACGGCCGGGTGGCCCCGGGCGGCGAACGCGGCGGCGCTCGCGTGGTCCCAGGCGTTGGGCAGCAGCAGGGGCCGGTCGCCGTGGTGCAGGGCGTGGAAGGCGGCGCAGCGGGCGGTCACCGGACCTCCACCTCCAGCCGGGTCGGGACGCGCAGCAGCGGGTGCGGTTCGTGGTCCGCCGGGCCGGGGACGAGGCGGCAGCGGTGTCGCAGCACCTCCACCACGCCACCGGCCAGCGCGAGGGCGTGGCGTTCGCCCGGGCAGCCGCGCGGCCCCGCCCCGAACGTCACCGGCAGCCCCGTACGGCCGGGCAGCAGGCGGTCCGGGTCGGCGACGACCGCGGGATCCCGGTTGGCGGCGTCGAAGCGGAGCAGCACCGGATCGCCCGCAGCCAGGTGGCGGCCGGCGAGCCGGACGGACGCGGTGGCGACCCGGCGGGTCCCACGGACCGGCGGGTCGAGCCGCAGCACCTCCGCCAGCAGGGCGGCGGTCGACACGGCCGGTGGCGTTCCCAGGCCGTGCCGGACGGCCGCGCCGATCAGTCCGGCCGTGGCGTCGCACGCCTGGACCAGCAGGCCGAGCCGGTTCGCCGCCACGTCCGGCGCGCTCGGCGGCAGCATCGCCAGCAGCGCGGTGACCGCCCGGTCCGCCGCCGCGATCCGTGGCCCCTCGGCGCCCGGATGCCAGGCAGCGGCGACCGCCGTCACCGCGGGCACCGCCGCATCGGGGTCGGCCAGGCCGAGCCGGATCGCCAGCACCCGCAGCGGTCCGCGCCGCGCGAGCGCGGACATCACCTCCAGCCGGTCGCCGGCCCCGTCGAGGACCTGGTGGGTCAGCCGGGCCGCTGCCGTACGCAACTCGTCCGGGTCGAGCGCGGCGAGCACGGCCACCCCGATCGCCCGCCGGTCCGGATGCCGCTGCGGGGCGCTGAACCGGCTGACGGTACTCCGCAGCCAGGCCAGGGTTCCGGCCGGGCCCGCGTCGGCGACCGGGACCTGGAAGGCCGGATCGGTGAGGACCGCGCACACGTCAGCGTGCCGGGTCACCACCCAGCCGCTGTCGGGGTCGCGGACGGGCGGCCCACAAGCGGGCGTACCGGGCGGCGGGGCGATGAGAAGATCGGTCACCGCCCGACCGTAGGCGCCGATCGCTTCGGCGCCCGCCGAACCGTCCGCCCGCCCCCGCACCCCTCGCGGAGCACCCCGCGTGCCGCCCGCCCCCGCGTGGCCGGCCGGCGCACAACGTCGGGGAGTTTGCTGCCTCTTTCCGTGGCGAGGCAGCACCTTCCCCGAAACTGCGCGGATCTGGCCGGGGTCAGGCGCGCCCGCTGCCGGCTCCCGCCGCCGTCGCGGGCGCGAGGTCGGCCGGCGGCACACCCAGGGCGAGGGCGAGCGCCGGTCCGCCCGCCGGAGTCAGGCGGACCGCCCGGCCGCCGCCCCGGGCCAGCCAGCCCAGGTCGAGGAAGCGGTCGCACAGCGCCGCGCCCAGCGCGCCGGCCAGGTGCGGGCGGCGCTCGGTCCAGTCCAGACAGTCGCGTACCAGCGGCCGCCGGGTGGCACCAAGTCGGGTCGCCGGCACCGCGAGGTCGGCGAGCCAGTCGTGTCCGGTCGGGGTGAGCGCCAGCCCCGACGTGGCGTCGAGGAGTCCCCGGGCCAGCATCGCGTCCCGGAGCAGCACCCCGAGCCGGCCGGCCAGGTGGTCGTAGCAGGTGCGGGCGTACGCCAGGGCGGCGTCGGCCCGGGCGGCGCGCAACGAGCGGACCGGCGCGGGCGTGGCCGGCGCGTGCGCGGCCAGGTCCTCGACGAGCTGGGCGACCGACGGGTCGGCGAGCCGGACGTACCGGTGCCGCCCCTGCCGTTCCTCGGCGAGCAGCCCGCCCCGGACCAGCCGGGTGAGGTGGTCGCTCGCGGTGGAGGGCGCCACCCCGGCCAGCCGGGCCAGCTCGCCCGCGGTCCACGCCCGCCCGTCGAGCAACGCCAGGCAGATCCGGGCCCGGGTGTCGTCGGCGAGCAGGGCGGCGAGCCGGGCCAACGCCGGACCACCCGTGGCGGCGGTACTCATCCCCCATCCTGGCACACAAGGAAGGGCCCCCTGTTAACGCCTGGCGTTGTACAGGGGACCCTTCCTAACACCCCGTCAGAGCTTCTCGTAGCAGGGCCGGTCCAGCGTGTACGCCTGCGCCGTCGGCCCGGTGAAGAGGTCCCGCACCCGGCTGACCCCGGTGGGCGCGGCCTGGTCCGGCTTGTAGATCGCGGTCACCCGGACGGCGCCGTCGTTGGGCCCGGCGGCGTAGTTGCCGGCGTTCTCCGGCAGCATGCCCTCGTAGTCCACCCTGGTCAGGGACTTGACCGCCTTGAGCAGCCCGGCGCGGGTCAGATCGCCGTCGGCGACCGCCTTCGCCAGTGCCGCCTTCATCGGGTACGACCACACCCAGCCGGCGGTGTAGCCGTCGTTGGGTGTGACGCCGGGCAGCGCCTCCCGCAACGCCCGGTGGCCGGGGGTGTCGGTGCTCCAGGAGTTCCACGGTGCCGACTGCTCGTACTTCGCCAGCAACGCCGGAGCGGCCGGGCTCTGCAGCAGCGCCGGGTTCCAGGTGGGGCTGGTGCCGATGAACCGGCCGGCGAAGCCGCGGGCGACGGCCTGGCCGACGATGGTCGCCGCGTCGGCCGGGCCCATGGTGAGCACCACCAGGTCCGGCTTGCCGGTCAGGATGGCCTGGATCGCCCCGGCCTGCTTGTCGGCGCCCGAGTCGGTCTTGACGTCGGTGAAGGTCAGCCCGAGGGCCTGCGCGGCGAGCTTCACCCCGGCGGCGGCGTCGTCCCCGTAGTCGCCGGCCAGGTGCACCGCCATCACCGACTTCGGGCTGTACGCCTCCCGGGCGTAGTCGAGGGCGTTCATCGACTCGACGCAGTAGTTCGCGCCGGACTCGATGATCACGTCCTCGAAGGCGTACCCGGACGTCCACGCCGCCGGGGCGGCGATCACGTTGTTGGCCTTCATGTCGCCGAGGATCGCGCCCGTGGTGGGCGAGCCGAGGCTCTGCGCGAGCGCCAGCACGTTCGGTTTGATCTCCTGGTACACCTGGTTGTGGGTCTGCGGGTTGTACTTGTTGTCGCGCACGTACCGGCTGACGTCCACCTCGTAGTCGCCGATCCCGCCGCTCGTGTTGACCCGCTTCCAGAACGCCTTCTGGGCGTCGGTGATCGGCACGGCCAGGGCCCGGAAGGGGCCCTCGGTGAGGTCGGAGATGATGCCGAGGTAGATGCAGCCCTTGTTCTTGTCCACCGCCTCCGGGCAGGGCTCGGAGGTCACGCCCACGTCGGTCTTCAACCCGGACGCGTCGGTCTCGGTGTCACCGCCCCGGCAGGCGGTGAGGGTGCCGGCCAGCAGGACCACGGCCGCCCCGAGGGCGATCCGCGACGTCGCTCTTCCCATGGCTTCCTCACTTGTGTGTCAGTAGGAGAACGGCCACGCCTTCCAGTAGCTGCGGGCCCGTACCCAGAGGCCGAACAACCCGCGTGGTTCGAAGATGAGGAAGACGATGATGAGTACGCCGTAGAGGATCGTCTCCACCTGGAAGACGTTCGGCACCTCGTTCGGCTGGGTGCTGATGAACGGCACCCACGCCTGCAGTTCCCGGGTGAGCCGGGGCAGCAGGGTGATGAAGAACGCCCCGGCGACGGCGCCGGAGATGGTGCCCGCGCCGCCGATGAGCACCATGGCGATGTACTGCACGGACAGCAGCAGGCTGAACGAACCGGGGTCGAAGAAGCCGGTGACGGTGTAGAGCAGCGCGCCCGCGCAGCCGGCGTAGAACGACGACACGGCGAAGGCGACGGTCTTGTACCGGGGCAGGTTCACCCCGATCACGCCGGCGGCGATGTCCCGGTCGCGGATCGCGGTGAAGGCCCGCCCGATCCGGGAGCGGGCCAGGTTGCGCGCGGCGAGGGCGAAGACCAGCAGCAGCGCGAGCATCAACCAGTACAGCTTCTGGTCGCGGGTGGCGACCTCGTCGGTGACGGCGAGCGGCCGCCCGAGGAACTCCAGGGTGGCCGCCGGCCGGCCGACCCCCGCGCCGCCGGTCAGCGACGACCACTCGTTGAAGACGTGCTGGCCGATGAAGACCAGGCCGAGGGTGACGATGGCGAGGTAGAGCCCGCGCAGCCGGGTCGCGAGGGGCGCGACGAGCACCCCCGCGACCGCCGCGACGAGGCCGGCGGCCGGCAGCCAGAGCGCGATGTCGGTGACGCCGAGGCCGATGACCCGGCCGTCCGGGTCGCCGCTGAGGGCCGCGGCCGTGTACGCCCCGATGCCGAGGAAGAACGCGTGGCCGAGGGAGACCTGGCCGGCGTACCCGGTGACGAGGCCGAGCCCGATCGCGCCGATCGCGGCGACGCAGCACACCGCGAGCAGTTGCAGCAGGTCGTCGGTGAGCAGGAAGGGCAGCGTGAACGCCAGCACCAGCAGCGCGCCGGTCCACCACCGCTTCGCCGGGGTGTCGAGCAGCGCGAGCTCCTCCGCGTACGACGTGCGCAGCAGCGGCCGACCCCTCATACCCGCTCCACCTCCCGGGTTCCGAACAGCCCGTACGGGCGGACCAGCAGCACGACCAGCATCAGCACGTACGGGGTGATGACCGAGACGTTGCCGCCGAGCCAGGCGACGTCGTTGGCGTACGTGGCGACGAGTTCCTGGAGGACGCCGACGGCGAGCCCGCCGATCACCGCGCCGGGCAGCGAGTCCAACCCGCCGAGGATGATCACCGGCAGGGCGGTCAGGGCGATCAGCCAGAGGGCGCTGTCCACGCTGGCGCCGGCGGCGGCGAACGTCCCGGCGACGGCGGCCAGCCCGCCGGCGAGGGCCCAACTGACCGCGAAGACGGCGCCGACGGAGACGCCGTGCGCGAGGGCCGCCTCCTGGTCGAGCGCGGCGGCGCGCATCGCCAGCCCGGTGCGGGTGAAGCGGAAGAACGCGAACAGCCCGGCGACCAGCAGGGCCGCCGCGGCCACCGCGGCGAGGTGCCGTTGCTGCATCTCCACCGGGCCGAGGGCGAGGGTGCGCAGCCCCCACGGGTCGCCGACGTGCCGCACGTCCAGGCCGATGAACGCGTTGACCACCACCCGGACCGCCACGTCCACGCCGAGGGTGATGATGGCGACGACGAACGCCGGCCGCCCCACCATGGGACGGACGGCGCTGCGCTCCACCCCCAGCGCGAGCAGCGCCGTGCCGAGCGCCGCGAGGGGCACCGCGGCCCAGAAGCCGACGGCCGGGCTGAGGTACGTGACCGCCACGACGCCGGCGAGCATGAACGCCGGCTGCGCGAAGCTGATCACCCGGGTGGCCTTGTAGATGATGACGAACCCGAGCGCGAGCAGCGCGTAGACGCTGCCGGTGCCGAGCCCGCGCAGCAGGCTCTCGATCAGCTCCGTCACCGGTCACCACCCGGGGCGTACAGGTCGTCGACCAGGTCGGCGAAGGCCCGGCCGACGGCCTCCCGGCGGACCTTCTGGGTGGCGGTCAGCTCGCCGTCGTCCTGGTCGAGTTCCTTGGGCAGCAGCCGGAACCGCTTCACCTGCTCGACCGGGGGGTGCCGGCGGTTGACCTCGTCGACGACGCCCCGGACCAGCTCGACCACCTCCGGCTTGGTGGTCAGGTCGCGGTAGGTGGTGTACGCCAGCCGGCGGGTCTGCGCCCACTGCCCGACCGTGTCCGGCTCGATGCCGATCAGCGCCACCAGGTACGGGCGCCGATCGCCGATCAGCACGGCCTCCTTGACGTACGGGGACGCCTTCAGCTCGTTCTCGATGCCGGCGGGTCCGATGTTCTTGCCGCCAGCCGTGATCATGATGTCCTTGGCGCGGCCGGTGATCCGCACGTGGGTGCCGTCCACCCACTCCCCCACGTCGCCGGTGTGCAGCCAGCCGTCCGG
This sequence comes from Micromonospora sp. NPDC047707, assembly GCF_040704235.1. NCBI lineage: Bacteria > Bacillati > Actinomycetota > Actinomycetes > Micromonosporales > Micromonosporaceae > Micromonospora > Micromonospora sp. NPDC047707. Next base: position 86,131 of record NZ_JBEYSU010000017.1, read on the forward strand.
CTCCAGCACGGCCGAGGTGGCCTCCGGGTCGTCGAGGTAGCCGGCGAACACGCCGGGGCTGCGGGTGAGGATCTCACCGGTCGCCTCGTCGACGCGCAGGTCCACGCCGGGCTGCGGCTCGCCGACGGTGCCGAGCCTCACCCGCCCGGGGTGGTTGCCGGTGGCGATGGCGGAGTTCTCCGTCATGCCGTACACCTCGTGCATGGGAACCCCGATGCCCATGAAGAAGCGCAGCACCTCGGGGGCGATGGGGGCGGCGCCGGACGCCGCGTACCGGACCCGGCGCACACCGATCCGCTCGCGCAGCGCCCGGTAGCAGAAGACCCAGCCGATCGCGTACGCCAGCCGGGTGGCCGCGGTGTGCCGGCCGCCGGTGGCGACGAGCCGGGCCCCGATCCGGTCGGAGACCCGCAGCCAGAAGCGGGCGACCGCCCGCTTGAGCGGCGAGGCGGTGGCGATCCGCGTGGTGACCGTGGCGAGGATCTTCTCCCAGATGCGCGGCACCCCGAACAGCAGCGTGGGCTGCACCTCGCGCAGGTTCGCCGGCACGGTGGCGATCGACTCGGCGAAGTTGACCTGCACGCCCGCGCCCGCGTTGCTCCAGGTGGTGAAGACCCGCTCGGCGACGTGGCACAGCGGCAGGTAGGACAGGATCAGGTCGTCCGGGCCCGGCGGCGGGTCGGCCAGGCCGGCGCCGTCGGTGACCGTCCGCACGGCGAAGTCCACGTTGGCGTTGGTCAGCATGGCGCCCTTGGGCCGGCCGGTGGTGCCCGAGGTGTAGATGAGGGTGGCCAGGTCGGTGTCGGCGGCGGCGGCCATGAGGTGGTCGACCGCGCCGGGGTGGGCCACCCGGTGCGCGGTGCCCAGCGCGAGGAAGTCGTCCCAGTGCAGCAGGGCCCGGTGGGGGTAGCGGCCCCGGACGCCGCGCGGTTCCAGGTAGACCACGTGCTCCAGGTCGGGGCAGTCGTCGATGACGTCGAGGACCTTGTCGACCTGCTCCTGGTCCTCGGCCACCAGCACGCGCGCCCCGGAGTGGGCCAGCAGGTAACCGATCTCGCCGGCCGGACTGGTCGGGTAGAGGCCGACCGTGGCGCCCCGGACGGCCACGGTGGCCACGTCGGTCCAGAGCCATTCCCGCCGGTTCTCGGCTAGGACGGCCACCCGGTCACCGGGCCGTACGCCCAGGGAGAGCAGGCCGTGCGCCACCGTGGTCACGGTGTCCCAGTAGGACGCCCAGGCGACCTCCGACCAGACGCCACGGACCTTCTCCCGCATGGCCACCCGGTCGGGGGTCGCGCGGGCGCGGTCGCGTACCCGGGAGGCGATCGTGGTGGCGGCGGCGCCGGCGGTGTCCGCGGCGGGCGTCCCCGACGGCGCGGTGGTGGTGCTCATGTCCTGGTCACCTCCCCCAGGTAGGCGCGGATGACGTCCGGATGGTGCTGGATCTCCGCCGGGGTGCCGGTGGCCACCGGCTGGCCGAAGTCGACCACCAGGACGCGGTCGGCGAGGTCCATGACCAGGCCCATGTCGTGCTCGACGAGCACCATCGGGATGCCGAGTTCCTCGCGGACGTCGAGGATGTAGCGGGCCATGTCCTCGGTCTCCTCGAGGTTCATCCCGCCCACCGGCTCGTCCAGCAGCAGCAGTTTCGGTTCCATGGCGAGCGCGCGGCCCAGCTCGACGCGCTTCTGCACCCCGTACGGCAGCAGCCCGACCGGCATCCGCCGCCACTGTTCCAGCTCCAGGAAGTCGACGATCTCCTCCACCGCCGCGCGGGCGGCGAGTTCCTCGCGGCGGGCGCGGCCCCGCCACAGGACCGCCGCCAGGGGCCCGTAGCGGATGTGGTGGTGCCGCCCGAGCAGCAGGTTCTCCAGGACGGTGAGGTTGGCGAACAACTCGACGTTCTGGAAGGTTCGGGCCAGGCCGAGGGCGGCGATCTCGTGGGGGCGGCGGCCGATCAGGTCGACGCCGTCGAAGACGACCCGGCCGGCCTGCGGCCGGTAGACGCCGGAGAGCACGTTGAAGATGGACGTCTTGCCGGCGCCGTTCGGCCCGATCACCGCGAACAGCTCCTGGCGGCCGACGGTGAAGCTCACCCCGTCGATCGCCCGGACGCCCGCGAAGGCGAGCCGCACGTCGTCGAAGGTCAGGATCGGCTCGTCGGTCCGGGTCGGCTCGTGGCTCACGACAACCACCGCTTTCGTCGCCGGTAGTGCTTGACGTCCCGGAACGACCGCCGGGTGGACCCGTCGCCGGCGTGCAGCCCGAGGTAGAACTCGCGGACGTCGTCGTCGGCGAGCAACTGGGCGGCCGGCTTGTCGAGCACCACCCGGCCGGTCTCCAGCACGTACCCGTGGGCGGCGATGGACAGCGCCATCGTCGCGTTCTGCTCCACCAGCAGCACCGCGGTGCCGGCGGCGTTGATCCGCAGGATCAGCTCCCGGACCTGTTCGACGAGCCGGGGCGCGAGGCCCAGGCTGGGCTCGTCCAGCAGCAGGTACCGTGGCCCGGCCATCAACGCGCGGCCCATCGCGAGCATCTGCTGCTCCCCGCCGGACAGGTAGCCGGCCGTCCGGCGTCGGCGGTCGGCGAGCACCGGGAACAGCGCGTAGACCTCGTCGAGCCGGGCCGGGATCCGGCGGGGGTCGGTGTGCCCACCGAGGCGCAGGTTCTCCTCGACGGTCAGCTCGCCGAAGATGCGCCGCCCCTCCATCACCTGGGCGACGCCCCGGCGCACGATCGCGGCCGGCCGCAGCCGGTGCAGCGGCTCGCCGTCCAGGGTGACCTCACCCCGGGCGACCTCGCCGTCGTGGATGTCGAGCAGGCCGGTGATCGCCCGCAGCAGGGTGGTCTTCCCGGCGCCGTTCGCGCCGAGCAGCGCGACGATCGCACTGGGCGGCACGGTGATGCTCAGGCCGCGAAGGACCAGCATCACGTCGTCGTAGACGACCTCGAGATTCCGTACCCGCAGCACGGCACCCCCAAGGGTTGCCTGTGGCGTGCGCCACAAGTTACCGAGCATTAAACCCCGCGGAACGCCGCCGCAAAAGATCGGATCGGGTGGATTCAGCGCCGGCCGGACAGGACGTGGACGGACCGGTCGGCGCTGTCGTAGCTGCGGGCGCCCACGAAGGAACCGGTCGGACGGTCCGACCCGACCACCGCCCGCGCCAGGCTCCGGTCCGCATCGCGGAAGCGCAGTGCCAGGCTGAGGTGCGGCGTCCAGTGGTCCGGCGCGTGCCAGGGGTTGCGGCCGTCCGCGTCAGCCAGCACCGCCCAGACCGCGCGGTGCAGTGCGACCAGGTCGGGACCGGGACGCACCAGCCACACCAGCGGAGCGCTGCCGTCCAGCACGGCGACCTCGCCCAGCACGGCCGGCAGCGGCAGCGCCGCGTCCAGGAGGGCGACCAGGCGGGCGACCGCCCCCGGCGGGAAGTCGTCGACGGCGGCGAGCGTCAGGTGTGGACGGTTGGTGGGGTGGGTGTTGCGGGCCAGGCTCGGCAGGCCGGCCAACCCGAGCCGCGCCCACGCCGCCCGCACGGCGGCGTCCAGGCCCGCCGAGCAGACCAGTTCCACCGTACGCACCCCGCCAGGCTAACCGGACGCCCCGCCTCGCCTGGGGCAGCCGGACCGGCCCGGCACCGCTGCGGACCTCCTGCACCGGGCCGACCCGCCCGGACCGCCGCCCCGTCTCCCGTGCCGGCCGGCCCCGCCCAGACTTGCTCCGGGGCGACTGCGGAGCTGCCCCGTCTATGCGCCCACGGTATCGATGCGCCCCGGTTCGACAGCACGTCTCGCCGGCCCTGTCCCGGTCCGCCCCCGCGGACCCGCTCTCGCGAAACCTGCCCCGTCCATGCGGGCAGCTCCAAAGGACCCGGACCGACACCCACCCGCCCTGATGCCCACGGCAGCGCCCTGCGGGCACGGGTCCTCGCCACCCGGCATGGCGGTTTCCGGGGTGGTGTCGCTGGCACGGCGTTCAGAGCCAGCCGTTCTCCCGCGCGGCTCGCACCGCCTCGGCGCGGCTGCCGACGCCGAGTTTCTGCACCGCCGCCGCCAGGTAGTTGCGCACCGTGCCGGTGGACAGGTGCGCACGGCGGGCGATCGACGCCGCCGGTGCGCCGTCCTGCGCCAGGCGCAGGGTCTCCAGCTCGCGTGGTGTGAGCGGGCAGGGCGGGATCAGCAGCGCGTCGGCGGCCAGCGCCGGGTCGACGTAACGGCCGCCGGCGTGCACCCGCCGGATCACGTCGGCGAGCGCGCCGCCGGGCGCGCCCTTGGGCAGGAAGCCCCGGGCCCCGGCGGTGAGCGCGCGGGCCAGGTGCGGGGGCCGTCCCTGGCCGGTCAGGATGACCACGGCGCAGCCGGGCAGCGCCCGGGACAGCTCGGCGGCGACCTGGAAACCGTCCCGCCGGGGCATCGACAGGTCGACCACCACCACGTCGGGCCGGTGCGCGAGGGCAGCGGTCACCGCGGCGTCCCCGTCGGCGGCCTGCGCGACGACCTCCAGGTCGTCCTCCAGGTCGAGCAGAGCGGCGAGGGCGGACCGGATCAGGTCCTCGTCGTCGGCGAGCAGGACGCGGATCATGCGGCGGTCGGTACGGTCGCCTCGACGGTGAAGACACCGTCGACGCTGCGGGTCCGCAGCTGTCCCCCGACGCCGGCGAGGCGGTCCGCCAGGCCGAGCAGGCCGTGGCTGTGCCGGTCCGGCGCCGCCCTGCCGGTCACCCCGTCGTTGGTCACGGTCATCCGCGCCACGTCGTCCTCCTGGATGATCTCGATCCGGCACCAGCCGGCCCGGCTGTGCCGCAACACGTTGGTGCCCGCCTCACGGAGCACGGCCGCGAGCTGGGTCGCCGCCTCCGGCGGCAGCTCGCCCGCTGGCGGCACGACGGTGCACCGCACCCCGGACGAGCGGAGCACCTCCCCGACGGCGGTGAGCTGCTCGACGAGGTCGACCCTGCGGTACCCGTGCACCGTCCGGCGCAGCTCGGTCAGCGCCGTGGCCGCCAGGCGCTGCGCCTCGCCCGCCTCCCGGCCGGCCCGCTCCGGGTCGGTGGGCGCGAGGCGGGCCGCCAACTCGGCCTTCAGCGCGATGACTGTCAGGTGGTGCCCGAGCAGGTCGTGGACGTCACCGGCGAAGCGCAGCCGCTCCTGCGCCGCCGCCAGCCGAGCCTGGGCTGCCCGTCCCTGCCCCGCCTGCACCAGCAGCTCCCAGAACCACACCTGGAAGCCCGTCACCGCGGCCACGCCCAGGCCGCCCAGGCCGGTGACCAGCAGCGACCGGGCCACCGACGTACCGGACAACCCGGCCACCGCCCCGGCGACGGCGAGTGCGGCGACGAGCGTCGGCGCCACCCAGCGGAACGGGGCCAGTAACGGGACCCCGCCGACGACGGCCGCGCCCAGCCAGGCCCAGGTGGGCCACACGCCGACGGCCACGGGTGCGACGAGCGGAACGCCGAGCACCGCCACGGCGGCGTACGCGGACCGCAGCCGCCGGCGTGACCGGTCGGACGACGCGGGGGTCACCGCGGTGCGCAGCGCCACCGCCAGCACCACCGCGAACGCGCCGAGCCCGGCCGCACCGGCCGTCACCCGCCAGGGATCCGGTTCCCGAGACAGCCCCACCGCCGGCAGGAGCAGGGTGGCGGCCATGCCGGAGGCGAGGGAGACCAGGGTCGCGGTCCGGGCGCGCGACAAGGTCCGGTCTCCGCCCGGCACCGCAGGGTCCGCCACCACGGTCTGAAGCGTAGAGGCGGCGGCCCCACCGGTGGACCCGCCGGGTGCGCACGGTCGGCCCGTGCGTTCCGCCCGGCCGACCGGTGACACCGCGCGGATGGTTCCGGCCGGGCGCCGCCGGAAGGCTCGATCCCATGACAGAGCTGACCTCCACCACGACGACCCCCCACCACGAGGACGGTCGGGCGCGGCGCGCCGGACTCCGGCCCCTGGCCCGGCACCTGTTGGAGATGGCGCTGGCCATGCTGGCCGGGATGCTGCTGCTCGGTCCGGCACGCGGCGCGTTGGCCGGCGCGTTCGGGCTGGCGCCGGCGTCACCCGGCGTCGGAGCGCTGCTCATGGCCACCGACATGAGCGTCGGCATGGCGGTGTGGATGTGGTACCGCGGGCACTCCGGGCCGGCGATCGGCGAGATGACCGCCGCCATGTACGTGCCGGTGCTGCTGTTGCTCGTGCCGTTCCGGGCCGGGCTGATCGACGGTGACGCCCTGCTCATGGGCGGTCATCTGCTGATGCTGCCGGCGATGCTGGTGGCGATGCTTCGGCGCCGCGACGAGTACGCCCGGCACCACGCCTCCCGCCCCACCCCGCGCCAGCACCCGCGGGTCCGCGCGCTGGCCCACCGCTGGCCCACCGGACTCGCCCTGCTGATGACCTTCGGCAACTGGTTCTCGCCGCTGGCGCCCCACCCGTTGGCCCTGCTCGTCCTGCCCGGTGGCTACCTGCTGATCGGGGCGTACCGTGGCCGGCTCGGCGACCGCCGGGTGCTCGCCGTACAACTGGCGGGCCTGGCCGGGTGGACGGCGCTGGCCCTGGCCGCGGTGGCCCTCGGCGGGGACGCCGCCCTCTGGCTGGTGGCCGCCGGGTGGCTGGCCCACGCGGCGTGGGACGCGGTCCACCACCGGCGGAACGAGGTCGTGCCCCGCGGGTACGCCGAGTTTTGTGGCGTCCTCGACGCCGTCGTCGGTGTCACGGTGAGCCTGATGATCCTCGCCACGCCGTGAGGAACGACCGGGGCGCGTGCGGCACCCGGTCGGCGACGTGATCGGGCATCCGCGGCACGGGGCCGCGGATGCCCGGGCGGCGTGTTGTGCCGGTCGCCGGAGCGGACGCGCGGCGGTGATGGAAGGCTTGCGGCATGAGTTCCGCACCTGTACGGCACGACGCACCCACCGAATCGCCCACCGACGACGCGACCGCCTTCGCCGACCTGGGCCTGCGCGACGAACTGCTGGCCGCGCTCTCGACGCTCGGCTACGAGGAGCCGACGCCGATCCAGCGGGAGGCGATCCCTCCTCTGTTGGCCGGCCGGGACCTGCTCGGTCAGGCCGCGACGGGTACGGGCAAGACGGCCGCGTTCGCGTTGCCGCTGCTGCAGCGGATGCCGGACGACCGGCCGGGCGGGAATCCGGTGGCGTTGGTGCTGGTGCCCACCCGGGAGTTGGCGGTCCAGGTCTCCGAGGCCTTCCACCGGTACGGCAAGGACCTCGGCACCCGGACCCTGCCGATCTACGGCGGCCAACCGATCGGCCGGCAGCTTCGCGCCCTGGACGCCGGGGTGGACGTCGTGGTGGCCACCCCCGGCCGGGCCCTGGATCACATCGCCCGGGGCACCCTCAACCTCGCCGGGCTCGCCACCGTGGTGCTGGACGAGGCCGACGAGATGCTGGACATGGGCTTCGCCGAGGACATCGAGGCGATCCTGGAGCACGCCCCGGCCGAGCGGCAGACCGTGCTGTTCTCGGCGACCATGCCGTCGCGCATCGACGGGCTGGCCCGCCAGCACCTGAGCGACCCGGTGCGCATCCTCATCGCCCGCGAGCAGCCGGTGGCCGGTGAGGCCCCGCGGGTGCGGCAGAGCGCGTACATCGTCGCGCGGGGGCACAAGCCGGCGGCCCTGGGCCGGGTCCTGGACGTGGAGTCGCCCACCGCGGCGATCGTGTTCTGCCGCAGCCGCGAGGAGGTCGACCGGCTCACCGAGACCATGAACGGCCGCGGGTACCGGGCCGAGGCGCTGCACGGCGGAATGAGCCAGGAGCAGCGTGACCGGGTGATGGGCCGCCTGCGCGCCGGCACCGCCGACCTGCTCGTCGCCACCGACGTGGCGGCCCGGGGCCTGGACGTGGAGCAGCTCAGCCACGTCGTCAACTACGACGTGCCGTCGGCGCCCGAGTCGTACGTGCACCGCATCGGCCGGGTGGGCCGCGCCGGGCGGGAGGGGGTGGCGATCACCCTCGCCGAGCCCCGCGAGCACCGGATGCTCAAGACCATCGAACGGGTCACCGGTCAGCGGATCACCGTCGACAAGATCCCCACGGTGGCGGACCTGCGGACCCGCCGCCTGGAGCTCACCCAGGCGGCGCTGCGGGAGAGCCTGCTGGAGGACGACCTCGAACCGTTCCGTGCCATCGTCGAGTCGCTCAGTGACGAGTTCGACCTGATGGAGGTGGCGCTCGCCGCGGTGCGCCTGGCGCACGAGGCCACGTTGCCGGGCACCGCGGACGAGGAGGAGGAGATCCCGCAGGTCGCGGTCCGCCCGGCGCGGGAGGGCCGGCCCGGGTACGAGGGCCGCGGCGACCGGCGCGGCGGCGGCCGGCCCCGCGGCGCCGGCACGACGCAGGTCTTCGTCGGGCTGGGCCGGCGCGCCGGCGTCCGGCCGCAGGACCTGGTGGGCGCGATCACCGGTGAGACCGGGGTGAGCGGGCGGGACATCGGGTCGATCGAGATCGCCGACCGGTTCTCGCTGGTGGAGGTGCCGGTCGGGATGGCCGACGAGGTGATCGCCGGGCTGCGCGGTAGCACGATCAAGGGCCGCAAGGCCACCGTACGCCGCGACCGCGACCGCGACACCGACGGCGACGACCGCCGCTCCGACAGTGACCGCCGCTCCGACGGTGACCGCCGCTTCGACGGCCGCCGCGACCGCGGCTGGCAGCGCCGCTGAGCGGTAAGGAAGGGCCCCTTCGCAACGCCTGCGGTAGCGAAAGGGTCCCTTGTTAACACCGCCGCACGTTGCCGACCGGCATCGAGGGCGGCGCCGGAACCACGCTGTTGAGAAGGGCCCCCTGTACAACGCCAGGCGTTAACAGGGGGCCCTTCCTTACACCTCAGGCGGTGGTGAGGGCCGGCGAGCCGTCCAGTGCCTCCGTGTCGAGGTCGGCCGGGCGCAGCGCCAGGGCGAGCACGTCGGCGACGTCGGCGAGGGTGTGGACGGTCAGCGCCTCGCGTACCTCGGTCGGCAGGTCGTCGAGGTCCGGCTCGTTGCGCTTCGGGATGATCACCTCGGTCAGGCCGGCCCGGTGGGCGGCGAGCAGCTTCTGCTTGACGCCACCAATGGGCAGGACCCGGCCGGAGAGGGTCACCTCGCCGGTCATCCCGAACTCGGGGCGGACCGGCCGGCCGCTCGCCAGGGACGCGAGGGCGGTGACCATGGTGATGCCGGCGCTCGGGCCGTCCTTCGGCACGGCTCCCGCCGGGACGTGCAGGTGGATCCGCCGTCCGGCGAGGGCGTTCGGGTCCAGCCCGAGCCGCCGCCCGTTCGACCGCAGGTACGACAGGGCGATGTGCGCGGATTCCTTCATCACGTCGCCGAGCTGGCCGGTCAGGGTCAGCCCCGGCTCGCCCTCCATGCTGGTGGCCTCGATGAAGAGCACGTCGCCGCCGGCGCCGGTGACCGCCAGGCCGGTGGCGACGCCGGGCACCGCCGTACGCTCCGCCGACTCCGGGGTGTGCTTCGGCCGGCCCAGGTAGCGGGCCAGGTTGCCGGTGTCCACGCGTACCGGCGTGGGGTCGGTCGCCAGCGCGACCGCCACCTTGCGCAGGATCTTCGCGAGGGCGCGTTCGAGCTGCCGGACGCCGGCCTCCCGGGTGTACTCGCCGGCGATCCGGGCCAGGGCCTCGTCGGCGACGGTCACGTCGTCGGCGGTGAGTCCGGCCCGTTCCCGCTGCCGGGGCAGCAGGTGGTCCCGGGCGATGGCCACCTTCTCGTCCTCGGTGTAGCCATCCAGGGTGACCAGCTCCATCCGGTCCAGCAGCGGGCCGGGGATGGTCTCCACCACGTTGGCGGTGGCCAGGAAGAGCACGTCGGACAGGTCGAGGTCGACCTCCAGGTAGTGGTCCCGGAAGGTGTGGTTCTGCGCCGGGTCGAGGACCTCCAGCAGGGCGGCGGCCGGGTCGCCGGCGTAGCCGACGGCCAGCTTGTCCACCTCGTCGAGGAGCACGACCGGGTTCATCGAGCCGGCCTCGCGCAGCGCCCGGACGATCCGGCCGGGCAGCGCGCCGACGTAGGTGCGCCGGTGGCCGCGGATCTCCGCCTCGTCGCGCACACCGCCGAGGGAGACCCGGACGAAGTTCCGGCCGAGCGCCCGGGCGACGGACTCGCCGAGGCTGGTCTTGCCGACGCCGGGCGGGCCGGCGAGGGCCAGCACGGCGCCGGAGCCGCGGCCGCCGACCACGCCGAGGTTGCGCTCCGCGCGCCGGTTGCGCACCGCGAGGTACTCCAGGATGCGGTCCTTCACGTCGGCCAGGCCGGCGTGGTCGGCGTCGAGCACCGCCCGGGCCGCCGCCAGGTCGGTGTTGTCGGCGGTACGCGTGTTCCACGGCATCTCGAGGACGGTGTCGAGCCAGGTACGGATCCAGCCGGCCTCCGGTGAGGCGTCGCTGGCCCGCTCCAGCTTGCCGACCTCCCGGAGCGCCGCCTCGCGGACCTTCTCCGGCAGGTCGGCGGCCTCGACGCGGGCCCGGTAGTCGGCGGAGCCGTCCGGCTCGTCCTCGCCGAGTTCCTTGCGGATCGCGGCGAGCTGCTGGCGGAGCAGGAACTCGCGCTGGGACTTCTCGAGCCCCTCCCGCACGTCGGTGTTGATCTGCTCGGTGACCTCCTGCTCGGCCAGGTGGTCCTTCACCCAGCCGACCAGCAGTTCGAGCCGGGCGGTGACGTCCGGCGCGGCGAGCAGTTCGGTCTTCTGGGCGAGGCTGAGCCAGGTGACGTAGCCGGCCGAGTCGGCCAGCTCGGAGAGGTCGGTCATCCGCTCGATCGCGTCGATGACCTGCCAGGCTCCGCGCTGTTGGAGCACCGAGGTCATCAGGGCCCGGTACTCGCGGGCGAGTTCCCGGGCGCGGCCGGCGGGCGCCGGCTCGGTGAGTTCGGCCGCCTCGACCCAGAGTGCGGCGCCGGGTCCGGGGACGCCCGAGCCGATGCGGGCGCGGGTGAGGCCGCGGACGACGGCGGCCGGTTCGCCGCTGGGCAGCCGGCCGACCTTCTCGATCGTGGCGACGACGCCGACGGGACCGTACTCGCCGTCGATGCGGGGCACGGCGAGGAGCCGGTGGTCGCCGGTGGCGCGGGCCGCGTCGACGGCGGCCTGAGTGGTCGGGTCGAGGGTCACCGGGATGACCATGCCGGGCAGCAGCACGGCGTCGGTCAGGGGAAGGACCGGAAGAGTTGCCATCGAACACCTGCTATCGCGTTGAGTTGAGCGTGTTCAACTCAAGTAACAAATCGTTCCCCTTGTTCCGCGGTGTGACCCAGGCCACGCCGAACCCGGACGGGCCGGCGGAGTGCCAGCAGTTCCCGCACGGGCCCGCCTCCGCCGCCGACGGCCACCGCGAGCGGGATCGCCACGGTGGTCAGGACCAGGGCGGCGACCGTCGGGCCGGGCAGTCCCGCCAGCAGGGCGACGACGGCCAGGGCCGCGAAGGACACGAGCTTGCGTCGGGCACGCGGGACGGACATGCGTTCCTCCTTCAGGTAGGCGTCCGGACGGACACGGCGGCGTCCGGGCGGACACGGCGGCGTCCGGGCGGACACGGCGGGCGGGCGTCAGAGCAGGACGAGCAGGGCGGCGCCCACGGCGGCGGCCGGGATCGTGGTGATCACGGTGGCCAGCGCGGCGGAGTGCCGGCGGAGCGCGGCGAGTGGGATCAGGGCGTCGCCGTCCTGGCTGATCGCGTTGGCGACCAGGGTCGGCAGCGGCAGGCCGCCGCTGACGTAGAGGCCGGTGAAGACGATCTGCACCGCGCACCCGGGTATGAGGCCGATGGCCGCGCCGACCAGCACGCCGACCAGACCGGTCAGGGCCAGCTGCGAGCCGTCGAACCCGGTGGTACGGGTGACCACCTCCCACGCCAGGTACGCGACGGCCACCCACACGGTGATGAAGGACGCCTCGTGGGCGCTGTGCCGCAGGGTGGCACCGGCCGAGCGCGGCTGCGCCGTCTCCAGCGTGTCGTCGGCGAGCCGGCCCCGACCGGCGGCGAAGATCAGCACCGCCACCAGCGTTCCCAGCACGCCGAGCGCCAGGTACGGGTCGACGCCCCCGAGTGTCCGGGTGAGTGACTCGGCGTCGACCATCTGGAAGACCACCGGCACCGACACGGCGAACGCCGGTGTGGTCAGCCCCCAGAACGCGGTGGACGCGGGCACCCGGGGCAGCAGCCCGCCGAGCAGTCGCCGGGCGCCGGCCAGGTCGGGTCCACCGGCGGCGGCGAGCCCGGCCGGCGCGGCCACCACCGGGGCGGGCGCCCGGCGCAGGGACCGGGCCGGATCGATGCCGAGCGCGTCGACGACGTACCCGGTGACCAGGCCGACCGCGAAGAGCAGGCCGTGCAGCTTGACGGCGAACACCGGGTTCCAGGCGAGCACCACCCAGGACGAGTCTCCCATCGTGGCCGCCAGGGCGGCGACCGCCGTCCCGAACGACACCTTGCGCCGCGCGTAGAGCGGCATCAGGATGATCGCGCCGCCGCAGCCGGGGCTCACCCCGAGCAGCGCGCCCACCAGCGGGCCGAGCTTGCGTCGCCGGGTCAGGCCGTCGGTGACCCGGTCGCCGTAGCGCCAGCGGAGCCAGCCGAACAGCGCCACCATCACGGCGACGTAGACGCCCACCTGCATGAACGCGTCGGCGAGCGGACGCAGGACGAGGTCGGTCACAGCACACCTCCGTGCGGTACGGGCACCGCCGGGCCGCCCGCCGTTCACGGACGGCCCGGCGGGGCGTGGTCAGGTGAGCTTGCTCTTGACCTTGTTGACGACCTTCCCGGCCATTCCCGGGTTGGTGCCGTACAGGCGCGGGTCGCCAGGAGGCAGCACCGGCTCGGGCGCGTGCGCCCGGGGGCTGTGGTCGTACCGGAACTCGCCCTTGCCGTCCGGCGCGGGACCGGCCGCCCAGCGCCCCTCGGCGGCGGAGCCGTCGGGGCTCGGCGAGAAGTCCAGGTACGTGTAGCTGAACTGCTCGGTGAACTCCTTCGAGTCGGGGAACGCGTCCGGCACCGGCATCTCCTCGAGGCCGTCCTCCTTGAGCTGTTCGATGGCGGCCATCCACATGTTCTGGTGCATGGTGTCGCGGGCGAGCAGGAAGCGCAGCATCTGCTTGACGCCCGGGTCGTCGGTCATGTTGAACAGCCGGGAGACCTGCAGCCGGCCCTGCGCCTCGGCGGTCACGTTGAGCTGGAAGTCGGCCATCAGGTTGCCGCTGGCCGTGATGAACGCGGCGTTCCAGGGCACCCCGTTGCTGTCCGTCGGCAGGGCGCCGCCGCCGCCGTGGATGAAGTGCGCCGGGTTGGAGCCGCCGTAGATCGCGCCCACCATCGGGTTGTCGTCGGCGGCCTCCTGCAACGACAGCGGGGCGTTCTCCAGCAGCCTGGTGATCATCGTGGCGATCATCTCGACGTGGCCCATCTCCTCGGTGCCCACGTCGAGCAGCAGGTCCTTGTACTTGCCGGGGAGACGGCAGTTCCATCCCTGGTAGAGGTACTGGTTGGCGACGGTCATCTCGCCCCACTTGCCGCCCAGGATCTCCTGCAGCCGCCGGGCGAAGGCGGCGTCCGGGCCGTCCGGCTTCGCCTCGAACTGCAGGTCCTTGATGTGACTGAACATCTGTCCTCCTCGGTCGGGATGCGCTGTACCGAGGACACTTCCCGCGGCGCTGGCCCGCCGGTGCCAACCGGCGGCCCGGCCGGGTCAACCCGCCGCAGCCACGCCGGGGAGCAGAACCTCCACGGCCACACCCCGTGGCCGCAGCCCGTGTACGCGCATCCGGCCGCCGTCGGTCGTGACGAGCTGCCGCACGATCCACAGCCCGAGGCCGGACGTCCCGGCGCCGGGGGCCGGTCGACGGACCGCCTTGACGAGCGCCGGTTCCAGCCGTCCCTCGTCGGTGACGAGGATGCGGAGGCCGCTGCGGCCCAACGCGGCATGGACGCCGACCTGCCCGCCCGCCGGGCCGTGCCGCAGCGCGTTCTCCACGAGGTTCACCAGCACCTGTCGGGTCCGCCGTTCGGGGACCGGGCAGGCCCCGGCCCGCACCGTCGCCCCGGTTCGCCGCCGGTCCCCGGGCACCAGGAGGGCCACCTCGTGCAGGATCCTCCCCAACGGCACGGTGGTCGGGTCGGGCGGCGCCGCCGCGCGGACGCCGGTGCCGACGACCGCGTCCCGGAGCAGGTTCTGAAGGTGTACGGCCTGGTCTCGGGCGAGTTCGCTGAGGGCGCGCCGGTCGTCACCGGAGAGCGGGTGCCGCTCGTCCGCCAGCGCCCGGGTCACCGAGGTGAGCGTGCAGACCGGGGTACGGAACTCGTGGCAGAGCACCCGCAGCACCAGCGCGGAGTCGGCGTCGGCCATCGGGGCGCCGGCGCGGGCCGGACCGGACCGACGGAATCCCCGGACAAGCCCCTGCCACGCACGCATCCACCCGACTCCCCTCGTTCGGTGCACACCCGCATGATCGGTACCCGCTCGGGAAGGGATCAGGCAGGCCCGCCGCCCCCTCCCTTCGGCTCGCGATCGTCGACGACCATCCGCTGTTCGTACGCGGGCTGGAACTGCTGCTGCCGGCGACGACGCGCGGGCGGGCGGCCGTGGTGGGGTCCACCAACGACGCGGCCGCGGCGGCGTCGCTGGTCAGCCGCTGCCTGCCGGACCTCGTGCTGGTCGACCTGTACATGCCGCCGCCGGGCGGGGTCCGGGCGGTGGCCGCCATCCGCCGGACCAGCCCGCGGGTCCGGGTGGTGGCCATGTCCGGCGCGACGGAGCCGGAGCCCGCGCTCGACGCGCTGCGGGCCGGTGCCGAGGCTTTCCTGCCGAAGAGCGCCGAGCCCGAGGAACTGCTGCCTCCGCTGCTGGCCGTCCTCGACGGCTGGGCGGTGCTCCCCGCGGTTCTGCTCCGGGGACTGCTCCGTCCGGCCCGGGTCCCGCCGGTGGACCTGGACGACGACGAGAAGGTCCTGTTGCGCGCGATCGCCGGTGGGAACGGCACGGTCGACATCGCCGACCGGCTGCACGTCTCCGAGCGCACCGTCAAGCGGATGACCGCCGCGCTGCTGCGCAAACTGCGGGTCTCCAGCCGGGCCGAGGCTGCCGCCCTGGCCGGCCACGCCGGCCTGCTCGGGGACTGACCGCACGGCACTTTCCAACCGGTGGCACGCCGATTTCGGCGCGGGATTACCCGACCCGCCGAAATGAGGAGGACGCGTTTTCTTGCGGTTATGCCACGCGATACGTCAAACTTTGACCACACCCCGTCCCCACACAGGGAGTAATCGGCGATGGCCAGAAAAGTAATCACGGTTCTGACTGACGATCTCGACGGCGGAAAGGCCGATCGGACCGTCGAGTTCAGCTTGGACGGCGTGGCGTACACGATCGACGTGTCCGACGAGAACGCGGGCGTCCTGCGTAAGGCGCTGGACCCGTACATCAGCGCCGGCCGGCGGATCGGTCGCGGCGGCGTGGAAACGTCGCGGGCACCCCGACGGGGAGCCGGATCCGGCGCCGGAATGGACCGCGAGCAGAACCGCGCGATCCGGGAATGGGCCGTCAAGAACGGCTACAAGATTTCCGAGCGGGGCCGCATCCCGGTGGAGGTCGTCGAGGCCTACAAGAACCGCTGAGCCGGAGCGGGCCGGCCCGCGCGCGGGGTCGTGCCGAAAACGGCACGGCCCCGCCGGCATTTGCGGCCCGCACCATTCCCTCCGGCCGGGACCGTGACCGGCGCCACCCGCGCCGGCCGGCGGCCGCCGTCCTGTCGCACTCCTGGGCTGTAATGATCGCAAAGCCGATCAGCCATTACGGGGACGAGCGGACGGGGGCGGCGGATGAGGCACTGGTGGACGCAGACGGCGGGCGGACTCCCCCGGACCTTCTGGCACCTGTGGACGGCCACGCTGATCAACCGGCTGGGCAGCTTCGTCGCCATCTACCTCGGCGTCTACCTCGTCTCGGTGCGGGACTTCAGCCCCGCGTACGCCGGCATGGTGATCGGGTTGCACGGGGCCGGCAGCGCGGCCGGGGGCGTCATCGGCGGCCCCGTCGCCGACCGTTGGGGGCGCCGGCCCGCGATGCTGGGCGGCAACGTCACGGCCGCGGCCACCGCGCTCCCGCTGGGCCTGGCCGGGCATCCGGTCGCGATCGCCGCCCTGACCCTGCTGCTCGGGGCGTGTCTCGGCGTCGCCCGGCCCGCCTTCACCGCCACGATCATCGACGTCGTCGGTGAGCGGGACCGGCTGCGGGCGCTGACGCTGAACTACTTGGCCATCAACATCGGCTTCTCGGTCGCCGCGACGGTCGCCGGGTTGCTGGTCCGGGTGGACCCGCTGCTGCTGTTCGTGATCAACGCCATCGTGCTGCTGGGCACCGCCGCGTTGATCGGTCTCCGCGTTCCCGGGCGTCTACTCGCTCGGGCACGCGTTCGCCACGTTCGCCGGGCCGACACTGGGCGGCCTGGTCGCCCACCGGTTCTCCGTCGACGCCCTCTGGTTGGGCCTGTTCGGCCTGGCGCTCGCGGTGGCCGCCGCGAATCTGCTCGCGGCCCGGTCCCGCACGCGGCGGATCGCCGCGCTCCGGGCCGCCGCGGCGCCCACGGCGGCTCCGCCGGCACCGGTCGCGGCCTGAGCACGGTGGCGGGGCCGCCCAGTACCCCCGGACGGCCCCGCCACCGTGGTCGGTCAGTTGACCTCGATGCGCACCACGTCGAAGGCGGGCGTCTGGTTGGCCCGCTCCATCATCGGTACCCGGTGCGAACCGTCACCGGCCCAGACCGCGCACTGCGCGGTGCCGGACTCCGGCATGCCCGGAACCTGGATGGTCACCTCGTCGGCCTCCCGGCCGCCCCGGCTGTCCTCGGTGGCGACGAAGAACGCCGGCACGTCCTCCGGGTTCGCCGGGGCCTCGTCGGTGCTCTCCAGCATCCGGCAGGCGGTGTGGAAGTGGCCGCGCACCAGGCCGTCGCCGTTGAGCAGCGAACTCTCCACGTAGTACCCGCCCTGGCCGGCGGCGAGGAACCGGTCCCGGACCAGGTTCCGGGTGCTCACCCGGAGGGTGAACGGCTCGTCGGCCTGGACCTCCTGCGGGAAGTCCGTGATCAGCAGCGAGGGGTTGTTCGCGGCGGCAGCGACCTCACCGAAGGCCGTGCTCACGCACCGGTTACCGTTCTGGAAACCGTCGTGCGGCTGGAGCTGGCTCTCGTCGCAGTCGTTCGCCAGCACACCGAGCCCGGCACCCGGGGCGTTGTTACCGCCGCCGTTGTTGTTGCCCCCGTTGTCGTTTCCGCCGTTGTTGTCGCCGTCATTGTCGTTGTCGTTGTCGCCGCCGTTGTTGTTTCCGTCGTTGGTGTTGCCGGTCGGCGCGACCTGGCACTCGGCGAGCTGGGACAGACCGCGGGGGCGGGGACCGAACCGGTCGATCGCGTTCGTGATGCGATCCAGCGTCGCCCGTCGCTTGCTGGCCAGCGGGGCCAGGATCGAGTTGCGGACGAACGCCTCACCGCGGCTTCCCTCGGCGGCGAGCCGCCGGTCGGCCTCGGTGATCTGGGCCTGCAACTGGGCCAGGTTGCGGTCCACCTCGGCGCGGGCCCGCTCGGGCACCTGCGGCAGGCGGCCGGCCACGTCCGGACAGGCCACGGCGGAGCCGCCGTTGTTCCCGGGGGCCTGGCCGTCCCGGGTCTCCTGGCACTCCTCGACCGACTGCTGGCCGTCGCCCCAGTGGTTGCGCACCCACCGTCCGTTCTGCCAGGTGCGCGTCGTGGTGCCGGCTCCGCTCGGCGCGGTCGCACCCGGGCTCGGCTGCACGCACTGCGCGGACGCGGGCCGGGTCTTGTTCGACCGCCGCTCTCCCGCCGACGAGATCTGGGTCACGGCGACGATGCCGCCGAAGACCGCGAGCGTGCCGACAACGGCGATCAGCCGCTTGCTCCGCGCGTTACCGGATGGCCGGCGCGCCCGTGTGGACCTGCGCATCGAATTGCTCTCCTTCTCGATCCGGTAGTTCATTCGAGACCTCGGCGGACCGACGGAATTGAGGTGGAACGCCCCGACGACTACCGTCGGGCCGTATCCGGTGGCACGTCGATGACCGACGATGCCCTTTCCGCACCGTCTTCCACGTCGGGGGACGCGGTCGGGGAGATCCTGTCCATTCCCGCATGAGTACGGAACGGCCGCGGCGATGGTTCAACCGGGGCGAGGTAAATTTCCCGCGGGTTTCGAGAGGGCGTGCGGGGGGGGTGCCGATCAGTCGACGCAGAGGTGGTCGAACGCGAAGCCGTCGACCAGTTCGGCCCGTCGCGCGGCCAGCCCACGGATCCCGGCCCGCAGCTCCTCCCGCGACGTCAGGGGCGGCTCGGCACCGTCCAGCGTGCGCAGCCGCTCACCGACCGCCAGGGTGGCGAGGTCCTCGGCGAGCCGCGCCGCGTCGACCCCGCAGGTGAACCGGTGCTCCGCCACCGTGACCCGCTCCACCAGGACCGCGCCGGGGCGTACCTCCACCCAGCTCCAGCCCTCGGCCGGGCCACCGGACCACCGCACGTGCAGACCGCGCACGATCGGGTCGGACAGCCGCCGCGCCACGTACGCCTCGACGGCCGCGGCGCGGGTGAGCGCGCCGAGGTCGTTGACCGACCCGGTCCGCCCGTCGGGGAGTCGACCGGCGATGTCCCGGAACCCGGTGACACCCGGCTCCCCCGCCCACCGGTTCGTGTAGGCGTGGGCGTCGAGGACGTACGCCACGATCCCGGGCCCGTGGTCGGCGGGCCGCAAGGTCGACGATCCGATCCGCAGCACCGGCAGACCGACCGCGGCGGCGACCGCGTCCTTCATCCGGGCGACGCGCTGGCCCGGTGACCCGTCGGCCGGCGGTGGCCCGATCTCGACCGCGACGATGACCCGGCCAGTGCCGGCGGCGCGGACGACGAGGTCGTACGTCTCGCGCAGGGCGGTGCTCCACTGGTGGCCGGTGACCCCCGGTGGGCGCCGGCGCACCAGGTCGCTCAGCCGGAGTGGGCCGTGCACGACCTGGCCGTCCCGGGTCAGCACCGGACCACCGACGCCGGGCACCACCCGCCGCCCGCCGCCGTCCACGCCCTCGCCGCTCGTCATCGCCCCGCGTCCATTCGCCGTCCCGTCGCCGTCCCGGCCGGCGACCGGCCGAGTCTAGGGTGCGAGCACGGCCGGCGCGTCGGGTGGGCCGGGTGCCCCGCTCAGCGCCAGACGACCACCTCGGACAGCGGCTTTCGGGAAATGTCCGGCACGGTAGCGTCGTCGGCCGGGTAACCGACCGGGATGATCAGGTTGCCCCGTTCCTCGGTGGGCCGGTCCAGCAGCTCGTTGAGGTAGCGCATCGGGCTCGGGGTGTGGGTCAGGGTGGCGAGTCCGGCCTGGTGCAACGCGGCGAGCAGGAGGCCGACCGCGATCCCCACCGACTCCTTCACGTAGTAGGGGCGGGGGCTGCGGGGCCCCCGATGCACCTCGAAGACCACGATCACCGCCGGAGCGGTCTCCAGGAACGGTTTGCTCGCGTCCGTCCCCAGCGGCGCCAGCGCCGACAGCCACTCCTCCGGCGCGCGCCGCTCGTAGAACACCCGCTCCTCCGCCTCGGCGGCGACCCGCAGCCGGCGCTTGAGCTCCGGGTCGGTGACCACGACGAACCGCCACGGCTGCCGGTTCGCGCCGCTCGGCGCCGAAGCCGCCGCCCGCAGCGCCTGGTCGAGCACGCCGGCCGGGATGGGCCGGTCGCTGAAGTCGCGGACGGTGCGGCGCCGGGTCATCGCGTCGGCGAAGGCCCGCACCCGGGCCAGCGCATCCGTCGGGGGTACGCCGTAGTCGGGCACGGGCCGGGACGCCGGCGGGCCGGCGGGGCGGTTCGGGGGCATCCTGACATTGTCGGCGGCCCCGGCGGTCCCGGCCAGCCGACGCGGGATGATCGACGGAGGCCGCCGGTACGGGAACGGGGAGGGTGCGGGTGCGGGTCGTGTCGCTGGTGCCGTCGCTGACCGAGGCGGTGGCGTCGACGCTGCCCGGGCTGCTGGTCGGGGCGACCGACTGGTGCACCCACCCGACCGGGCTGGACGTCCCCCGGGTCGGCGGCAGCAAGTACCCGGACCTGGACCGGGTCCGCGCGCTGCGCCCCGACCTGGTCCTGCTCAACGTCGAGGAGAACCGCCGCGAGGACGCCGACGCGCTGGCGGCGGCCGGCGTGCCGGTGCGGGTCACCTACCCCCGGACCGTGGACGAGGCGCTCACCGAACTGGGCGCACTGCTGACCGAGCTGGGCGCGGCGGCCGAGCCGACCTGGCTGCTGGCGGCCCGCCGCGCCTGGGCGGCGCTGCCCGCCGAGGCGGCGCCGCGCCCGGCGGTGGTGCCGGTCTGGCGTCGGCCGTGGGTGGTGCTGGGTCGCGACACGTTCGCCGGTGACGTCCTGCGCCGGCTGGGCGTGACCAACCGGTACGCCGACCACCCCGAGCGGTACCCCCGGCCGAGCCTGGACGAGCTGCGCGGGCGGGCGCCGGAGCTGGTGGTGCTGCCCGACGAGCCGTACCGGTTCACCGCCGTCGACGGGCCGGACGCATTCCCCGGGACGCCGTGCGCCCTGGTGTCGGGTCGGCACCTGACCTGGTACGGACCGTCGCTCGCCGAGGCTCCCGCCCTGCTGGCGGCCCAGTTGGCCGCGCCGGTCACCCGTCCCGCGGGCTGATCCGTCTCCGGCGGGCCCGGCGGCGGGCCCGGCGGCGTCCCGGCCAGGCGGCGACCCGGCCCCAGGCGATCGAGGTGGCCAGTGCCAGCACCACCACCGCCAGGGTCAGCCAGACCGGCACCTCCCCCACCGGTGTCTCGGCGAGGATCAGCTTCACCCCGGCGAAGGCGAGCACGACCGCCAGCCCGTACCGCAGGTACTCGAAGTGCCGCAGCAGGCCGGCCAGGCAGAAGTAGAGGCTGCGCAGACCGAGGACCGCGAAGGCGGTCGCCGTCCAGACCAGGAACGTGTCGGTGGTGATGGCGAGGATCGCCGCCACCGAGTCGACCGCGAAGACCACGTCGGTGCCCTCGATCGCGACGAGGGCGACCAGCAGCACGGTGGCCTTGCGGCGCCCGTCGACGCGGACCGTGAACCGGCTGCCGTGGTAGCGCGGATCGGTCGGCACCAGCCGGCGGAAGAGCCGGACGACCGGGTTGCGGTCGGGATCGACGTCCGGTTCGCCGCGTACGGCCAGCCGCCAGCCGGTCCAGACCAGGAACGCTCCGAGGGCGAGCCCGGCCCAGGCCAGCCGGTGCAGCAACTCCGCGCCCGCGAAGATGAAGGCGAGCCGGAACGCGAGGGCACCGACCACGCCCCAGAACAGCACCTTGTGCTGGAACTCGTCGGGGACCCGGAAGTAGCCGAACAGCAGCGCGAAGACGAAGACGTTGTCGACCGACAGGGCCTTCTCCAGCAGATAGCCGGAGTAGTAGGCGACCGCCGGCTCGCCGCCCAGCCAGACCAGGACCACCAGGCCGAACGCGAGACCGGCGGTGATCCACACCGCCGACCAGATGACCGCCTCGCGCAGCTCGATGATGTGGTTGTCACGGTGGGAGAGCACGTCGACGGCGAGCATGACGGCGATGACCGCGCCGACCGCCGCCCACCCCCACAGCGGCACGGCGAACGTCGCCTCGTCCACCCGGCGCCCCCCGCATCCGTGACGCCCCTCTCCCGGCGCCGGCCACGGGGCGGGACCGTTCCGCCCGGCAACCGGCGGGGAAACCGGACCACGTCATCGCCCCGAGCCTAGGCGGCCGGCCGGCCCTCCGGCGGCGCTCCGCCGAACCCGGTGCCCATCAGGCGACCGGGGTGACCTGGCCCGCCTCCAGCGCGACCAGGCCGGTGTCGTCGACGTCGTACGCGATCGCGCTGACCACCCGCACGACGTCCTCCCGGATCTCCGCGTCGGTCCGCAGGTGCACCCGCAGCAGGTCACCACGGGTCACGACGCCGACCAGGCGGCCAGGTCGTCCAGCACCGGCAGCCGCTTCACCGACTCGTGCTCCATCAACCGGGCCGCGGCGGTGATGGTGCTCGACGATGTCCCGGTACGGGGTCTGCTCCCCCACCGTGGCGACGTCCCGGGTCATCACGTCGCCCACCTGCCATGTCCTCATCACGCCCCCACCAAAGGCTTCCTGAGCGGCGCCGAAGGACCCTTCGCCGGCATCTACCACGACCTCGCCGGCACCGCCTTCGCCAACTGGGCCTTCCTGCTCGGCCTACTCGGCATCGGCCTGGCCCTCACCCTCGGCATCGGCATGCGCATCGCCGCCGCCACCGGCGCCACCCTCTACGTCATGATGTGGTCGGTCGCCCTGCCCCCACAGACCAACCCGTTCCTGGACGAACACCTGACGCTCGCCGCCGTCCTGGTCGGCCTCACCCTCATCGGTCCCGGCCGGACCCTCGGCCTCGGCGCCACCTGGGAGAAGCTGCCCATCGTCCAGCGGTTCCCCTGGCTCCGCTGACCTGATCTCCGCACAGCCGCAGGGGCGGGCCTCACCCTCCGGGTGAGGCCCGCTTCGCGGTGCCCAGACCTCGGATGCTGTCGGCCCTTCGAGGGGCCGGTCCATGGCAGGAACTGTTGTGAACGGGGGCCGCGCGCACATCGGTGAGTGGCGATCCGGCAGGATCACGGGGCGAAGGACATCACGACGGACACGGCAGGAGACTTCCGGATGAACCAGGCAGGCAAGCCCGACGTGGGCCCGATCGAGGGCGCGCCTCCGGCCGACCTCGTCGTCGAGGACATCACCGTCGGGGACGGGCCCGAGGCGCGTGCGGGGCAGGTGGCGCGGGTCCACTACGTCGGCGTCGCCCACTCCGACGGCCGGGAGTTCGACGCGTCGTGGAACCGAGGCGAGCCGTTCGAATTCCCCCTCGGGGGCGGACGGGTCATCGCCGGCTGGGACCAGGGTGTCGTCGGCATGAAGGTCGGCGGTCGTCGTCGCCTGACCATCCCGCCGCACCTCGGCTACGGCGACCGGGGCGCCGGCGGAGTCATCAAGCCGGGCGAGACGCTGGTGTTCGTCGTCGACCTGCTCGGCGTGCGCTGACGCGATGCGGGCCCCGGCACCACCGGGGCCCGCATCGCGGCGGTCAGTGGTTGCGTCAGGCGGCGATCAAGGTGCGGCCGGCCACCGGCGCGGGAGCGTCGTCGATGACGCGGACCACCCGGTGCAGGCCGGTCACGCGCAGGACCCGGGCGACCACCGGGTCGGGCCGCACCAGCACCAGCTCGCCACCACCGGCCCGCAACCGCAGGTGGGCGGCGGCCAGGGCACGCACCCCGGCGGCGGAGAGAACACCGACGCCGGACAGGTCGAGCCGGAGCACCGACCGGGCCGGCACGGCCCACAGCGCCGACCGCAGCGCGCCGACCGTGGCGACGTCGATCTCGCCGGTCGCGCGCACCTCCACCACCCGGGCACCCACGCTGACCTCGACGTGGAACCGGTCGTCCCGCTGTCCCATGGCCACGAATCTAGCCCCGACCACCGACAGTTCCGTCGTGCCGCGGGACGGGATCCGGGTACGACCAGGGTCGCACCCGCCGGTATCGGGGATCCCCCTTCCGGGCGACCCCGGCAGCGATGGCGGCGACCCACACCGGTGGACGGCCCGCGCCGGTACGTCGGGGGCGACGCCGGGCGGATCGGCGGGCCAGAATGAGCGGATGGTCGTCCCCCGCCCCCGCGCACCGTGGCTGATCCGACCCGTCCGCGAGCCCGCCACGGTCCCGCCGCCCCTCGACGGGCCGTGGGCGCCCGCCGACCGCCGGCTCGACGCCGTCGAGCTGCTGCCCTTGCCCGACGGCACGTCCGGTCCCGAGGACGTCGTCGTCGACCCGGCGGGGCGGGTGGTCAGCGGGTCCGAGGACGGCCGCATCTGGTGGTGGCCGGTCGACGCGCCGACGGGCTCCCGTCCGCGGCTTCTCGCCGAGACCGGCGGCCGACCGCTGGGCGTGGAGGTCGACCCCCGCGACGGCAGCCTCGTGGTCTGCGACGCCTACCGGGGGCTGCTGCGGGTGACCTGGGACGGCGCGGTCCGTGACCTGGGCGGCTCCGGCCCCCGGCCACACCTGGCCGACAACGCCGCGATCAGCCGGGACGGCACGGTCTACTTCACCGACTCGTCCAGCCGGTTCCCCGTCTCGCACTGGAAACGCGACCTGCTGGAGCACCGCCCCAACGGGCGGGTGCTGGCGTACGACCCGGGCAGTGGGCGCACCGAGGTGGTCTGCTCGGGGCTGTACTTCCCCAACGGGATCGCGCTGACCCCGGACGAGTCGGCACTGATGCTGGTGGAGACGGCCACCCACCGGCTGGTCCGGGTCGACCTGCCGGACGGGGTCGTCACGGTGCTCGCGGACCTGCCGGCGTACCCGGACAACGTCTCCCCGGTGGGCGACGGGACGTACTGGATCGCCCTGCCGAGCCCCCGCGTGCCGGTCGTCGAGCGGCTGCTGCCGCACCCTCGGCTGCGGCAGCTCGTGGCCGTCCTGCCGGCGGCGGTGCAGCCGAAGCCGCTGCGCTACGGCCTGGTCGCCCTCGTGGACGGCGACGGTCAGGTGCTGCGCACCCTGCACGGTCCGAACGGGACGTACGACATGGTCACCGGTGTCCGCCAGCACGGCGACCACCTCTGGCTCGGCAGCCTCACCGGTGCCGGGGTGGCCCGGGTGCCGCTGGGCTGAGCGTCCACCGCGGACCGGGCGGACCCGGCGCTCCCACGCCACGGGGACCGGCCCGCGTTTCCGGACCGGTCCCCGCGTACTGCCCGGGTCAGCCGCCGCGGACGGACGGCACCGGCGCGGGTGAGCCGCCGGCGACCGCGCCGGGGTGCGGCACCTGCGTGGGGCTCGGCGCCAGGCCGGCCGGCACGGGCAGCGCGCTGCCCTTGACGTACTTGTCCCAGCTCACGTTCCAGGCGGTCCAGCCGTTGCCCTCGTCCAGCTTCACCTCGGTGCCCTTGATCGTCACCAGGTCGCCGACCTGCGTGATGTTCATGAGCCAGTCCGCCGCCGTGGCGGAGACGTTGGTGCAGCCGTGGGAGACGTTCTCGCTCCCCTGGACCCCCTCCGACCACGGGGCGCCGTGGATGAACTCGCCGCCCCACGTGAGGCGCTGCGCGTCCTCGACGTCGACCACGTACGGGTCGGCCGAGCCCCGGGTGTCGAACGTGGTGAACTGGTGCTTCTCCATGATCACCATCTTGCCGCTGGAGGTGGGCGTGCTCGGCTTGCCCAGGCTCACCGGGATCTTGCGGACGAGTTTGCCGTCGCGGTGCACGGACATCTGCTTGGTGGCGTTGTCGATCTCCAGGGAGACCTGCCGGCCGATCTTCGAGGTCGCCCTCCGGTCGGCGTCGCCCACGTGCTCCTTGCCGATCGGCAGGCCCTCGAGCCCGGCGCGGAAACTGATCGTGGTCCCCGGCCGCCAGAAGTCGGGCGCCCGGTAGTACACCTGGGTGCCGTCGGACACCCAGGACCACACCCCCGGCTGCGGCGGGTCGGTCTTCACGAACAATCGGCGCTGCACCGCCGCCCTGGCCTCTTTCGGAATGGGCGGGTCGAACGCGACGGTTACCGGCATCGCCGTTCCGTAAGTCCGATTACCGGCGAAATACAATGTACTGGTTATCGCCTGCTTGGTGGATTTCGGCATCGTGGTGAATGTCGTCTTCCGGGTGGTGGTCCTGCCGCGGTCACCGGTGGCGGTCACCTCGGCCGTGTACGTCCGGCTGGGCTTCAGCGGCGCGCTGGGCACCCAGCCCGAGCCGTCCTCCCGGGGCTCCGCCGCCACCTGCCCGCCCTTGTCGTCCACGATCTTCACGGAGGTGACCCGGCCGCCCTTCACGGTCGTGCCGACCTCAGCGCTGATCGGCACGTTCCGGGTCCCCTCCGCGGGTGTCACCGCCAGTTCCGGCCCGGCTCCCCGGCCCTCCCCCGGCCGCGCCCCGGGCTTGCGGTCGGCGGTGCATCCGCCCAGGGCCAACGGTGCGGCCGCGACGGTCACCGCGAGCAGCGTCATTCGCCGCCTGAAATCCATGGTTGCGTCCCCCCGTTATTGCGTTCCCTCTGCCACATTCTCTCCGTCGGACACAGTTTCGTACGCAATTTCGGCGAATCTCCGGCCGCATTTGCCGGCCCCATTTTCCGGGCGCCGACCACCCACGGCCCGTGCGGGCGGAGTGTCCGGCAGCGCCCGATCAGTCCCAGTCCGAGCCGTCGTCGTTGCCGGTCCACCGGCCGCCGACCGGCGGCGTGTCCAGCAGCATGCCACCGTGCCCGTTGCCGACGAGATCGTTGTCCTGCACCCGGCACCCGACCGCGCTGCCCCGCTCGGTCACCCAGATCCGTACGCCTGGGTCCGCGGATCCTGGCTGTCCCAGATCCGGTTGCCCCGGACGGTCGTCGAGTCGACCGCCGCGTTGATCGTCAGGCCGGCCACCACGGACGGCGCGTCGGGCAGCTCGTACGCCGTGCCCGGCGGCGGGTTGTCGGCGCTCCAGCGCTGCGGGGCGGGGTTCCCGGCCGACGGCGGGCGAAACGCCCTCGGCACGGACGGGGCGCCCCGGGCATCACCGCCCGGGGCGCCCGTCGCTCAGAGGTTGGCGATCAGCACCGCGGGCCGTTCCACGCAGTCCGCGACGTGCCGCAGGAAGCCGCCGGCCACCCCGCCGTCGCAGACCCGGTGGTCGAAGGTGAGGCTGAGCTGCGTCACCTTCCGCACCGCGAGCTGCCCGTCGACCACCCACGGCTTGTCCACGATCCGCCCCACGCCGAGCAGCGCCGCCTCCGGGTGGTTGATGATCGGGGTGGAGCCGTCCACGCCGAACACGCCGTAGTTGTTCAGCGTGAACGTGCCGCCGGTGAGCCGGGCCGGCGGCAGCGTGCCGGCCCGCGCCGCCGCCGTGGTCTCGGCCAGCGCGGCGGCAAGGTCGGCGGTGGTGAGCCGCTGCGCGTCGCGCAGCACCGGCACCACGAGGCCCCGGTCGGTCTGGGCGGCGATGCCCAGGTGCACCCCGGCGGACTGCACGATCCGCTGCCCCTCGGTGTCCACCCGGGCGTTGAGCTGCGGGAACCTCCGCAGCCCGGACAGGCAGATCCGGGCCAGCAGGGCCAGGATGCTCACCGGTGCGTCCGGGGTGGCCGCGTTGATCGCCGCGCGGGTCTCCAGCAGGGCGGTCGCGTCGACGTCCACCCAGATGGTCACCTCGGGGATCTCCCGCCGGCTGCGGGACAGCTTGTCGGCGATGGCCCTGCGGATGCCGGTCAGCGGGATGACGACGTCGCCGTCGCCGAGCCCGACGTGCGGGTCCGGGACGTCCGGAACGGCGGCGAGCCGGGTCGGCGCGACCGGACCGACGGCCTCCACGTCGGCCCGGCGGATCACCCCGCCCGGCCCGGTGCCGCGCACGGTGGCCAGGTCCACGCCGCGCTCCTTCGCCAACCGCCGCACGATCGGCGAGATGACCAGCACGGCGCCCGCGTCGGCGGCCGCCGGCACGGCGGTCCCGTTGTCCGGCGCACCGGCCGGCGCATCCGCCGCCGCGGCGAGGCGGGGCCGGCGGCGGCGCCGGCCCGAGCCGCCGTGGCCGGTGCCGTACCCGATGAGGACGTTGCCGGAGCCGGCGCGCTCCTCCTCGCGATAGGTGGCGTGGCCGGGGGGCTCGGGAGCCCCGCCGGGCGTCGGCGCCGCCGCCTCCAGCGGCGCGACGGTGATCAGCGGCTGGCCGACCGGTCGGACCTCACCCGCCGCGCCGTGCAGGGCCACGACCCGCCCGGCGTACGGGCAGGGCACGTCGACGACGGCCTTGGCGGTCTCCACCTCGACGACGGTCTGGTCCACCGTCACCGTGTCGCCGACGGCGACCCGCCACTCGACGATCTCCGCCTCGGTCAGCCCCTCCCCCAGGTCGGGCAGGAGGAAGACCTTCTCGCTCATGCCGCACCCGCCTCGGTCAACCAGCGCGCGTCGGGCTGGTCGTCCCACTGGAGGCGGGCCACCGCGTCGAGCACCCGGTCCACCCCGGGCAGGTGGGTGTGCTCCAGCATCGGCGCCGGGTACGGGATGTCCAGGCCGGACACCCGCAGCACCGGGGCGTGCAGCGCGTGGAAGCAGCGCTCCTGTACCCGGGCGGCGATCTCCGCGCCGACGCCGGCGAAGCCCTGCGCCTCCTGGATGACCACGCACCGCCCGGTCTTCCGCACCGAGGCGGTGACGGTGGCGTCGTCGAACGGCACGATCGTGCGGACGTCCACGACCTCCAGGTCCCAGCCCTCCTCGCGGGCGGCCTCGGCGGCCTCCAGGGCGACCGGCACCGCCGGCCCGTACGCGACCAGGGTGGCGTCGGTGCCGGGGCGGCGGACCACGGCGCGCCCGAACGGCTCGGTGCGGGCCGGCAGGTCGGCCTCGGCGCTGGCGAAGTAGAGCTTCTTCGGCTCCATGAACACGACCGGGTCCGGGTCGGCGATCGCCTCGCGCAGCAGGGAGTACGCGTCCTCGACGGTAGCCGGGGTGACCACCTTCAGGCCGGGTGTGTGCGCGTAGTACGCCTCGGAGGAGTCGCAGTGGTGCTCCACCCCGCCGATGCCGCCCGCGTACGGGACGCGGATGACGATCGGCACGCTGAGCGCGCCCCGGGTGCGGTTGCGCAGCTTCGCCACGTGCGAGGCGATCTGCTCGAACGCCGGGTACGCGAACGCGTCGAACTGCATCTCCACCACCGGCCGCAGGCCGGACATGGCCAGGCCGACGGCGAAGCCGACGATGCCGGCCTCGGCGAGCGGGGTGTCGAAGCAGCGCTTGTCGCCGAAGCGGGCCTGGAGCCCGTCGGTGATCCGGAAGACGCCGCCGAGCTGGCCGACGTCCTCGCCGAAGACGACCACCCGCTCGTCGTCGAGCATCGCGTCGGCGAGGGCCGCGTTGAGCGCCTTCGCCATGGTCATGGTGGCCATCAGGCGTCCCCCTCCTCGGCGGCCGCGGCCAGTTCGGCGCGGATCTGCTCACGCTGCTCGACGAGCTGCGGCGTCGGCTGGGCGTAGACGTGGTCGAAGAGGCTCAGCGGGTCGACCGTGGGCTTGTCGTGCATCCGGTCCCGCAGGTCGGCGGCGTACGCCTCGGCCTCCTCGGCGACCGCCGTCACCGCCGCGTCGTCGAGCGCGCCCCGGGCCCGCAGGTACGTCTCCAGCCGGGCGACCGGGTCCCGGTCCCGCCACGCCTCCACCTCGTCGGCGTCCCGGTAGCGGGTGGCGTCGTCGGCGTTGGTGTGCGGCTCCATCCGGTAGGTGTGCGCCTCGACCAGGAACGGACCGTGGCCGGCGCGGGCGTGCGCCACGGCGCGGGTGAGCACCGCGAGGACGGCGACCGGGTCGTTGCCGTCGACCTGCTCGCTGGGCACGCCGTAGCCGACGCCCTTGTACGCGAGGCTCGGCGCGGCGGTCTGCCGGGACAGCGGGACGCTGATCGCGTACCGGTTGTTCTGAACGAAGTAGACGACCGGCGCCTTGAACACGGCGGCGAAGTTGACGCCCTCGTGGAAGTCGCCCTCGCTGGTGGCGCCGTCACCGATGAAGGCCAGCGCCACGGTGTCCCGCCCCTGGTACGCCTCCCCGTAGGCGAGGCCGGCGGCGTGCACGCACTGGGTGGCGAGCGGCGTGCACTGCGGCGCGGTACGCCGGGCGGCCGGGTCGTACCCGCAGTGCCAGTCGCCGCGTAGCAGGGTCAGCACCTCGACCGGGTCGATGCTCCGGGACACCAGGGCCATCGACTCCCGGTAGGTGGGGAAGACCCAGTCGTCGTCGCGCAGGGCGAGGATCGCGCCGACCTGGCACGCCTCCTGGCCGCGGGAGGAGGGGTAGACGGCGAGCCGGCCCTGCTTGGTGAGCGCGGTGGCCTGCACGTCGAAGCGGCGGCCGATCACCATCCGCCGGTGCAACTCGACGAGCGCCTCGACGGGCGGCTCGGGATAGTCGGGACGGGCCGGCAGCGGGGCGCCGGCGGGGTCGAGCAGGCGTACCGGCTCGCCCGCCGGCAGCAGCGCACGGGCCGGATCCGGCGTGGTGGCCGGTCGGGACCGGCGCCGGGACTCCCTGCGGACCGCCTGGGGTGTGGTCGTCACGGCGGGAACCTCCTGGACATCTGGTGCGCCTATGCTCCTGCTGTCGGATGATTGACTCAAGATGCGCGGTGAACGCGGGACGAATGACAGGAAGGTGGCGCGCTCATGAGCCAGGAGTCCGATCCGGAGCTGGACTCGACGCCCGGAACGGGACGATCGGCCCGCGTCCTCGACGAGGTGGACCGGCGCATCCTGGCCGAACTGGTCCGGGACGGGCGCACCTCGGTGCGTACGCTCGCCGAGCGCATCCACATCTCCCGCACGAACGCGTACGCCCGGGTGGAGCGCCTGCTGCGCGACGGCGTGATCACCGGCTTCCGGGCGCAGGTCACGCCGGAGGCCGCCGGGCTCGGCACCTCCGCGTACGTCGCGATCACGATCGAGCAGAACACCTGGCGCGAGGTGTCCGCGGAACTGGCGCGGGTGCGCTACATCGAGCACGCCGCGCTGCTGGGCGGTGACCACGACGTGCTCGCCCTGGTCCGCGCGCCGGACAACGCCACCCTGCGGGACGTGGTGTTGAGCCGGGTGCAGAGCATCCCGGGGGTCCTCTCCACGCGCACGTGGCTGGTCTTCCACGAGTTCGACGGCGAGACCAGCCCCTGGGAGTGACCGGGTCGCGCCGGCGCTGCAAAGAACCGCGGGGCGGGCGTCATCACCTTCCCGGCGACCTCGCTCCGCAAGATCACCTTCGAGATCACCAGCTCGACCGGCACGCCGAGAGTCGCCGAATTTGAAACCTACGCCGGGTAGCGGGTAAGGCCCCGACGCGTCCGGCATCGATGCCGGAACCCCCCGCACTACGGACCACCGGGATACGAAGGGCGGGACCGTCGCCGCCGACGGCCCCGCCATTCGGCCCCGGAGGGTTCTCGTCACCGACGCGGTGGAGACTCACGCACCCGCGTCTCGGATCGGCTGGTAGGTGAGGAGGGCGAGGCTGTCACCGACCGTTCGGGAGCCGACCAGCCGCAGCGGTTTCCGGTCGCCGATCCCGTCGAAGAGACGGTCGCCGGCCCCGAGCACGAATGGATAGATCATCAACCGCAGTTCGTCGACGAGGTCGTGCGCCAGCAGCGTGCGCACGAGCCGCCCGCTGGCGTAGACGACGATCTTCCCGTTCACCCGGCGCTTCAGCTTCCGGACCTCGCTGACAACGTCGTCCCTCAGGACCGTCGAGTTGTTCCAGCCGGGATCCGCGAGAGTCGACGACACGACGTACTTGGGCATGCCGTTCAACCTGTCCGCCCACTCACCGGTCCGCGACGGCCACCGCGCGGCGAACCACTCGTGACTGCGCCGACCCAGCAGCAGCGCCTCGGCGCCCAGCGCCTCCGCGAACCCGACCTTGGCCCACTCCTCGCGGTCGCTGTCCCCGACCTGGCCGAACCAGCCACCGAACCGGAGACCCTCCTCACCGGTCGGATCCTGGCCGACCCCGTCGAGCGAGACGTTCTCGCTGACGACGATCTTTCCCATCTCGGTTCTCCTCTGCTGGCGTCCGTCAGCTACCACTGGGGTGGACACCCGCCACGTCGAGAAAGTGGCGGCCCCCGACCGCCCGGTACGCCCATTGGCCGGCGTCCCTATTCAGTGCGACAGAACGCGGGAAGAGGTGACCGAGGGTGGGAGCGGACGTGATCTCGAGGGCTCGGGCCGGGGACAGCGACGCCTTTCGGGAACTGACCGAGTCCTACCGCCGGGAGTTGCAGGTGCACTGCTACCGGATGCTCGGGTCGTTCCAGGACGCCGAGGACGCGCTGCAGGAGACGCTGCTGGCTGCCTGGCAGGGCCTCGGCGGGTTCGAGGGACGCGCCTCGCTGCGCACCTGGCTCTACCGGATCGCCACCAACAGATGTCTCAACGCACGCCGGTCGGCCAGCCGACGCCCGGCCAAGCAGTGGGACGTACCCCATGTCGACCTGCTCGACCCGACCCGGCTCGGTGAGGTCGTCTGGCTCGAACCATGTCCCGACGCTCTGCTCACCGGTGCCCTCGACACGCCGTCCGGCCCGGAGGCCCGCTACGAGCAGACCGAAGCCATCTCCCTGGCGTTCGTGACCGCTCTGCAGGCCCTGCCGCCCCGCCAGGTCGCCGTGCTCATCCTGCGCGACGTCCTCGGATTCCGCGCCCACGAGGTGGCCGACATGCTCGGCTCCAGCGTCGAGTCGGTCAAGAGCGCCCTCAAACGGGCGCGCGCCAGCTTGCCTCGACCGCCCGCGACCGAGGGCCGCGAACCGCCGCCCGCCGCCGGATCACCCGCCGAGGATGCGACCGTGGCGAGGTTCGTCCGGGCGTGGGAGTCCGCCGATCTCGACGCGCTGGTGGCCCTGCTGACGGACGACGTCTTCATGTCGATGCCGCCCATGCCTTTCGAGTACGAGGGTCGGGACGTCGTGGCCAGCTTCTGCGCCCGCATCTTCCGCGCCGGTCGGAGGTTCGACCTGGTGCCGACCAGAGCCAACGGTCAGCCGGCGTTCGGCGCCTACCTGCGCGGCCCCAGCGGCGTCAGCAACGGGACCGGCCTGTACGTCCTCACCTTGAGCGGCGACCAGATCCGCGCGATGACCCGCTTCGAGAACAGTGTCCTCCCGTCGTTCGGGCTACCACGATCGCTTCGGAACCGGCCGGGCTGAGCCGGCCGCCATACAGTGGCCGGTGTGCCGTTGCTCGCCACCCCCACGCTGCCGCCCGGCTCGATGTCCGCGCTGCCGCAGCCGGAGATCCACACCGCCGACCTGCTGATAAGACCCTGGCAGGCGTCGGATCGCCCGGCGGTGGTGGCCGCCTACGCCGACCCGGACATCCAACGCTGGCACTGCCGGTCGATGACCGACGACGAGGCCGGCGACTGGATAGCCGCCTGGCCCGGCCGGTGGCGCGATGAGACCGGCGCCGGGTGGGCCGTGCTCGACGCGGAGCGCGTCGTCGGGCAGATCAGCCTGCGGCGGGTGGACCTCGCCGAGGGCTGGGCCGAGGTGTCGTACTGGGTTCTGCCAGACGCGCGGGGCCGTCGCATCGCCCCGCGCGCCTTGTCCGCGGTGACCGCCTGGTCCTTCGCCACCCTCCGGCTGCACCGCGTCGAGCTGTCCCACTCGACCGCGAACCTGGCGTCCTGCCGGGTCGCGCGGCACGCCGGGTTCGCAGCCGAGGGTACGAGACGCGCCCAGGGCCGCCACGCCGACGGCTGGCACGACATGCACCTCCACTCCCGCCTCGACAGCGACGGGTGAGCGCCGCAGAGCCGACGAGCAGCGGACAGGTCGGTGGAGCGGCTCAGCGTTCCGGTGGGGCCTCCAGGCCCTCGCGGTCGGCGAGTTCCAGCAGGGGTTCCAGGGAGTACGCCCGGCCGTCGAGGCCGGCGTGCGGGTCACCGCGTTCGGCGAAGCGGGCCGGCATCGTCGTGACGTCGAAGTCCTCCGGCCGGACGTCGTCCAGCTCGGCCCAGTCCAGCGGCGCGGACACCAGCGCCGCCGGCGTGGGACGGATCGAGTACGCCGAGGTCATCGTGTGGTCCCGGGCCATCTGGTTGTAGTCGACGAACACCGGCCGGTCCCGCTGGTCCCGCCACCAGGTGGTGGTCACCAGGTCGGGGCGGCGGCGCCGCATCTCCCGGCCGAGCGCGAGGACGGCCCGCCGGCACTCGCCGAAGCTCCACCGGGGCTCGATGGTGAGGTAGACGTGCAGGCCCCGGCCGCCGGTGGTCTTCGGGTAGCCGACCAACCCCAGCTCGTCGAGGAACGCGCGGACCTCGTGCGCCACCGGCACCACCTGGTCGAAGCCGACCCCCGGCAGCGGGTCCAGGTCGATGCGGAGCTGGTCCGGCCGCTCGACGTCGCCCCTGGACACCGGCCACGGGTGGAAGCGCAGCGTGCCGAGATTGGCCGCCCAGATCACCACGGCCAGCTCGCTCGGCGCGACCTCGTCGGCCGTACGACCACTGGGGAAGGTGATGTGGGCGGTCCGCACCCAGTCGGGCGCACCGGCCGGCAGCCGCTTCTGGTAGAAGGCGTCACCCCGGTTGTCCTGCCGGGTGGCGATCTTCGCGCCCTCGAAGACGCCGCGCGGCCAACGCTCCAGCATGGTCGGCCGGTCCCGCAGGGCCCGCAGGATCCCGTCGCCGACGGCCAGGAAGTATCGCACCACGTCGAGCTTGGTCAGCCCGCGCTCCGGAAAGTACGGCTTGTCCGGGCTGGAGACCCGCACGACGCGCTCCCCGACCCGGATCTCCTCCGCCGCCGTCGTCGCCACGCCCACACCGTAACCGCCCGTGGGCCGGCTGGCGGGGACACGCCGCCGGCCGGACGGCTCCGGTGAGCGGTCCGGCCGGCGGTACGGCGACGATCAGCGCCCTTCCTGCTGCATGCGCGCCATCAGCATCTGCTTGCCCTGCTCACCCGCCTTGCGGTTGTTCTCCTGGATCTTCTTGAACCAGGTGGCGAGTTCGCTGTCTCCGCGCGCCTCGGCGTCGGAGATGTACGTCTCCATCCGGTAGATGTTCTCCAGGGACATCTGTACCGCGTGGATGAGGTCGTAGTTCTTGTCCTTGAGGGCGCTCTTCTGCTCCATGGTCATGGTCGCCACGGCGTACCTCCCCTGTCCGTGTCGTGGTCGAGCCAGCGCTTACCCCTCTTCGGCCCGTTCACGCCCGCGAGCGCCGGCGCCTCGCGGTTACCCGGCGACGCGCCGGGGTAGGGGGTGGCGCATGGCGGAACTGGCGGCGCTGTGGATCGTCCGGCACGGCGAGAGCACGGCGAACGTGGCGGCCGGGGCGGCCGAGGCGGCCGGCGCCGAGCTGATCGACCTCACCCACCGTGACCCGGACGTGCCGCTCAGCCGCACCGGGGAAGAGCAGGCCCGGGCCACCGGCCGGTGGCTCGCCGGGCTGCCCGAGGCGCGCCGCCCCGACGTGGCGGTGGTGTCGCCGTACCTGCGGGCGCGGCGCACCGCCGAGCTGGCCCTCGACGGCACCGGTGTCCCGTGCACCCGTGACGAGCGGCTGCGCGACCGGGAGCTGGGCATCCTCGACGGCCTGACCGGGCACGGGGTACGCCGCCGGTACCCCGAGGAGGCGGCGCGGCGGGACCGGCTCGGCAAGTTCTACTACCGCCCGCCCGGCGGCGAGTCGTGGACGGACGTGGCGCTGCGGCTGCGCGCCCTGCTCGGTGACCTCCGCCGTGACCACGAGGGCCGGCGGGTGCTGCTGTTCGGCCACGACGCCCTGGTCTTCCTCATGCGTTACCTGGTGGAGGGGCTCACCGAGGAGGAGCTGATGGCGTTGACCCGTGAGCACGTCATCGCGAACTGCTCGGTGACCGGCTGGTCGGCCGACGAGGACGGGCGGCTCCGCCCCGACGTGTTCAACGACGTCCGCCACCTGCGCCGCGAAGGTGCCCGGCCGACCAGGGAGGACGAGGTCCATGCCGAGCCGGTCTGACACCCCGGTCATCACGCCGGCGCTGCTGCGGGACTGGGCGCTGCCCATGCCGTCCGGGGGCAAGGAGTCGCGGGGCACGGTGCTGGTGGTCGGCGGCTCCCGGTTCACGCCCGGCGCGGTCCTGCTCGCCGGGGTGGCCGCCCTGCGGGCGGGTGCCGGGGTGCTTCAGCTCGCCGCCGCCGAGTCGACCGCCGCCGCGCTGAGCATCCAGGTGCCGGAGGCACTGGTGGTGGGGCTGCCGGAGACCGCGGACGGCGCGGTGGCCGGTGCCGGCGGCGACCGGCTCGGCGAGCTGGTGGCCGAGGCGGACGTGGTGGCGGTCGGCCCGGGACTCAAGGACATCGACGAGACCGGACTCCTGCTGCGTACGGTGCTCGACGCGGCGAGCCGGGAGACGGCGCTGGTGCTCGACGCGTACGCCCTGGGGGCCCTCAGCCACGCCCCGGACCTGCTGGTCGGCGCGGGCCGCCCGGTGGTGCTGACCCCCAACCTCACCGAGGCCCGGCACCTGCTCGGCCGCGAGCCGGGCGACGACCTGGACGCGGCGGCGGCGGAGCTGGCCGGCCGGTACGACGCCGTGGTGTCGCTGTACGGCCACATCGCCGCTCCGGACGGGCGGGGCTGGCGGGAGGAGAGCGGCGACGCGGGGCTGGGCACCTCGGGCAGCGGCGACGTGCGGGCGGGTCTGCTGGCCGGCCTGCTGTCCCGGGGCGCGGCGCCGGCGCAGGCCGCGTGCTGGGGCGCGTTCGCGCACGCCGTCAGCGGCCAGCGCCTGGTGCCGCAGTACGGCCGGATCGGTTTCCTGGCCCGCGAGCTGCTCGACGAGATCCCACACACCCTCGCCACCGTCTGACTCCCGCCGAATCACCCCGGTTTCTCCAATAGACCGCCGGGTACGGATGGAGTCCTCAGCCCACGTCGAGGAGGTCAGCCGGTGTCGACCGATGCCATCGTCCTGTTGAAAGAGGACCACAAGGAGATGCGTCGCCTGTTCAAGGAGTTCCAGGCGAACGAGGACGCTCCGGCGAGCCAGCGCGAGAAGCTCGTGACATCCTGGAGTCGTACGAGGAGCACCACGTCGCTGACGTGCTCTGCTTCGAGCTGTTCACCATGAAGCCGGACGACGAGCACTACAACGCCAAGACGACGGTGCTGATCGAGAGCGTGCTGCACCACGTCGAGGAGGAGGAGCAGGAGTGGTTCCCCAAGGTGCGCGAGAAGATGGGCCGTAACGAACTGCAGGATCTCGGCCAGCGGATGATCGACATGCGTCCGACGGCACCCCGCTCGCCGGCCGCACCGAAGGCGCTGAAGAAGTCGCTGGACGCGGTGCGCGCCTGACCCCGCCACGCCGTCCGGGGCCCGGCCGTCGGTCGGGCCCCGACGCGTGTCACCAGGCGGTCGCCGGCACCCCGTCCGGCTCCGGCAGGATTCGCCGCAGCTGCCCCGGGGGCGCGCTGCGCCGCCGCCACTCGCGCGGGTAGCCCAGCGACACCTCCTCGAACCGTACGCCGTCGTACCAGGTCGTGCGGGGAATGTGCAGGTGGCCGTAGACCATGACGGCGGCGCCGAAGCGGACGTGCCAGTCGGCGGTGGCCTCGGTGCCGCACCACTGGGCGAAGATCGGGTAGCGCAGGATCCGCGTCGGCTCCCGGACCAGGGGCCAGTGGTTGACCAGCACGGTCGGCAGCGCCGGATCCCGCTCGGCCAGCCGCCGGGCGGTCTGCGCCACCCGGGCCGCGCACCACGCCGAGCGGCTCTCGTACGGGTCGGGGTGCAGCAGGTACTCGTCGGTGCAGACCACCCCCGTCCGGTACGCCTCGGCCAGCGCCGCCTCCGGCGTGTCGAAGCCCTCCGGCCGCCAGCTGTGGTCGTACAGCAGGAACAGGGGCGCCACGGTCACCGGACCGCCACGCCCCGCCCACACCGGGTACGGATCCTCTGGGGTGAGGACGCCGAGGCCGCGGCACAGCTCGACCAGGTGGGCGTAGCGCGCCACGCCGCGCAGCGTCACCGGATCGCTGGGCGGAGTCCACAGTTCGTGGTTGCCCGGGGACCAGACCACCTTCGCGAACCGGCCGGCCAGCAGCCGAAGCGCCCACTCGATCTGCTCGACGGTGTCGCCGACGTCCCCGGCGACGAGCAGCCAGTCGTCCGGCGAGTCGGGACGCAGCCCCTCGACGATCGCGCGGTTGTCCGCGTGCCGCACGTGCAGGTCGCTGATGGCCAGCAGGCTCCCGCCACCACCCGCCCCCGCCATGCCGTCGATCCTAGGCGGCCCGTCACCGGCCCCGCGACCCCCGACGGCAGGCCTCGGGGGCGCTGTGCCCGGCCCCGGCGCGGCCGAGCCCCGACGGCCGGGTGACCGCGGCCGCCCGGTCGACCCCCGGCGGACGGTCCGGCCCGCCCGCACCCGGTAGGATCCCCCTCGGGCCGTGACTGGCGCATTGGAGATGGAGAACCATCGGGGAGCGGCCCCGTCACGAGGACGCATGCCGAGCGCCTGGGCCTTCCGCACGTCACCAGGAGGTCGCATGTCGCTGAACGCCGAGTCCACCGCCTTCCGCAGCGCGCTCGAAGTGATCGGCGGCGTCGAGCCGCGCGTGGCCGACGCCATCCGCGCCGAGCTGGCCGACCAGCGCGAGTCGCTCAAGCTCATCGCCAGCGAGAACTACGCCTCCCCGGCCACCCTGCTGGCCATGGGCAACTGGTTCAGCGACAAGTACGCCGAGGGCACGGTCGGCCGCCGCTTCTACGCCGGCTGCCAGAACGTGGACACCGTGGAGGCGCTCGCCGCCGAGCACGCCCGGGAGCTGTTCGGCGCGTCCCACGCGTACGTGCAGCCGCACTCGGGCATCGACGCCAACCTGGTCGCCTTCTGGGCGATCCTGGCCGACCGGGTCGAGTCGCCGGCGCTCAAGCGCGCCCAGGCCCGGCACGTCAACGACCTCACCGAGGCCGACTGGTTCGCGCTGCGCCGCGAGCTGGGCAACCAGCGGATGCTCGGCATGTCGCTGGACGCCGGTGGCCACCTCACCCACGGCTTCCGGCCGAACATCTCCGGCAAGATGTTCGACCAGCGCAGCTACGGCACCGACCCGGAGACCGGCCTGGTCGACTACGACAAGGTCGCCGAGGCGGCCCGCGAGTTCAAGCCGCTGATCCTGGTCGCCGGCTACTCGGCGTACCCCCGGAAGGTCAACTTCCGGATCATGCGGGAGATCGCCGACTCGGTCGGCGCCACCTTCATGGTCGACATGGCGCACTT
The DNA here is from genome assembly GCF_040704235.1 of Micromonospora sp. NPDC047707. Lineage (NCBI taxonomy): Bacteria > Bacillati > Actinomycetota > Actinomycetes > Micromonosporales > Micromonosporaceae > Micromonospora > Micromonospora sp. NPDC047707. The sequence continues at coordinate 124,987 of NZ_JBEYSU010000017.1, forward strand.
CGCCGGCCTCGTCGCCGGCAAGGTCTTCACCGGCGACTTCGACCCGGTGCCGCACGCGCACATCGTCACCACCACCACGCACAAGTCGCTGCGCGGCCCGCGCGGCGGCCTGGTGCTCTGCCAGCCGGAGCTGGCCGAGCAGGTCGACCGGGGCTGCCCGATGGTGCTCGGCGGCCCGCTGCCGCACGTGATGGCCGCCAAGGCGGTCGCCCTGGCCGAGGCCCGCCGCCCCGACTTCGCCGACTACGCGCAGCGGATCGTCGCCAACGCGCAGGCCCTCGCCGACGGGCTGCTGCGCCGCGGCGCCAAGCTGGTCACCGGCGGCACCGACAACCACCTGGTGCTCATCGACGTCACCTCGTACGGCCTCACCGGCCGGCAGGCCGAGCAGGCGCTGCTCGACTCCGGCATCGTCACCAACCGCAACTCCGTCCCGCAGGACCCGAACGGCGCCTGGTACACCTCCGGCATCCGGATCGGCACGCCGGCCCTGACCACCCGGGGCCTCGGCACCGCGGAGATGGACGCCACCGCCGAGCTGATCCACGCCGTGCTCGGCCAGACCACCCCGGGCGCCAACGCCGACGGCACCCCCTCGAAGGCGAAGTACGTCCTCGACCCGGCGATCGCCGACAAGGTCAGCAAGCAGGCCACGGAGCTGCTGGGGGGCTTCCCGCTGTACCCGGGCGTCGACCTGGCCTGATCCGTCCCGTCGTGACGGCCGGGCGGCACTCGCCCGGCCGTCAACGTTTCGGGGGGTAGATCACAAGGTGTTGCCCACGGGGTCACCGTCCGACTAGAACCTCAGCAACGATCGCCCGGATATCCCGGCGACGGTGGCGAGGTGATGGACGTGGCTCTGGTCTCCTACGACGACGCCGAGGCGGCGGCCTTCGCCGCCACCCGGGAGCTGCCCCCGGCCAGCCTCGACCGCTGGCGCCACGCCGTGCAGCAGCACCTGCGGCCCCGGGACACCACGACCCTGCTCGACCTGGGCTGCGGCACCGGTGCCTGGGCGCACGCCTTCACCGGGTGGTTCGGCATCCGGGTGGTGGGCGTGGAGCCCGCGACGGCGATGCGCGCGTACGCGGACCACCGGCCGCTGCTCGCCGGGGACGCCGGGGCGTTGCCGCTGCGCGACTCCAGCGTGGACGCCGCCTGGCTGTCGACGATGCTGCACCACGTTCCGGACCTCGACGCGGCGGCCCACGAGCTGCGCCGGGTGCTGCGCCCCGGCGCGCCGGTGCTGGTCCGCTCCCCCTTCCCCGGGCGCCACCAGCGGATCGGTCTCTTCCACTGGTTCCCGGAGGCCATCGAGGTGCTGGAGACGTACCCCGACCTGACCCGCGTCCGCGCCGTGTTCGCCGCGGCCGGCTTCCCGGTCAGCAGCGTCGAGGCGGTCGCCCAGACCACCGCCGCGTCCCTCGCGGACTTCGCGCACCGACTGGACCGGCGGGCGCACACGCCGCTGCGGCTGATCAGCGACGACGCGTACGAGGCCGGCGTGGCCCGGCTGCGCGCCGCCGCGCCGCACACCCCCGGGCCGGTCGTCGACCACCTGGACCTGCTCGTGCTGCGTTAGGCCTGGGTCGAGGTCCGACGCCGCTCAGACCGGGCCGGCCTCGCCGCGTTCGCGCAGGTAGTCGTGCAGCGCCGCGGTCGCCCGCAACCGCCGCAGGCTCCGGCGGTGCAGATCCTGCTCGCGGCGTGCCAACTCGGCGCGCACCCGGACGGCGCTGCCGGTGGTGCGCAGCTCGTCCAGCACGGCGGAGATGATGTCGAACGGGTACGCCCCGCGCCGCAGCAGCGCGACCACCTGCGCGGCGCGCAGCTCGGCCGCGCCGTACACCCGGTAGCCGGTGGCCCGGTCGCGCACCGGCCGGAGCAGGCCGCGCTCCTCCCACAACCGCAGCTGGGAGGTGCGGACGCCGACCCGCCGCGCCACCCCGCCGATCCGCGCGCCGTCCCGCGGCGCCGCGACCGCCGGCGCCGACACCACGGTCTCGAACGCGCCGAGCACCCGCCGGATCTCGGCCCGCTCCCGGTCCAGCTCGGCGTGGCCGCCGTCCAGCGCCGCCAGCGCCGCCGGCAGGTCACCCCGGTGGATTGCGGTCATGACCTCCCGCGTACGCGTCCAGCCGTGCCCCTCGGCCATCCGCCGCGCCACGGCGAGGGCCCGCACGTGCGCCTCGGTGAAGATCCGGTACCCGGACGGGGTGCGCTCGACCGGCGGCAGCACCCCGTCGGCGACGTAGTTGCGGACCTGCTGGGTGGAGATGCCGGCCGTCGCGGCGACGTCCACGGCCCGGAGCCGACGCGCTGTCCTCACGACGCTCACCCTACTGCTTACACGCTGTTTGAGACTTTCCGGTGCCCTTCTCCTTCGGAGCACTGGCCTGCGCGCGCGAAGTCTCTACGGGAGCTTCAATGAGACGATTGAAGGCGGCCAGGCCAGAAGACGCACACCCGGCGGGGCTTCGCCCTGCCCACGATTCACGTGAAGGGTTCGCATGCAGCAGCCAGACCGGTCCGCCGCCGACAGCCACGACATGATCGAGGTACGCGGAGCGCGGGAGAACAACCTCGCCTCCGTCTCGGTCGACATCCCCAAGCGCCGGCTGACCGTATTCACCGGGGTCTCCGGCTCCGGCAAGTCCTCGCTGGTCTTCGGCACCATCGCCGCGGAGTCGCAGCGGCTGATCAACGAGACCTACAGCGCATTCCTCCAGACCTTCATGCCGAGCCTGTCCCGGCCGGACGTGGACTCCCTGCGCAACCTCACCCCGGCCATCGTCGTCGACCAGGAGCGGATGGGCGTCAACTCCCGCTCGACGGTCGGCACCGCCACCGACGCGTACGCGATGCTGCGCATCGTCTTCGGTCGGCTCGGCCAGCCGTACGTCGGCGGGGCGGGCGCGTTCAGCTTCAACCTCGCCGAGGGCATGTGCCCGGCCTGCGAAGGGCTGGGCCGGGTCTCCGACCTCGACGTCACCGAACTCGTCGACGTGGAGAAGTCGCTCAACGGCGGCGCGATCACCGTCCCCAACTTCGGCGTGGACACCTGGTACTGGCAGATCATCGCCAACTCCGGGCTGTTCGATCCGGACGCCAAACTCCAGGACTACACGCCGCAGCAGTGGCAGGACCTCCTCCACAAGCCGGCCACGAAGATCAAGGTCGGCAGCAACAACTGGACGTACGAGGGGTTGGTCGTCAAGGTCCGGCGGCTCTACCTCGCCAAGGACCGCGAGTCGATGCAGCCGCAGATCCGGGCGTTCGTCGACCGGGCGGTCACGTTCACGACCTGCGCCGACTGCGGCGGCACCCGGCTGAACGCCGCCGCCCTCTCCTCCCGGATCGCCGGGCGCAACATCGCCGAGTGCGCCGCCATGCAGATCAGCGACCTGGCCGAGTTCGTGCGGGGCATCGACGACCCGGCGGTCGCCCCGCTCGTCGCCAATCTGCGCGACCTGCTCGACTCCCTCGTCGAGATCGGTCTGGGCTACCTGAGCCTGGACCGCGAGTCGGCCACCCTCTCCGGCGGCGAGGCGCAGCGGGTGAAGATGGTGCGGCACCTCGGCTCCCCGCTCTCCGACGTCACGTACGTCTTCGACGAGCCCACCGTCGGCCTGCACCCGCACGACATCGCCCGCATGAACGACCTGCTGCGGCGGCTGCGCGACAAGGGCAACACGGTGCTGGTGGTCGAGCACAAGCCGGAGACCATCGTGATCGCCGACCACGTCGTCGACCTCGGGCCCGGCGCCGGTACGGCCGGCGGCCGCGTCTGCTACACCGGCGACGTCGGCGGCCTGCGCCGCTCCGACACGCTCACCGGCCGGCACCTCGACCACCGGGTCCGGCTGCGCGACCAGGTCCGGACGCCCACCGGGCACCTGGCGATCCGCAACGCCGACCTGCACAACCTGCGCGACGTGAGCGTGGACGTCCCGCTCGGCGTGCTGACCGTGGTCACCGGGGTGGCCGGCTCCGGCAAGAGCTCGCTCATCCACGGCTCCCTGCGCCGCCGCAACGGGGTGGTCGTCGTCGACCAGTCCCCCATCCGGGGCTCGCGGCGCAGCAATCCCGCCACGTACACCGGCCTGCTCGACCCGGTACGCACCGCCTTCGCGAAGGCGAACGGCGTGAAGGCCGCGCTGTTCAGCGCCAACTCCGAGGGCGCCTGCCCGACCTGCAAGGGCATCGGCCTCGTCTACACGGACCTGGCCATGATGGCCGGGGTCGCCTCGGTCTGCGAGCGGTGCGAGGGCCGCCGGTTCACCGACGAGGTGCTCACCTACCGGCTGCGTGGGAAGAACATCAGCGAGGTGCTGGCGATGCCGGTCAGCGAGGCGCGGGACTTCTTCCCGAGCGGTCCGGCCCGGGTCATCCTCGACCGGCTCGCCGACGTCGGGCTGAGCTACATCACGCTGGGCCAGCCGCTCACCACCCTCTCCGGCGGCGAGCGGCAGCGACTCAAGCTGGCCATCCACATGGCCGAGAAGACCAGCACGTACGTCCTCGACGAACCGACCACCGGCCTGCACCTGGCCGACGTGGACCAGCTGCTCGCCCTGCTCGACCGTCTCGTCGACGCCGGCAACACGGTCGTCGTCATCGAGCACCACCAGGCGGTGATGGCGCACGCCGACTGGCTGATCGACCTCGGGCCGGGCGCGGGCCACGACGGCGGGCGGATCGTCTTCACCGGTACGCCCGCCGAACTGGTCGCCCACGGGGACACGCTCACCGCCCGCCACCTGCGCGAGTACGTCGCCCGCTGACCGCGGTGGCCGGACGCGCGCCGCGTCCGGCCACCCAGCCCGGCATGATGGCCGGGTGCGTGAACGCGACGATTGGACAGGGCTGCCGGGCGTCGTCGTCCTCCCCAGCGGAGCCGCCGTACGTGGGCGCCGCCTCGCCGACCCGGCCCCGCCGGCCGACTTCGCGCTGCTGCTGGCGCCGGGGCCGGTGCCGGCCTGGCCGCACCGGCGGATCCGCTGGCCGGACTTCTGGGTGCCGGTCGACCGCGCCGACGCGCTGGACGCCCTCCGGGAGGCGCTGGCCCGCACCCACGGCGGCGAGCGGGTCGAGGTGGCGTGCCGGGGCGGCACCGGCCGTACCGGCACCGCCCTGGCGGCGCTGGCGATCCTCGACGGGCTGCCGCACCGGGAGGCGGTGCCCTGGGTACGCGCCCACTACCGGCCCCGGGCCGTGGAGACACCCTGGCAGCGTCGCTGGCTCCACCGGCTCCGGTGACCACGGCACAGACGCCGCTGGCCGGCACCCGGAATCCGGGTGTCGGCCAGCGGCTTGGTTCCCCCTGTCGAGGAAAGACTGTGGGTCAGTTGTTCCAGTTGATGGGTAGAGCGGGGTGTTGGGGAAGAGTGTGT
>NZ_JBEYSU010000018.1:0-119548 GCF_040704235.1 Micromonospora sp. NPDC047707
GAGGCCACCATCACCAGGCCGTCACCCCGGCCCTCACCGGCATCCAACCACGAACACCTTGCCGGTGCCGCGCTAAGGAGGGTGCACCAGTGACCACCTCCCAGGAGGCCACGTACGCCCCGGGCTCGCGCATCGTCGTCCGGGACGAGGAGTGGCTGATTCGCAGCGTGAAGACCGGCACCGCGGACGGCACGATGATCAAGGCCGTCGGCGTGTCCGAGTTCGTGCAGGACGTCGAGGCGACCTTCTTCACGGCCCTCGATGACATCCAGGCAATGCGGCCCGAGGACACCGTGCTTATCCGGGACACCTCGTCGCGCTTCCGGCAGAGCCGCCTGTTCCTGGAGGCCGTGCTCCGGCGTACGCCGCTGCCCCGAACCGAACGCGGCCTGGCGCTTGCCGATCGGTTCCTGCTCGACCCGCTGACCTACCAGCAGCGTCCCGTGGAGCTGGCGCTGTCCGGGCTGCGGCCGCGGATTCTGCTCGCCGACGTGGTCGGTCTCGGCAAGACCCTGGAGATCGGGCTGATCCTCGCCGAGCTGATCCGCCGCGGCCGGGGTGACCGCATCCTGGTCGTGTCGCCGCAACAGGTCCTGGAGCAGTTCCAGCGGGAACTCTGGACCCGCTTCACGATCCCGCTGGTGCGGCTCGACTCGACCGGCATCCAGCGCATCCAGCAGGAGATCCCCGCCGGGCGGAACCCGTTCACCTACTTCAAGCGGGCCATCATCTCCGTCGACACCCTCAAGGACGCCGGCCAGTTCGGCCACCACCTCGACGCCACCACGTGGGACGTGGTGGTCATCGACGAGTCGCACAACCTCATCAACAAGGGCACCCAGCGCAACGAGCTGGCCCGCCGGCTGGCCGCGAAGACCGACGCGCTGCTGCTGGCCAGCGCCACCCCGCACAACGGCAACAGGGAATCCTTCGCCCAGCTCATCTCACTGCTCGACCCGGCCGCCATCGCCAACGAGAAGGAGTACGAGGCCAAGGACATCGCCCACCTCTACCTGCGCCGCACGAAGATCAGCCCGGAGGTACGCGACCAGATGGGCGACCGCTGGGCCGACCGCGGCCCGTCCCAGGCGGTGCACTGCGCGGCCAGCCCGATCGAGGAGCGAATCTTCGACGAGCTGACCGACGTGTGGCTGGCCGGCAAGTGGAGCGACGAGGCGATCACCGGCCAGCACCGGCTCTTCCCGTACACGCTGTTGAAGTCGTTCCTGTCCTCGCACCGTGCGCTGCACGAGACGGTGAAGACCCGGCGGAAGAAGGCCACCGGCACGGAACGGAAGGCGCTGGACCGGCTCGCGGAGCTGACCTCCGCGATGACCGACCGCGACTCCAGCAAGCTCCAGAAACTCGTCGAGGAACTGAAGAGGATCGGCGTCGGCAAGGGCAGCGACACCCGTGCGGTCGTCTTCTCCGAGCGGGTGCCGACCATCAAGTGGCTCGCCGAGGTGGTTCCCGGGCTGCTCGGTCTCAAGCCGAACGCCGTCCGGGTGCTGCACGGCGGCGTCGCGGACCAGGACGAGCAGCGGATCCTGCAGGAGTTCGAGCTGGCCGGCAGCGAGGTCCGGCTGCTCTTCACCGGCGACGTCGCCTCCGAGGGCGTCAACCTGCACCAGCAGTGCCACCACCTGATTCACTACGACATCCCGTGGAGCCTGATCCGCATCGAGCAGCGCAACGGCCGCATCGACCGGTACGGGCAGAAGCACCAGCCGCAGTTCCGCGCGCTGATCCTCACCTCCGAACGCGAGGACGCGAAGGACGACCGGACGGTCGCCGAGAAGCTGCTCCAGCGGGAGGAGAACGCCCACCGCAGCCTCGGCAGCGTCGAGGCCGCCACCGGCCTGTACGACGCGAAGGCCGAGGAGGACCGCCTCGTCCGCGACCTGCTCAACGGCAAGACCGTCGACGAGTCCTACGAGGCCGCCCACGCCGAGATCGACGTGATGGCCGACCTCTTCGGCGAGATCGGCACCGCCCCCGTCGCCGCCGACGTCGCGCAGGCCCGGGTTCCGAAGCTCTTCGACTCCACCCGCGACTTCGTCGACGCAGCCCTGCACGAGATCTACGACGACCGGCCCGAGGACCACATCGACCTGCGTCGCGAGGACGAGCTGCTGACCTTCCTCGCCCCCGACGACCTGGTGCACCGGCTCACTGACCTGCCCCGCTCCTACCTGCGCGCCCACCGCGAGGGTGAGGATCTGCGGCTCAAGGTCACCTTCGACCGCAGGCTCGCGCAGCGCAAGCTCGACCAGGCCCGGCAGAGCAAGACCCCGATGTGGCCGGAGATCGCCTTCCTGAGCGACGTGCACCCGATGGTCGACTGGCTGGTCGACAAGGTGCTCATCCGGCTCGGCCGCCAGCAGGCCCCGGTGCTCACCGCCGACGTGAGCGCGCCGACCTACCTGATCCAGGGCGTCTACGCCAACCGCCTCGGCCAGCCCACCGTGGTGCAGTGGATGGCCGTCTCCGGCCTGCCCGGCTCGCCAGAGATCCGGTCGATGGACGAGGTGCTGCGCGAGGCCAACGTCGGCCCGTCGATGGTCAACCGCGCCGAGGCCGTCGCGCTCGAACCACTCACGCAGCTCCTGCCGCAGGCCGTCGAGGTCGCTCGGCAACACCTGGAGGGCAAGCGCGACGAGTGGGCGGAGGCCAACGCCGAGCCGCTACGCAAGTACCGCCAGCAGCTGACCCACTTCCAGCAGGCCAGCCTCTTCGACGAACTGCCCGCGCCGCACCGCGAGAAGCGCCGTCAGCGAGTCGACGCCACCGTGCAGGAGCAGCACGACCTGCTCGACCGCCTGGAAACCGACGGCGACCCGCTGCTGCGGGTGCTCGCCGTCCTCGTCCCGTCCCCGGAGCGCAACGGAGTGCCGGCATGAGCTTCGAGTCGCTGACCAACCGCGGCGAGTACCTCTCCGCGCACTACCTCGCCGAGATCCTGCCCACCACTCTCAAGGGCGGCCTGCTCAAGCAGTGGTCCGAGCGGGAGAAGACCGGCGAGCAGACCCCACGCACCGGGCTGCGCGGCCTGCGCCGGCCGTACTTCGACGCGAAGACCGAGCTGGCCGACGACGAGTTCTTCGACCCGGAGCGGCTGCGCAAGCTGCACCAAGACGTGTTGCGGGCGCTCGGCTTCGAGCCGCAGCCGCAGATGGTCACCGTCGAGCGCTCCGGCCACGACCACGAGATCCCCGTCGCCCACGCCGAGCTGGATTCAGCCCATGGCATCGTCGCGCTCGACTGCGGCTGGGCCGTCGACACCGAGGCAGCCCAGGACCCGGACGGCGCCGGCCGGCTGCTCGACCCGGTCACGCTGCCCGGCAACGAGACCATCGAGACCGGCGCGAAGCTCGCCTCCTGGCTCTTCGCCGCCGAGCAGCCACCCCGCTACGTGTTGATCCTCAGCGGCGGTGTGGTCACCCTCGCCGACCGGGCCGCCTGGGGCGAGGGCCGCTACCTGGCCGTCAGCCTGGACACCGCGTACGCCCGCAACGACGACCGGGAGTACGACGTCGTCGCCACCCTCTTCGGCGCCGATTCGCTGCGTCCGCCCGCCGAGGGCGGCACCGAACCCCTCGCCGACCTGGTCGCCGGCTCCCGGCAGCACGCCGTCGGCGTCTCCAGCGAACTGCGCGAGGGCCTGAAGGTCTCCGTCGAGCTCATCGCCAACGAGGTCCTCGACCGGATCCGGCAGGCCGGCCACCAGCCGCAGCAGGTGATGGACCTCGACGAGCTGGCCAAGGAACTCGGCCGGGAAGCCCTGCGCTACCTCTACCGGATCCTCTTCCTGCTCTACGCCGAGGCCCGCCCCGAGCTGGGCGTGCTCCCGGTCAACGACCCGCAGTACGTCGAGGGCTACAGCCTCGCCCGTATCGGCGACCTGGTGGCCCGCCGGCTCGCCCCGTCCGCCGAGGGCGGCTTCCACCTGTACGAGTCACTGGACCTGCTGTTCCGCATGGTCAACGATGGCCACCGCCCGCGCGGCGGCGAAGAGGTCGAGGAGAAGGCCAGCGAAGGCGAGGGCCTGCGCTTCGAGCCCATGAAGTCGGACCTGTTCCTGCCGGAGAAGACCAAGCTCATCGGCCGGCTCATCGCCGTGCCCGGCAGCGACCCGGACGACCCCGACGGCCCGAAGATCGACACCCGGCTGCGCAACAAGGTCCTCTACCAGGTGCTGCGCCGGCTGATGCTCACCAAGGGCGGCAAGAAGCGCCGCGGCGGCTTCATCTCGTACGCCCAGCTCGGCATCAACCAGCTCGGCGCGGTCTACGAGGGCCTGATGTCGTACACCGGTTTTGTCGCCACGGAGCAGCTCTACGAGGTCGCCAAGGGCGGCGAGCCGAAGGACGGCTCGTGGATGATCCCGGCCTCCAAGGCCGACGAGTACGACGACAGCGTCTTCGTCTACAAGGAGGACCCCTACACGGGCGTGCGCAGCCGGGTCAGCTACGCCCCCGGCGCGTTCGTCTACCGGCTCGCCGGCCGGGACCGGCAGACCAGCGCCTCCTACTACACCCCGCAGTCGCTGACCGAGGTCACCGTCCAGCTCGCCCTGAAGTACCGCCTCGACCAGGACGGCACCACCACACCGGCGCGCGAGCTGCTGGACTGGACGATCTGCGAGCCGGCGCTCGGCTCCGGCGCGTTCCTCAACGAGGCGATCAACCAGGTCGCCGCCGAGTACCTGCGCCGCCGCGCCCGCGAGCTGAAGGTCGACCTGGACCCGGAGCAGTACCACCTCGAACTCCAGCGGGTGAAGGCGTACATCGCGCTGCACAACTGCTACGGCGTCGACCTCAACCGCACCGCCGTCGAGCTGGCCGAGGTGTCGCTCTGGCTCAACGTCATGCACGCCGGCCTGCAGGCGCCCTGGTTCGGCCTGCACCTGCAACGCGGCAACTCGCTCATCGGCTGCGGCCGCAAGACGTACGAGCCGAAGCAGCTCGCCGACAAGTCCTGGCTGACCACCGCGCCGGCGGAGAAGCCGTTCCGGGACGGGCCGATCGACGAGGGCACCGTCCACCACTTCCTGCTCCCGGCCGACGGGTGGGGCGCGGTCGCGGGGGAGAAGGAGGCCCGCGAGCTGGCGCCGGCCGAGACCGCACGATTGAAAGCATGGCGTACGGCGCTGAAGCGCACCCCGTCCGCCAAGGGCAAGAACTCGCAGGTCAAGCGCTTGCAGGCGCTGGCCGGGCGGATCGAGTTCCTGTGGGGGCTGGTGCAGCAGCGGCTCGCCATCTCCGAGCGGGAGATCCGCCGCGACATCAAGGTCTGGGGCGCCGACGACCTGCCGCCGGTGACTGGGGCGGTGCCCCGGGAGAAGATCCTCGCCGATCTCACCGCGCCCGGCACGCCGTACTGGCGGCTCAAGACGCTGATGGACGTGTGGTGCGCGCTGTGGTTCTGGCCGCTGGACAAGGTCGGCCTGCTCGACGGCTCGGACCCGGCGGCGTACCCGGCCGCGCCCGTCCAGGTGTCGCACGTCAAGGACGTTCCGGCGTACGAGGAGCAGGTGGTCTACGAGACGCCGGACATCTTCGGCAACGTGGAGCCGCGGCGGATGACCCTGCCGACCAAGGCGACCGGCACCCGCCGGATGACCGTCGCCGAACAGCTCCGCAAGCAGGTCCCGCTGACCAACCTGGACGACTGGCTGACGTTCGCGGAGGCGCTGATCGGGCGCAGCGACGTGGACGAGAACACCGAACGCTTCTACGGCCGCAAGCTCGACAGCCTGGCCGAGATGAGCGAGCTTGAGCAGAAGCTCGACGGCGTGATCGGGGTCGACTCGCCGTGGATGCTGTCCGACCGGTTCCCGTGGCTACTGGCTGCCGAACGGATCGCCGAGCAACAGGGCTTCTTCCACTGGGAGCTGACGTTCGGCCAGGCGTTCGCCAAGGGCGGCTTCGACCTCCAGGTAGGCAACCCGCCGTGGGTCCGCCCTCGATGGTTGGAGGACGGCGTATTGGCGGAACACGACCCCTGGTTCAAACTGGCGGAGAAACCACCGGTTGAGATGTGGCGCGAGCGCAAGGCCCATCAGCTCAAGCGTACGGCGACGCTGAACGATTTTCTTGGGCAGTTAGCGTTTAACTCAGGGATGGTGGCGACCCTCACACATTCTGGCGTCTATCCACTTCTCGCCGGCACGCAGCCAGATCTCTACAGAGCCGTCGTATGTCAGGTGTGGTCGCATCTTTCCTGCGCGGGTACGGCAGGTCTCGTTCACCCCGATACCCACTTCGGCGGCACGAAGGAGGGGCCGTTGCGGGAGGCGGCCTATCGTCACCTGCGTGTCCACGGCAACTTCGTCAACGTCGCCAACTGGGCGTTTGATGATGCAAGTCGAAACGTTGAGTTTGGCGTGCACATCTATGGCCGGCCGCACGATATCAACTTCCGACACCTAAGCAGGCTGTATGGCGCGAAGGTGTTGTTGGACTCTCTTGAGCATGACGGCGTTGGGACTGTGCCTGGCCAGCGGTACAACGGGAGTTGGGACGTACGGCCGCATCAAGCCCGGGTCATCACCGTAGATCGTGAGACGTTGGCGCTTTGGCAGAGGCTGCGGGGAGATGCAGAGCAAGCAGCCACACAAGCCGCTCTGCTGCATCCAGTCACCGTTCAGGAGGAGCGTGCGATCGGCGCTCTCGCAGCCGTCGAGCGCCGCTTGGGCGATCAAATGCTATGGATCAGTCGTGGGTATGACGAGGCAAACGGGAAAAAGGATGGTTTGATTCGTTGGGATCAAGGTCAGCCGGAGTCACTTCAGGATTTGGTGCTCCAAGGGCCTCACTTCGGCATTGCCACGCCCTTCGCCAAACAGCCGCGAGTTCCGTACCGCAGCAACAACGACTGGAATGCCCTTGACCTAGCGCTCCCGTCCACGTTCGTTCCTGGCGCGAACTACGTGCTCGCCGGTGCCGAGGCAGTAAACAGGGCAGCGCAAGACGTCTGGGGTGATGGGAGGTGTACTGAGCGTTACCGCCTTGCCTGGCGTCGCATGATCGCTTTCAACACTGAACGTTCGCTCTTCGCTGCCCTCATCCCACCTGGCCCTGCGCATGTGGATGCCGTCCATACGTTAGCGCTAGCGGACAACCGCCTGACTGCACTTCAAGCCGGGTTTTGGGCATCGCTGCCGCTCGATTATCTGCTGCGAATTTGTGGGCGCGCTGATCTGCGGAACGCTGAAGCCGCTATGTTGCCAGTCGCGGATCCGTCCAACCCGCTTGCCTCCGCCTTGCTGCTACGGACGCTGCGCTTGAATTGCTTGACCGGAGCGTATGCCGGCGTTTGGTCCGAGTTGCATGAACGCGAATGGGCTAATGAGGGATGGGCGGCTAACTGGCAATCGCTCGCACCTCTGCAGATGGCGGGAAGTCGATGGGAATGGACGACACCGCTGCGGACTGAAGCTGAGCGTCGCGCGGCTCTCGTGGAGCTCGACGCGCTCGTCTGTGTCTGGCTAGGCATTGAGGTGGATGAGCTGATCGCCATGTTGCGATCACGGTACCCGATCCTTACTGAGCGGGAGGATCAAATGTGGTTCGATGCGACTGGCCGAAAGATCGCTGCTGACCCGTACACGTTCGGGTATGGACAAACGAAGGATCACTGGACGGCATTCAAGTTGCACATAGATGATCCAGAGCGGAATCCGGTGCCTGATGGGTACATGGCGCCGTTTTACAAGGCGGATCGGGAGAACGAGTATCGGCAGGCGCATGCTGTGTTCAGCAAGCGGCTTCAGGATGCGATCGATGCGGGCTGGCAGCCGTCCTAGGCCGCGCACCCTTCTCACCCGAAGGAGAACAGATGGCTCCGAGCAACCACCAGAAGCACCAGGCTGGGCGGCACCTCGCGGTGGCCGAAGCCCTGTTGCAGGGCTACACGGCGAGCCTTGAAGGTCCACAGACTTTTGTGAAGATCAATGGCAGGCGGGCGGCGGTTCAGGTCGCTGCCCAGGGCGCATGGATGATTGCAGACGTGTACAAGGCTACGGCCGCCTCGATTGACTTCTACGTGCTGGTGGATGTGACCGATGGGCGGCGGAGCTTCTACGTCGTGCCCGGAGACGACCTGCGCAGCGGTATCGATGAGCGGCACCAGGAGTTCATGTCGAGAGTCGGTGGCGTACGCCCGCGCAACCCTGACAGTCGCCACACGGCGATCTATCCAGCGCAGGTGAAGGCGTGGCGGAGCCGCTGGTCACTGTTCGACCGGGCGGACCAGCCTGCGAGTGGAGACGCAAGCGCCTGAGCGACAGCGCGACGGGAGCGCCTCCGGCGACTCTGCCGGTTGCGCTCCCGTCTGACGGTTCAGTGCCTGGTCTTGGTGGCCCGGATGAAGTTGACCCAGGCGTCGGGCGAAAAGCTGAGGACAGGCCCGGCTGGGTCCTTGCTGTCGCGTACGGCGACGAAGCCGGGCAGGTTGTCGGCGATCTCGACGCAGTTCCCGTTGTTGTCGCCGCTGCGGGTGCTCTTGCGCCACTGGGCGCCGAGCAGGTCGTCAGCCATGATGGACCTCTTCCTTGATCTTGCCGATCATCCTTCTTGATTGTTCCTCATCGAGCGAGAGGCTGACGAGGCTCGCCCAGACCTTCTCGTAGACCGCGAACTCTTCCGGCCTGTCGAGGTAAAGCGCACCGGTCACCGACTCGCTGTAGACGACGGACGGATCAGGGACGACTCGGTTGCCGAGTGGGAAGTCGAGCATGACGAAGGCGCCGGCCAGCGCACCATAATGGGCACCCGCCGACAGTGGGAGAACGCGGATCGACACGTTCGGCAGGGTCGTGCGTTCAAGGAGACGGTCGAGTTGCTCAGCCATGGCTGCTGGGCTACCCACGCATCGAAGCAGCACTGCTTCTGACAAGACCCACTCAAGCTGCGGTGCCTTTGGGAGTCGCCGAACCAGGATCTCCTGACGCCGTCGGCGGACTTCCAAGACCTCTTCCAGTTCCTCGGGCGGCATGTTCGGGCGGTTCTGATAGACGCCTCGCGTGTAGCCCGGAGTTTGGAGGAGCCCAGGGACCAGGGTGTCGTCATGTTCGCGGAGGCGGGAGGCGGCGGATTCGAGGCCGACGTACAGCTCGAACCAGTCGGGGATGGCGTCGCCGTAGGAGTGCCACCAGCCCTTGGCTTTGGTCTCGTTGGCCAGGGCGACGAGGGCGGTGGTCAGCTCGGGGGTGGCGGCGTACAGCTCGCACATGGCCTTGACGTCGACGGCGCGGGTGGGGCCGAGGCCGGTCTCGATACGCCACATCTTCTGGCGGCTGCACTGCATGGCCTCGGCTGCGCCGTCGAGGGTCATGCGGGCTTCGGTGCGCAGGTCGCGTAGTGCTCGCCCGAGCTGTCGCCTGGGGACTGTCGAGCCCATGTCGTCGGCCATCGGCCACCCCTTTCGTGTTGCGTTTTGTTACATCCGGACGCCATCGGTGAAACGCGGATCGGTTGCCGGGGAAGTGGTTGGCTCGCGCTTCGTGCTGACAAAGCGACTTACGTGCCTGACCATACAAGACACCCTCGACAACAGTCATCATCACGCAATTCCCACGGGCGCTAATGGCGTGCGCCGGTGCACAATGAATCGACATCCGTGCTCGTGTCTGCCGAGGTCAGCGCGGTCGCGGCAAGCCTCGCGAGCGTGCGTGCCTCTTCCATTGCGCAACACTGTCGGGCCTTTCCGTGGAACGTCTTGCGGCTCCGACAAAGAAAATCGACGCAGGTCAGGGAAATCGTGGCGGTAGATGTTGCTCGTCCACCGGAAACTGTCCCAGGATGGCCAGTGCGGCGGCCGAGGTGACCCCCGGATCGGCCGCCGCACTATCCAGGCAACCCCTCGCCGACCAGCCCGGATGCCGTACCGCTGAGCGAAGCTGCGGTGTTCGGGCGGGGTGGGTCCGCCCGCGCGGGGAGGGCGGGCGGACCCACCCCATCCACGACCAGGAAGGCAGGCACCGATGAGCGTCCGCAACCAGAGGCCGTTCCCCGAGGGCGGTGGGACGACGTATCGCTCTCGCACGTACCCCAGTCTGCTGCCGTGGCAGGTGCGTGAGCGCCGCTTCCCGCCCGCCCGGCTCGGACGCCGCGGCCTGAACCCCGACGAGGTGTACGCCTTCCTTGACCGGGTCGCCGTCGACATGGCCGCCGTCTACGACGCGCTGGCGCAGAGCCGGCGGGAGACGCTGCGGATCAAGGTCGCGCTGCGTCGGTGGCAGTCTGAGCAGGCCGAGGGTGGTCGGCGGTGAGCGGACGGTACGTGATTCACCTGCCCGTTGTTGCCGCCGACCTACCGGCCGCGCAGCGCCTCGCCCGGGTGGTCGGCCGGTGGATCACTGTGCTGCCAATGATGGATCCGGGAGAGATGACCGTCTCCGAAGAGGACAAGCAGTTCCTCCGGCACCGGGTCTTCTGCGACGCGCGGATGCCGGGCGGTCGGCGTTGTGTGCTCCGCGACGGCCACGACGGCGAGTGCTCCCGCCGCCTGCGCCGCTGACGCAGCCTCGGACGGCCGGGCTGGATCTGACCGGGCAGGCGGTGCCGGACGGGGACGTGCCGGGGCGGTTCCGGCGGCCGGTGGTCGAGCACGTCGTACCCGAATTGCGGGAAACCTCGCGCTGCGACGGCGCGCGCATCTACGAACGGCCGGTCGAGGCCGTGCTGCCGGAGGAACTCTTCGTCACGCCCGCTCAGGCGGGCGTGGTCTCCACGCCGAATCCGGCTGCGTACGTCTGCCGGGCGGATTGCAGAAAGGCGAGTCGGTTCTCGCGCGCGCGATCCCAGGCGGTGGCGAGGCCAGGTGGCCATCGCTGGCCGCGGTACCGCTTGTCGATCATCTCCGAGTAGGTGCCGACCGCGTCAAGCAGATCCTGCGCACGATGCGCCGTCGGCTCGGGCCCAGCCAGCTGCACGGTCGCGTTCGCGGTGACCAGCTCGTTCCACTCGGCCACATACTGCCGGTACTGATCCGTCGGTCGTTCCTCGCTGGACGCCAGGTCGAGCAGCTCTTCGAGCTCGCGGGCTTGATCAAGGAAGCCGTCTACCCGGCTGAGGAACACGATGTAGGCCGCGTTCCGCGCGTCAGCGAGCTGACTGCGCCGCGCCCGCTCAGCGTCTGCGACCTCATTCACGCGAGCTTGTTCGGCCTGCGCGCGTTGGACGCGGGAGCCCAGATACCCCACGCCGAACGTGGCGCCGCCTCCAACGAGGGCCCCCAGCAGGCCGAAGAGGCCTGTCGCGATCTCTGGCGTCACGGTGGCAGTAAACCATAGACACCTGAAAATATTGTGCCCCCGGCCGAACCTGTGGGCGCGTGCACGTCGGCGCCTCAGCTGCGGGCGAACGGTGATGAGACGCGACAGCGCAGGCATCGTCAGAAGCAAATATCCGACAGTCTTAATCTCTGCGTGACGAGATGATGACGCTATGCCTCGATGTCGTGCTCGGCGTACGAACAACAGGCTCTGCAAGAAACGGGTGAAGGTGCCTGGAACGCGCTGCCGCCACCATGTCGGGATGCCGGAGGCGGGTCCCCGGCACCCCAAGGATCGAAGAGGGCCTCGACAGGCGACGGCTTCACGCCCCCGGGCTGCTCGGCGAGGGACTTCACGAGGCGAAGGCGGCATAACGGCGACGCAGGAGCGCCGCCGTCAAGAGCGCGTCGAGAAGGCCGCCGAGTACTGCGTCGCGGTCCTCAACGACGGCTGGACCAACGTCGTTTCCGAGCGCGCCGCCGAGTACGTGACTGAGCAAACCTGGAACAGTTTGTTCAGCCGTCGGCGGCGGAGGCGATGCAAGCGTCTGGCGCGGACGGCGGCGGCGATCCTGACCGGCAAGAAGATGCTGCACGATCTGGTCGGCGCCATCGCGGCCTGGCTCGCCGCTCTCCTCGGCGGTGACCGGATCGTGCAGGCCTTCGCCCGCAAGCTCGCGGCGAACATTCCGCTGCCGCCGGACGCCAAGATGGTCGCCACGGCGCGGGGCCTGCAGGTGACCGGGGTGCTGCTGTGTCTGGTCAACGGCGATGACCTGACCAGATGCCAGTGCTTCATCGACCTCGCCTTGGAGGAAGCCAAGACGCAGGTCAAGAAGATCCTCGTCGCGGCGATGGAGGACTGGACTGCTCTGGCGCAGTTCCCGGCCAAACCCGCTGTGGTGGAGCAGGGCACGTACGGAAGCGCCGGTCGCTGACGTACGGACGTACCTGTCTGGTCAGCTGTCGATGAGTCTCAGGTAGACGGTGCCGCTGGTGGTGTCGAGGTAGACGGTGCCGTTGTACTCGACGGTCCGTACGTCCTCGGCGTACTGCTCGCTGACCTGCCAGGTGCCGTCAGCGGGCAGGAACGGGCGCAGCTCGGCGCTCAGCAGTGCGTCCCAGTTGTGCGGTGCCGGCTGCCATTCGTACGCCTTGATGGTTGCGGCGACCGTGTCGGGTCGCAGCACGACCAGCGCGTCGATGCGCGTGTCGGTCGGGCCCGGGACACGGCTGTTGTCAATGCCGGCCGTGGACGCCTGCCAGTGAGCCTCGACGAAGTTGCCCAGGCGCGGAAAGCGCTTGGCGATCGGTTCGCGATCGGTCCTCACCGGGGCCGGGCTCACGCTGGCGTTCCTCCCTGTCGATTGGTCGTCGCTGGGGGCACCTCCCGTGCAGCCGGCCAGCGCCAGGACGATGGCCGACACCAGCAACCCGGCGCGGAGCTCAGCCATCGGAACGTCCATCCGCCCGGTCCTCGCCGGGGGCATGGCGGTCGGGGCCGGTCCCGCCGCTCAGGTCGGGCGACTCGCCGATGGTCCACGTCACGGTGCGCTCCAGATCGCCATGGGTACGGAATTCCTTGGCCCACCCTAGGGTTGAGAACCGGCCGTTGTCGTTGTCCGGCTCACCGGTGGCGATGTCGGCGGCGCCGCGATTGAAGTTGTACACGTCCTCAGCATGAACCTTGATCTTCATCGTGATCTGGTCACCGTCGACGACGACGTCGGACGTGCCGTACATGGCGAAGTCGCCGAGGCTCTTCTGCCAGTTCTCGGTGGTCGGGTAGAGGCCCATGCTGTCGACCATCGCCGGCTTACCGGTCATCTGGAAGGCGGTCTGCCCGGTCTCCCGGTAGAGCCGCTCCGCCTCCCGCTGCGCAGTGGCGATCTCGTTGTCCACCGCACTGCGGATGTTCGGGTCCTCCCGGTAGCCCTCCTCGAAGTCGACCCGCCGGTCGGTGCCGGTGCCGTCGCGGTAGTGGGCGTACAGATCGAGAGCGTCATCCAGGTCGGGCCGAGCCGTCTGGGCGCCGCGCAGCATGGCCTGCCACTTGTTCCAACTGGCGTAGTCCGCGGGGGTGGCGGTGGCGTTCGGGTCGTGCGGGAAGTCGCTGTCGAAGGTCAGGTCCGGGGCGGTCGGTGGACCGATGTGGTACTTGCCCCGGGTGTCGCGCAGCCCCGGCGTGCCGTCGACGATCTTCGCGCTGAGGGTGGAGTTCGCCAGGAAGTCGGGCAGCAGCCGGTACGCCGCGGCGAGCAGGGCGAGCGCGTCGGTGCGGGCTTCGGTCTCGATCCGGATCGCGTCGTCGTAGGCTCCGGTGGCGGTCTGCCAGAGCCGCTCGGCGTCGGCACGTACCATGTCGATCTCGTCCTGGACGCCGAGCTCGATGAGCCAGTCGGTTGCTCCGGTGGTGACGCGCAGGTCGTTCCATGCCCGCAGCGGGTCGGATAGACGCACCACCAGCGACTGGGTGGCCACAATCGGAGCGATCAGCGCGCGTAGGTGATCCTCGGCCGCGACCCCGTCGGCCACCAGCGCCTGGGCCCGGGTCTGGGCCTCCGCGTACTCGGCGATGGCCGCGCCTGCCTTGTCGAACCCGTCGTGCAGGCCATCGACCAGGTCGATGGTTTCCCGGAGACGCTGCTCGTAGAGGTCCGCCGCGTCGGAGGACCACTCCACCCTGCTGCGCAGGCCGTCGAGCGTGGGCGACACCGCGCGGATGACCTTCTTCGTCCGCAGGCATTCCTCGGCCACGGCGTCGACGTAGCCCGGCTTCATCGCCTCGATGTACCGCACGGCATCCCGATAGGCCATGGCGTCACGTCGTGCGCTGGTCGGCGGGCTGGTAGGTCGACTGGGTCAGGAACGTGGTCATGTCCGCCGCGATCGCGCCGTCGGTGTGCTGGTAGTTGTCGGCGGTGGTCTTGACCCGGGCCGAGAGCGCCGCCAGCAGAGCGACCACGTCCTGGTGCTGGTCGTGGGCGAACTCGACGAACGAGCGCATGACCCGCGCCACCTCGGGGTGCCTTGCCGGGGCATCGGCCCAGTCGAGCACGAACAGGTCGACCTGCCCCGTCTGCAGGTGCCGGGCCAGGTCGTGCAGGGTCGCGGCCGCTCCGTTCAGCGAACCGGGGTCCACCTGGAATCCCTCTGCCACGTCGTCACCCCCGTTTCGTGACGGGCTCGATTCTGCCAGCCGAACACCAACGCGATCGTCCTGTCCGGACGGTGAACCCGGCCACTCCGAGGACCGGCGCGATCACCGGCTCCGTCGCCGCTCGTCGGCGAGCCGAACCGCCAGGACCGTGCCGTCCCGGCCGATCGACAACACTCCGTCGTGGAGCCGTGCGCTTCCCAACCTGCGGTAGGTGCGCGGTGCGGCCCGCAGGTACGGCCCGACCCGGCCCTCCGCGAGATGCCGGTACAGGTCGCTCTCCACACCCCGGAAGACCTCCAGAGTCCGGGCACCCGGCAGTGGTGCCCGGTAGCGGGAGAGTGTCAATGCATCCGGCTGCTCATCGGGCCTGCGACCGGCGGCGGAGCCGTGCGGCGATCGACTCCTTTCGGTATGCCGGCAGCTCGACCCGTACTACGTGCGCGAACTCCTGCCGCAGCGTCGCCAGATCGATCGGCCGCCCCGCGAGGCGGGCGAACAGCTCCCCGAGCGGCCACGACATGAAGTGCCCGAAGCGCGCCGCGTAGACGGCGACGGCGCGCAGGGCGAACGTGTCGGAGTAGTCCAGCAGCACATACCCCAACAGCTGGTCCAGGTCCTCTCGGCGTAGCACCGCCGCCCGGCTGCCGTCCGCTCGCGGTCGGCCGCCCTGACCGGCCTTGAAGTCCACCAGCATCCCGCCGACGATGAGATCCGCGTCGGCATGTAGGTCGGCGCTTCCGTCGAACGTGGCACTCGTCGTCACCGGTCCGGATGGCAGCGCAGGTAGCAGCCGCTCGACCGCGAGGTCCCGCATCGCGATCAGATCGGCGACCTCGTCGGGATTGGCCAACGCCAGCAAATCCTCCGCTCGGCTGGACGGGCCGAGCCGCATCAGCCGGGAGCCGTCGACCATGGGCGCTCGGTACAACTCGACCAGCAGAGCCAGCGCGTACGACACCCGCGCCCACCACTCGTCGGACCTGTCGGCGAACCGGGCGGGGCGGACATGCCCGACGAGGTTGCCCGCCTCATCGACGGCGCCCAGGTCGTGTAGCAGTTCGAGGCCGGCTTGACGGCAGGGCGCCCGCCGCGAGCGAAGCCCAGCCACGACGATACCGACCGACGGTGCCGGATCGACCAGGAACCGGAACCACCAGTCGATCGCCGTGCCCTGGGTGCCGAGCACCACAACCGGCGACGGCAGCACTAGAGCAGGACCGGCGGCCTCCCGGAAATCGGCCTGCACGTCGTGGTGATGCGGGGACGTTGCCCGCAGCCAGCGCGCCACGGGACTGCGGGGGTCTGCCAACTCGGCCGTCAGGGACGACACGGCCTGGTTCCTTTCGTGCAGGCTCCGGTCACCCGATGGCGGGTGCGATCTGCGGCAGCAGGAAGCTCAGGTCGACCAGCTCGACGTGGCCGGCCGGTCCGGCCGTGAAGTCACGGATCGGGACGTCCAGTGAGCCGAACCTCTGCTCGAAGCGCTGCCGCAGCTTCGGCGACGACCGGTTCAATCCCCACGCAGCCGAACTCTTGGCGTTGCGTAGGAACTGGATGGCCGGTGGGCCGGCGACGTAGAGCTGCGCTCGGCGGCCGGACGTGTCGAGCGCGAGGTTGACCAGGTCCCCGAACGCGCCACGCTTGCGCATCGCGTCCGCGCCCTTCCACACCGACATCTTGAACTCGGCGATCCTTCGGTCGGTCTCCAGATCGTAGGGGCGGCTCGGGTCGTTGCCCGCCGCCAGGGACGGCCGGCGGACCACCCGCTCACCCTCGTCGAGGATCAACGGTACGACCTGGGCGATCACGGCCGCGTGGATGACGTCACTGAGCCGGCCGGCGTGCTTGCGCACCAGCAGCGCCGCGAGCAGAAGATCCAGTCCCATGCCGGCGTCCTCGGCGAGCTCGGCCGCTGCCGCGCGGTCCACGCCGTTCAACCGGGCCTCCAACGCGGCGATGCGTGCGGTCAGGTCCGCCGAGCCGACGAAGGCGAGCAGTCTACCGAACGCCTCGGCCGGCTCCGGTTCCGTGACCAGCGGCCGAGGACCGACCGCCTTGGGCACGGGGTCAACCGGCGGACGCGCGCCGGCGCTCGTGCTCTCTACGGGCAGCCTGCTGGTCGGAAAGTCGAGGGCCCGGAGGTGACGCAGGGCGACATGCGAGGTGAAGGAATCCCGGCGAAGACCGGTGACGGCAGCGAACACCTGCTTCACCGGCCAGCGGTTGCCCTCGACCTCGACCCAGTGCTCACGCACGTCCTCGCGGGTAAGATCCGCCAGCGCCTCACGGACCGCCTCGGACCGCATGGAGTAGGCCTGACCGCCAAGCCGGAACGTGTAATCGCTCACCGGCTGTACCGGCGGATCAGGTCGAGGAAGTTGCGGAGCTTACCGACGTCGGTGGGCCGGATCGGGTCGGGGTTGAAGTGCATGACGTTGTTGCGCACCTTGCGCAGCCGGTCGAGGCGTTTGATGAAGACGTAGCGGTCGAGTGGCCATCCGAGCTGCTTCCAGCAGTCGGGATTGTCGAGCACCGCCTGGTACTGGCCGATGGACATCGAGTCGAAGGACTTGAACGACGACCCGGCCGCTATGCATGCCTGCCGCACAGTCTCCTCGTCGAACGTGTTCTGCAGGAGCTGCCGTAGCTCTTGGTCGATTTCACCGATGAGGAAGAACGGGGTCGCCGTTTCGTCGTACTTGCGGACCACGTCGGCGGCGGTGATGATGCCGCTGATCTTTCGCTGCTCGTCCCGGACGAAGATGAACCCGTTCTGCTGGAGAGTCTGCAGCACGTCGAGCAGCCGTACGTCGTAGTCGAAGACCAAGGCGGCAGCGCGCCGGTCGATGGCGTCGCTGAAGGTGGCATTCGCGTCCCGGTGCTTGGCCGCCGCGATCGACTCCCACGTAACCGCACCGTGCACGGTGTAGGGATTGGCCAGCACCGCGAGCTGGGAGAAGTCGTCGACCTGCATCGCCGTGATCGCCTCCTCGAAGGATGCGGTGGGCGACACCCAGGTCAGCGACATGTCGTCCGGCAGCAGGTTGCCGAGGGTGAGCCCGACGTCCACGCTCTCCTCATCGCCGGCCGCCGGCGCCGGCTCGACCCCGTCGTTCACGACCTCGGTCGCGACGACGTCACCGCCGCCCTCCGGAAGGACCAGCATCCGGATCGTCTTGTCCAGACTGACGGTGCGGAAGTCGGGAACGGTGGTCAGCCCATGGTTGGCCAGGTCGGCGTCGATCTGTGCGCTGGTGGTCCGGTCGCGGTCCTCCAAGCCCCAGTGCTTGATGAACTCGCGGACGGTCAGCGTGCGGGGCCTGCCCTCCTTGGCGTCTGCCTGCGCCTCCTCGAGCATCGCGAAGCGGCGGCGTACCGCGTCCGCCTCCTCGTGGGGCCGCGCATGATCCTGCGCCACCTCGTCCGCCACATCCTTGAGCAGCTTGACCCGGAGCTGGTGAAGGGTCTTCCCGGTCGGCTGGACCCGCCAGACCGCCCAGCCCGGCACCGCCGTGAGCCCGGCCGCCTCGGCGGCGGCACGCGACGGGGTGGCGAATTCCCTGCCGTCAGCGAGACGCAGTTGGCCCCGCTCGGTCACGGTCGCACGATACGGCGGTTCCCCAATTCGCTGCTGGTAGGTCAGTTCGGCACCTACGGCGAGCCGTCCCGCCTCGATTAGGTCGGAGATGCGGACCCGTCGGCCGTTGATCAACAGCTCCCGGCGGCTGCGGGACAACGAACCGTCGGACATGGTGTCGCTTCCGTTCTCTGAGGTGGGGGAGGCCTGGTTTACCGAATCCGGCTCGTCGTCGCCCGGCTCGTCCGGATCCTCGGACTCGGGCACGCGGACGACCAGAATCGGATCCACGCCGAGGGCCTTGCTGGCGATTCCCAGGGCATGGCTTTGGGCGTTGGCTTTGGTGACTTCGCCAGCGCACCACTTCCAGCCCAGGATCGAAAGCTCGTTGGCCACCCGGCCCAGGGCGGTGTCTTCATAACCGTCGACGACTCTCACGGTCACCCGGTCCGCGTGTTCATGGACGCGACGCGCCAGGTACATCAGCTTGGCCTCGCGGCCCGAAGGGCGGTCGGAACGGTCATACCCGGGCGGCGCTGCGGTGAGGTCGCCTCTACGCCACGCATCGACCATGTCGGCGATTTCCTGGTAGTCGGTTACGACCGTCACCTGGTACGCCGGTAGGAGCCGGCGTAGTGCCCAGAACAGCGCTCGTGCTTCTGCCGCCAACTCCCCGTCGCCGTCGTAGCGGCGTTGCGTGGTGGTCGCCCCGAAGCCGTAGTGACCGTCATCGGCCAGGTAACCCCAGCCGCGGGGATGCTCACGCGCGTCCGGACGCTTGAGGTAACAGCCCACAATCGCGACCTCGACTGGACTGCCGTCGGCGGCGACGAGCTGCTGCAGCTGCTCCTGTCGGATCCACCGGTCGCGGCGGACCAACTGCATCGCGCCGCGCCTGCTTTCCTGTGGTGTGGCGGCGCGCAGCGGCTCAGGGTGGTCGCAGATCCTTCGCGCCTTCAATGTGCGCCACGGCTCGGGGTGTACCCACCCGGCGGTCTCCTGGACGCAGATCACGCCGCAGCTGCGGCAGATGTGTTGGCCTGCGCTGTTCGTGTCGGTCACGGAGGAGTCGCCCGTCCCTTGGTTTACAGGTCGTCGCAGAGTAGGCGACCATGAGCCGACGAGCTGTCGCGAATCCGACCCACCTGACCATCTCGGCGGTCGAGCAGGTCAACCACGGTAAGGGGTGAAGTAGCATGCGGCGGTGATCCGCTCATGAGACCGACGATCGCCGCCGACACCCTGCGCCGGACCCTCACGCAGTACCTGACGACCACCTTCGGCCTGACCGAGGAGGGCGTACGCCAGGGCTTGGAGGGTTTCCTCTCCCACCCGGAGCAGGGCATCTTCCGTGGCCCGTACCTGCGGATCCGCACCCCCTTCCGACCGGCGGCGGGGGACTGGCGGGCGTGCCTGGACTGGGCGCCTGCTGACTTCACCCCCTACCTGCACCAGGCGAAAGCCTTCACCCGGCTGTCGACCAAGGGAAAGGCGGCCGAGCCGACGCTGGTCACCACCGGCACCGGCTCCGGCAAGACCGAGTCGTTCCTGATCCCGGTGCTCGACCACTGCCGGCGGCAGCGGCAGCAGGGGAAGCCCGGCATCAAGGCGATCCTGCTGTACCCGATGAACGCCCTCGCCACCGACCAGACGCAGCGCATCAACGAGCTGCTCGCCGACCCGGCGCTGGCCGGGGTCACCGCCGGCCTCTACATCGGCGATGTCGCCGCCATCGAGTACCCGCACGTGTTCACCAAGCGGTCGGAGATGCGCCGCACCCCGCCGGACATCCTGATCACCAACTACAAGATGCTGGACCTGCTGCTCCAGCGCGCCGACGACCTCCCGCTGTGGGAGGGCGCCGAGCCGGCGTACGTGGTGCTGGACGAGTTCCACACCTACGACGGCGCGCAGGGCACGGACGTGGCGATGCTGCTGCGCCGGCTCGCCGCCGCACTCGGCCTCGAGCAGCCGGACCGGCCGCTCGGGCCGATCTGCCCGGTCGCCACCTCCGCCACCCTGGGTGAGGGCGGTGGCCGGGACGGCCGGACGGCGATCCGTGAGGTCGCCGAGCAGGTCTTCGGCGTCCCCTTCGACGCCGCGTCGCTGGTGGGGGAGGACCGGTACGAACCGGGCGAGTTCATCACCCGCCAGGACTTCAGCCTGCCGCTGCCCAGCCCCGAGCAGCTCGCCGCCCTCGACGACCGCAACTCCGAGCGGATGATGGCCGAGGTCGCCGAGCTGGTGGTCGGCGAGCCCTGCGTCGACGACCCCACCCGGCTCGGCGAGCTGCTGCGCCAGCACCCGCTGACCAAGGCGGTGCTCGACTCGCTGCAAGCCCGGCCGGGCACGCTCGACGAGATCATCGACGTGCTGCCCCGCAAGAACGCCACCGGCTGGGGCAGCGCCATGAAGACGCGCCCCGAGGTCACCGCGAAAGCGCTTGCTCGCTTCGTCGGCCTGCTGTCCATGGCGCAGAATCCGGATGCGCCGGGTCGCCCGCTGCTCAACATCGAGACCCACCTGTGGGTACGCGCCGTCTCCCGGTTGCTGCGCGGCACCTCCCACGAGCCCGCCTTCGGCTGGTACGGGGAAGCACCGCGGGAGCCGGACCCGTTCGCGCCCGACGCGGACGTGGTGGTGGCCGACAACCGCTACCCCCGGCTGCCCGCCATCTACTGCCGGCACTGCGGCCGCTCCGGCTGGATGGCGCTGTCGCCGGAGAAGGACCCGCAGGAGCTGGAGACCGACCCGGACAAGATCTACCGGGCCAGCGTCGGCCGGGACAAGCGCCGGGTCCGCGCGCTGGTCGCCGCCACCGAGGACGAGATCCGCCAACGTCCTGCTGGGCTACTGGTTCTGGAGTACGGCCGCCGGGTACGCCCATTCGACCCACAGCGGGATCGGGAACCAAGCGACGACGCAGTCGTCGTGCTCGGCGACCTGTCCGCGATCGACGCGGCGGAGAAGGATCGCTGCCCCTCCTGCCAGATGGACCATGGCATCCGCTTCCTCGGTGCCGGCCTGGCCACCCTCGCCTCGGTGGCGATCACGCAGCTCTTCACCGGTGGCGAGCTGGACGAGCGCGAGAAGAAGACGCTGCTCTTCAACGACTCCGTGCAAGACGCCGCACACCGGGCCGGGTTCGTCGCCAACCGGTCGTACGCCTTCTCGCTGCGCTCGTTGCTCGCCGACCAGCTCGCGCCCGGCGAGCCCGTCGGGCTCGACGATCTGGTGGCGAAGATGGTCAAGGAGGCGGCGCAGCCGGAGATCCTCTCCACCGTCGTCCCGCCGGACCTGCACGACCAGCCGGGCGTCGACAAACTGCTCGCCGGTGAACACACCGGCAGCCGGGAGACCTGGTCCCTGATCAGCGAGCGGCTCGTCTTCGCCACCGTGATGGAGACCGGGCTGCGCTCCCGGCAGGGCCGCACCCTGGAGCTGACCCGCAGCATCGCCGTCGAGGTCGCCCTCGACGACGCGGCGAAGGCCGCCGCGATCTGCCGGGACGTGCACCTCACCGGCCTGGGCCAGCTCGGCGCCACGCCGCCGGACCAGGCGCGCTACCTCGCCTTTCTCCGCGGCCTGCTCGAACGGCTGCGGACCCGAGGCGCGGTCTACCACGAGTGGCTGGTGCCGTACCTGAGGCGTGGCGGCACCCGGTGGCAGGTCTGGGGCGGCCGCCCGGCCGGCATGCCCGCCTTCCCGAAGGGGGTTTCGGCGCCGGCGTTCCTGCTGGCGACGTCCAAGTCCCGCTCCGAGTTCGACGCGCTCAACGCGCGCGGCAACTGGTACCAGGACTGGACCTCGCGGTGCCTCGGCATGGAGCTCGGCGATGCGGGCACCTACCTGGCCCGGTTGCTGCCCGCCCTGGCCGCCGCCGGCATCGTCGCCGCCGGCGACACCGAGGACGGCAACACGGTGTACGGGCTGATGCCCGGCCACCTGCGGGTCACCCGGCTCGACGACGCGCAGGCCGTACGCGCGGGAGTCGGCTGCGACACCTGCCACTGGCAGCAGACCGAACACCCCGACCGGGTGGCCGACTGGGTCGACCAGCCGTGCCGGCAGTACCGCTGCCGGGGCTGGCTCCAGGCTGCCCACGACGACACCGCCCCGGACGACTACTACCGGCGGCTCTACCTGGAGAGTTCCGTCTTCCGGGTCGTCACCGGCGAGCACACCGGCATGCTGACCCGTGCCCAGCGGGAGACGGTGGAGAAGGAGTTCCGCGAAGGGCAGCGGTACACCGACCCGAATGTGCTGTCCTGCACGCCCACCCTGGAGATGGGTATCGACATCGGGGCCCTCTCCGCGGTCGTGCTGGCGTCCCTCCCGCACGGGCCGGCCAACTACGTGCAGCGGGCCGGTCGTGCCGGCCGTAAGAGCGGCAACGCCCTCGTGCTCACCCTGGTCGGCCGCAGCGAGCGGGACCGCTACTACCTGACCGAGCCGCGCGACATGATCGCCGGGCAGATCGTGCCACCCGGCTGTTTCCTCTCCGCCGTGGAGATCCTGCGCCGGCAGTACCTGGCGCACCTGATCGACCTGGCCGCCCGCGGCCGGTTGCCCGGAGTGCTGCCGATGCCCCGGCGGGCGCACATGCTCTTCGGTCCGAGCGGCTGGCTCACCCACCTCGCCGAAGCCGGCCGCCGCGACGGCGCCCGCCTGGTCGAGGACTTCCTGGCGCTCTTCGGGGACAAGGTCCTGCGGACCGCCGCCGACCAGCTACGCGAGTTCGCGATCGACGGCATTGTCCACCGGGTCAAGGAGGCCGACGAGGCCTGGGAGGAGCGGCTCGCCGATCTGCGACGCCGGCTCCAGGAGATCGCGACCGCCCGCGGCACGCTCGTGCAGAGCGACCCGGACCACGCCCGCGAGATCAGGATGCTCAAGGCGGAGGAGGGCGCGGTCCGCCGCCGCCTGCGGGAGGTGAGCGCCGCCGCCGCGCACGGCACCCTGGTCGAGTTCGGGCTGCTGCCGAACTACGCGCTCATCGACAGCCGCACCGACCTGGAAGCCACGCTGACCTGGGAGGAGCAGACCGACGGCGATCGCCGGTTCCACAGCGAGCTGCGCGAGTACGGCCGACCGGCCCGCCCGGCGCTGGTCGAGATCGCACCCGGCAACAGCTACTACGTCCGCGGCTACAAGCACGAGATCTCGGGGCTCGACGTCGGCCCGCCCGACCGCCCTGCGTACGAGCAGTGGCGGGTCTGTGCTCAGTGCGGCTACGTACGTACGCACCTGGCCAAGGAGGACACCAGCGCCTGCCCGCGCTGCGGGGACCGGGGCATCGCCGACCACGGGCGGCTCTTCCAGGTGCTCCGGCCGACCCGCGTCTACAGCCGCGACAAGCGCGACGACGCCCGGATCCGGGACGACAGCGACGACCGCGACCGCCGCTTCTACGCCACCACGGTCGCGGTCGACATCGACCCGGCCAAGGTCGAGTCGTCCTGGCGGCACGCCCGCGACACCTTCGGCGTCGACTACAGCCGGCACGCCATGATCCGCCACTTCAACCTCGGTGCCCAGCGCTACGACCGGACCGCCGAGCTCTTCGCCGGCGAAGAGGTGCGGATCAACCGGTTCCACACCTGCACCTCCTGCGGTGGCACCACGGTGGACGGTCTCCCGGCGGCCAGCCAGCATCTCGCCGCGCAAGCCTCCGGGGCGACCGTCATGCAGGGCGCCGAGCACCACCTGCCCTGGTGCCCGTACCGGCGCTCGGCGGCGGCACCCGACACCCACGTGGACCTGATCCTGGCCCACCAGTTGGAGACCGAGGCGCTGCGCATCCTCATCCCGGCGGCGACCGCGATGGTGCAGGAGCGGCTGCTGTCCTTCGCCGCCGCGATCCAGCTCGGCATCGCGGCCCAGTACGGCGGCGAGCCGGCCCACTTGCAGGCCGTCCCGGCCACGATGCCCGACGGGCAGAGCGACGGGACCCGCAACTTTGTGGTCGTCTACGACACCCAACCGCAGGGGACAGGCTATCTTCACCGCCTCGCCAAGCCGGAGGAGTTCCGTGCCGTCCTGGAGCTGGCCCGGCAGCGCATCGCCGACTGCGACTGCCGGCACGAGGCGAAGCCGGTGTGCCACCGGTGCCTGCTGCGCTACGCCCGCAACGAGCACTTCGCGCTGATGAGCCGCAACGAGGCGCTGAGCATGCTCGACAAACTCCTCGACGCCTGGGACGTCGAGGAGGGCACCCGCACCGATGAGATCTCGCTGATCCATCAGGTGGAGAGCGAGCTGGAGCTGCAGTTTCTGACCAAGCTGCTGAAGCTCGGCGAGACGCCGGGCTCCGCGCTGCGCATCGACCGGCGCCGCGACCACGACGGCGCCAGGATCGCCGACCTGCGGTTCGTCAGAAACGGCGGGCAGAGCGTCACGCACTGGCAGATGAAGCTGCAGAACACGGTCAAGGGCACCCGGCCGGACGTGCACTTCAAGCGCCTGGACGCACCCTCGCCAGAGGTGGCGGTCTACCTCGACGGGTTCAAGTACCACGCGACGCCGCAGTACAACCGGCTGGCCGACGACGCCGAGAAGCGGGCCCGGCTGCGCGCCCACGGCTACCTGGTCTTCGCCGCCACCTGGGAGGACGTCAAGACCTGGGGGAACGTGGAAGGGCAGGGGCGGTGGACGCCGTACGGCGGCGTCTGCAAGCAGGCTGCCCGGGAGAGCTACCGGAAGTTTCTCCCCGGCGCAGATCCGGACGAGCTCGAGGAGACCATCTGGGTCAACCCAATCGAGCAGCTGATGCGCTTCCTTGCCGATCCGGACCTGACGCGCTGGCAGCGGCGAGCGGAAGCGAGCCTTGCCGGCCTGCTGAGGCAGGCCCGTGACAACAGCCCCACCGACTCCGCCGGCGTCGGGGATCGACTGCTCGCCTCGCTGCGCGGCGAACCGCTGCCCGTGCCCTCCGCGCAACGCCACATCATCGTGGGTCGTGCTCACGACAACGCCGACTGCGTGGTGACGGTGATCGTCGACGGCCGCAGCAAGCCCTTGCCGACGTGGTCGGCGCTTACCGTCCTCGACGACCTCCCGGCCGCGGTGGCGGGCGAGGGGCACAAGGAACGCTGGGCCGCCTGGCTTGCCTGGGGCAACGTCATCCAGTTCCTCAGCAACGGCGGCGGAGACGCCGGCCAGCTCGCGGTCTCCACCCTCGACGTCTTCGATCCGGCCTCCATGGCGGTCACCGAAGGCACCGGGCTGGTCCTCGCTCAGCGTGCGCTGCCACTGGACGAGGAGACTGCCACCTGGCTCGGTGTTGCGCCACAGCCGACGCCGACCGGATCGGCGCCGGTCGACGAGGAGTCGCCGTGGCGGGACGTCCTGCGGTACGTGGACCCGGACGAGGGCACTCTGGAGGCGCTCGTACAGCAGCTCGCGCGGCAGAACCTGCCCACGCCGGTCGTCGGCTACGAGCTCGGCGACCAGGGTTGGCAGGCCGAGCTGGCCTGGCCCGAGCACCGGATCGCGATCGTGCTCACCGGCCCGTCCGACGATCCGGAGATCGAGGACCGCGACCGCGCGTACGCCGAGGCGGGCTGGCACGCGCGCACCGCCCGTGAGTGGTCGGTTGAGGAGTTGGCAGCACAGCTTGCGGCGAATGGGGGAGACAGCTGATGAGCACTGGGGCGACGCTGCGGATGCTGGACCGGGCCGACAAGGAGGTCATGAAGCTCACCCGCGCCGACATCGGCGCGGTCTACGAGTTCATGCACAAGTTCCGGCACAACCCGGAGAACCCCGGGCTCAACCTCAAGTCGCTCAACGGCGACTCCCGGCTGATGTCCGCCCGCGTCAACAAGGACTTTCGGGCGCTGCTCCTGCACATCGCCGACCGCGACTATCTGCTCGTGGCGGTCAAGCACCGTGGCGAGGTGTACGACGACCTGTCGCGGTACGCGTACCGGATCAACCGGGTCACCGGCGGCATCGAGGTCGTCGACCTGGCGCCGGTCGGCGACAGCATCGTCGGACGCCTCGTGCCGCCGGACGCCGAGCCGGAGCCCGCACAGAAGCCGCTCTTCGACGCGTACACCGACTCGCAGCTGCTGGAACTGGGCGTTTCCGAGCCGCTGCTGCCGCAGATCCGCGAACTCACCACCGAGACCGAGCTGCTCGAACTGCTCGACCGGGCACCCCAGCTCACCACAGATGTGCTCTTTGCGCTCTTCGACGGCACTCCCTACGACGAGGTGCTCAAGCAGGTCACCGACCCGGTGCGCGCCGAGGAGCCGGTCGACCCGGAGGACTTCGAGGCGGCGGTGGAACGCCCGGCCACGCAGGTCACCTCGGACGACGAGGCGCTGCAGGCGGTCATCGGCGAGGCCTTCGAGCGGTGGCAGATCTTCCTGCACCCGACTCAGCGCAAGCTGGTCGAGAAGAAGTACAACGGCCCCGCCCGGGTCGGCGGCGGGCCCGGCACCGGCAAGACGATCGTCGCGCTGCACCGAGTCGCGCACCTCGCCCGGCAGTTGCCGCCCGGCACGGACAAGCCCATCCTGCTCACCACCTTCAACCGCAACCTCGCCGCCGACCTGCGCACCCGGCTGCTGGCCCTCGGCGGGCAGGAACTGGTGGCTCGCGTCGACATCATCAACATCGACCGGCTGGCCAGTCGGGTGGTGACCGAGGCGAAGGCAGGCGGGAGCCGGCGGGTCGTCGACGACAACCAGGTCGCCGACCTGTGGAGCGAATTCCTGGTCGAGACCGGCGAGTCCGGGTGGGACGCCGAGTTCCTCGCCGCCGAGTGGACCCAGGTGATCCTCGGCCAGGTGCTCAACTCGCGGAACGAGTACTTCAAGGCCCGCCGCCCCAACCGGGGCCGCAGCCTGACCCGGGCCGAGCGGGACCAGATCTGGCAGCTGACCGAACGCTTCACCACCTGGCTAGAAGCTCGGGGTGTCTGGACCTGGCGCCAGGTCGCCCAGCGGGCAGCGCGCCTGGAGATGGACCGTGCGGCCGCCGGTGGCGAGTCCTCGGGTGGCTTCTACCGGCCGCGCTACCGGCACGTCGTGGTCGACGAGGCACAGGACCTCAGCGCCGCTCACTGGAAGATGCTGCGGGCCATGGTCGCCCCCGGCCCCGACGACATGTTCCTCACCGGCGACACCCACCAGCGCATCTACGACAACCACGTCACGCTGAGCAGCCTCGGCATCAACATCCGCGGCCGCTCGTCCAGACTCACCCTGAGCTACCGCACGACCCGCCAGATCCTGGCCGACGCCCTCCAGATCATGACCGGCGAAGTGTACGACGACCTGGACGGCGGCGAGGAGGACCTGGCCGGCTACCGCTCGCTGCTGCGGGGAGCCCAGCCGGTGTTCCGGGGCGCCCCGACCTGGTCGCAGGAGCGGGATCTGATCGCGGAGCAGCTGCGGTTCTGGGGTAGCCCGACCGACGGATCGGTGGCGATCTGCGTGCCCACCAGGGAGTTCGCTGCGGACGTCATCAGCCGCTTGGAGGCTGATGGGGTGCCGGCAGTGGAGATCGGGCCCGACGGCCCGAAGCAGCCCGACGGCGTCCACGTCGGCACCATGCACCGGTTCAAGGGTCTCGAATACCAGCGCATGATCATCGCCGGGGTCAGTGACGGTCTCGTGCCCCGGCAGATGATCAACCGGTACCGGGATACCGACCCGAAGCGTTACCAGCGTGAGCGCCAGCGGGACAGGTCCCTGCTGTTCGTCGCCGCCACCCGCCCTCGCGACGAGTTGGCGGTGTTCTGGAGCGGCACGCCGAGCCCGTTCCTCACCAGTCGACTGGTACAGCGACAGCTACCGTGAGCACCGGCCCCGGTGCAGCGGGGCCGGCTCGATTGCCTTTGGGAGGCGAGCGTGCAGGCGGGGGACCGCATCGGGGGTCGGTACGAGCTGACCTACCCGATTGGGCGCGGCGGGATGGGCCAGGTCTGGGCCGGCTTCGACGCGCGGCTCGATCGCCCCGTGGCGATCAAGTTTCTCCGGCAGATGGAGGTGCCGGAGGACGAACGCGAGGTCGCGGTAAAGCGGTTCCGGCGCGAGGCGAGAGCCACCGCCCGTCTCGAGCACCCGGGCGTACCCGCCGTCCACGACCTCGGCGAGCACGGCGAGGACCTCTACCTCGTCATGCAGCTCATCCGGGGGATCGTCCTCGCCGACCATATCGCCGAGCAGGAGCAACTATCCGTGGGTGAGGCGGCCGCCATCGGTGCGCAGATCTGCTCCGTGCTCGCCGCTGCACACGCAGCATCGCTTGTGCACCGCGATTTGAAGCCCCAGAACATCATGGTCACTCCGGTAGGGACGGTGAAGATTCTGGACTTCGGCGTTGCCGCCCTGCTCGGTCCGGCCGAGACGTCGCGCCTCACCGCCACCGGCCGGACCCTCGGCACTCCCGCCTACGTAGCTCCCGAACAGACCATCGGTGGCCCGGTCGGACCTGCCACCGACCTCTACGCCCTGGGTTGCGTCTTGTTCGAGATGCTTGCCGGGAAGCCGCCATACGAGGCCGGGAACGCGCCCGACATGCTGCGCCAACACCTTCACTCGCCGATCCCGATCGTTACCGAGTATCGCTCAGATGTGTCCGACGACTTGGCGCATCTCCTGTTCTGCCTCCTCGCCAAGGAGCCCGCGGAGCGGCCGGCGTCAGCCCTTGAAGTCGAGAAGATCCTGACAGCCTTCGCTGACGACAGCACCACGCCCGGGACTGTGTCGGCTTCCCCCCCGAGTGCTCTTCCGGCAGCCGGCAACCTGCCCCCTCAGAGGTCTCTGCGTGAGTTGAGCGAGTTGCGTGCGCAGGCGCATGAACTGGCCGAGCACGAACGGTTCGTCCAGGCGGCTGACGTGTTGGAGCGCGCCCTCTGCGCGGTGCCCACCGGCGAGCCACTCGCTACCGAGATCGTCGGTCTGCGAATGGACATCGCAAATCTATACCTACTCGCCGGGGAGTACCGCCGCGCACACCACGCGTTTGAAGCGCTGGCGAGCGAGCTGGATCAGACGGCTGTTGAACAGGATCTCGCAAGCCAGTGCCGCCAGCAGGCGGCGGCCTGCTTGTCCGAGGTGGGTGAGTCGGGCGAGACGGCAACTGTCGGTGAGTCGGGCGCTCCGCGACGAGCTGAGTAGACGAAACCGCCAGCCTGGCTCACCGGTACGTGCGCCGAATCCTTCCTCACGCTGTATTTCTCGGTATCCGGATACTCATTCATTCCATGGTGCAACACCTCGGGACCTGCTCCTGTAACTCTCATTCGATTCTGCAAGGAAACTCTCTGCGCTTCTGCCGAATCGCGGGTTGAACCGTTGCGCGTCCACTGCGGACTATCACAGGATGACCGCAGCGCGGCAACGGCGGTCCCCCGGACGGCCGCCGCGCTTCCCCGATCGCACCGTGTCTAAGCAGCCCGGCAGCCGTACCGCTATCGAGCTGCGGTATTCGGGCGGGGTGGGTCCGCCCGTGCGGGGAGGGCGGGTGGACCCGCCCCATCCACGACCAGGAAGGCAGGTAGAGATGAGCGTCCGCAACCAGAGGCCGTTCCCGGAGGGCGGTGGGACGACGTACCGCTCCCGCGCGTACCCCGGTCTGCTGCCGTGGCAGGTGCGTGAGCGCCGTTTCCCGCCCGCGCGGCTCGGACGCCGCGGCCTCAACCCCGACGAGGTGTACGCCTTCCTCGACCGGGTCGCCGTCGACATGGCCGCCGTCTACGACGCGCTCGCGCAGAGCCGGCGGGAGACTCTGCGGATCAAGGTCGCGCTGCGCCGCTGGCAGTCGGAGCAGGCCGAGGGCGGCCGCCGGTGACGGGGCGGTTCGTGATCCACCTGCCCGTTGTCGCCGCCGACCTGCCGGCCGCGCAGCGTCTGGCCCGGGTGGTCGGCCGGTGGATCACCGTGCTGCCGATGATGGACCCGGGGGAGATGACCGTCTCCGAGGAGGACAAGCAGTTCCTCCGGCACCGGGTCTTCTGCGATGTGCGGATGGCCGGCGGGCGGCGCTGTGTGCTCCGCGACGGCCACGACGGCGAGTGTTCCCGCCGCCTGCGCCGTTGACGCAGTTAGACGATTCGTCGTCTCCGGTTCAAGCGGGCCGACGACATCGCCGCTCTCCTGCTGACCCCGAACTGACGCTGCGCCAACGGAAGGGCTGCCTGCATGGCTGATCGACCGCCGTATCTGGTCGAGCGAAACCCGGGATACTCAATGCCGCCTTGGGCCGGCGACAGGATTCCGCCGGCAAGGCGAGCTCCGCTGCGCCGGCCGGAGCGGGTGGGTCAGAACTCGCCGCGGAGTCGGGCCAGGCCGCAGGTCAGCAGGATGCCGAGGATGACCAGCCCGACCCTGATCCAGGGCACGTCCTTGCCCGGCCGCACGCCGATGGAGAATGCCACGCCCAGTTGCGCGGCGAGGACGAGACAGATGATGACGCTCAGCACCCGGAAGCCGGTGCCCTGCAACGACCACCAGGCGACCGTGCCGTACACGGCCGGGATGGCCAGCAGCAGGCTCAGCCCGATCAACGGCCCGGCGAGTTTCCACCGCAGCAGAGCGTTCATTGCCGTCCCTTCTCCGCGGTGCATCCTGAGATCTGAATCCCGCTCAGCCCGTGACACCGCCGCTGGGAGGGCGTCACGACCGGCGGATCAGCTCCAATGCCTGAAGCGCGATCTGGACGGATGCCGGCGTGAACTGTGCGGCCTGCTCGTCGCTCACCTGGCCTGGCGCGGTCAACTGAACCTCCATGATCACGTTCGCGTCCAAGACCTCGACCGTTCCCGAGAGCTGCTCGTACCGGACCGCATCCGCGACGATCTCGGAGCCGCCCTGGAATGGTTCTGCGGTACCTGTCGGAGCGGCGCGCTCGAACACGGTTCGGGCGTCGCCCGGGCTGTCGAAGGTCTGCACCCGCACGAAGACGAACCCACCCGCGTACCCATCCCCGCCGAAGTATCCCTGACTGCAGCGGAAGTTCGGGCCCCGGTCATCGTCCGCTGGCGGAATGGGCATCGCCTCGCGGAAGGCAGGGTTGGCGAGCGTGTAGTCGATGCGGTCGCAGAGGTCAGCCGGCACGGTGCGAATCGGGCTGGGTGACGACACGGCCGTCGGCTGCTCGCTGCCGGCACACCCGCTGAGCAGCAGGGCGGGCAGCATGGCGCTCGCAGCCGCGGTCTGTGCCGCTCGGGTACGCATGATCGTCACGGCGGGGAAGTTTGCCAGCTCCGGTGGCCGCCGGTAAAGCCTTACTCGGCGAGCGAGCCCAGGTTGGAGCCGTCGAGCAGGTTGATGAGGTCGTCGTCGCGGGTCACCTCGTAGCCACTCTCACGCAGCTCCGCGACCAGGTCACTCTCGCGGTCGAGGGAAATCTCGAGGTACTCGCCGTTGTGCACCGTGTACACGACTTTGCCGTACTGGTCCTGCAGGTCCTCCGGCAGCACGTCGAACGCCCGCGTCGTGACCATCGGGGGCCAGTACCCCTCCACGACTGCGCCCACCTCGGTGATCTTGAAAGGCTTGTCGTCGGCGTAGTCGTCGTCGTCCGGCTCGTAGCACTCGGGGCCGGCGGGGTTGTCCAGGTGCGTCATCTGGACCTGCCGGGCCTGGCCCCACGTACGCGCGGCGGCGAGCGCCCTGATCTCCGCGCCCTCCTCGGTCGCGGTGTCGGCGTCGGCGAAGGCGAGGCAGTCGTGATGGGTGGCGTGGCCGTAGACCAGGCGCCGGGTGGTCGGGTGGTGCGTCGTCATGGCGCACATCCTGCCTCAGGGCTACGACTCCGGACGAGGAACCAACGACTGGGAAGCCGGCTGCGCCTCGGCGTGAACCAAGCAGGTTCTCCGACTGGGGCCTCGACTACGGCCCCGGGATCATCGACGGCTACGAGGAGCCACCGTACGACGGGCCGGATCCCCGGTAGGAACGCTCATGCGGCGAGCACGAACTGGTGCTTCGCGTTCACGGCTGCGAGGTGCAGCAGCCGGTTGCCGAGGGCGATCCCCCGAGCCGACAGCAGCTTGTCCGCGTCCGCGTCGAGGGCGATCGCCCTGCCGCCCATGCTGGTCGAGCGGACCGGCGCCGCGGTGAGCCGCTGCACGAACGCGCGCGCTCGGCGCCCGGGAGTGGGCTGCGGCGGCGCCAGGCGCGCGTCCAGGGCCGCCGCCGACAGTAGCGAGTCCCACTGCTCGACCAGCGTCTGCGGGTCGTCGAAGACCTCCAGCAGCACCGGGTGACCGGCCGCACCGATGAGCACGCCACGCTGCCCGTACAGCGGACGGGTCGTGCTGAGGATCGCCGCCAACTCCGCCGCCTGGCGGTTCTGCAGGTCCACCAGGGACGCAGTCGGCGAGGTGCCCAGATCGCGCTCGTAGCGACCCACCCGCCGCCACACGTCGCTCTGGTCGACCTCCGTCCCGCGGCCGGGGGTCTCCGCGCGCAGGCCGTGCAACGCACCGCGTACGGCGAGCGGCGCGCGGTGTCGGGCCAGGTGTTGGATCTTGCCGCCCGCCCAGCGGTTCTGTTCGACGCAGGCGACCTGCACGTCCCGCTGTCCCTGGGCGTCGACCAGCACGCTGCGCGTCACCACCCGGTGCTGCCATCCACCGTCGAGCAGCGCGCCTTCCAGCAGCAGCAGGGGAGTGCCGCCCGGGTTGCTGACCCGCAACGTCCCGACCACCGGGGTCGGCAGTTCGTCGATCCGGGCGTCCGCCGGCAGGGAGGTGCGGCAGGCGGCCGGCGCGATCGGGGCATCCGTCCACACCGGGAAGACGGTGAGTGGTCCGGCCTGGGTAGGGGCGCCCAGGTGCAGGGCGGGAAGAGCAGTCATCGAAGCCTCCTTTTGGTACTTATCTCGTTCGGCGCGGTAAAGCTAACAGGAGTTTTCGTGGTAGGCAAGATAAGGTGGTGGCGTGAAGACCGACGCTCAATCCGCATGGCGCGACAGCCAGGGCCGCCGGCTCGTCGACTACCCTCGTCCGTCGCTCGCGGTGGACGTCGCGCTGATGACGGTGACACCGCACACCGGCCAGCTCGCGGCCCTACTGGTACGGCGGGACGAGCCCCTGGCCGGCAGCCGTTGGGCGCTGCCCGGCACCTTCGTGCACGAACGGGAGCGGCTGGCCCACGCCGTGCTGCGGCTGCTGCACGACAAGTGCGGCATCTCCGGGCTCGCCCCTCGACAGCTGCACGTCTTCGACGACCCCGACCGGGACCCCCGGGGGTGGGTCATCTCGGTCGCGCACGCCGACACCGTTCCGTACGACCGGATCAGTCGGCAGGTCGAGGAGCGGCCCGATCTCCACCTCGCGCCCGTCGCCCCGCCGGGCGGCCACCGCCCGCCACTGCCCGAGGGCCAGGCCACGCTGCCCGCCGACCATGAGGTGATCCTCGCCCGGGCCGTGGACGACCTGCGGGCCCGCTACCGCGACGCGGCCGATCCGGACCGGCTGCTGAACGAGCACTTCACCATCCGCCAACTGCAGCAGATCCACGACGCCGTCGACGGCCGGGCCAGCCACAAGGACGCCTTCCGCCGATTCGTCGACGACAAGATCGAGGGCACCGAGCACGTCGATCGGAGTGGGCCGGGACGACCGGCTCAGCTCTTCCGCCGCCGAGCGACCGATGTCGTCGTCCCGGCCGCGACCCGGGCCGGGGACACGGCGTACACGGCTGACGACCTCCTGGCTGCCGTCGCCGAGTACGCCCGCACCGTCGGCCGGGTCACCATTCAGGGCTACGCCTCGTGGGCCCGGTCCACCGGTCGTCCCAGCGAAGCGCTGATCCGCCGACGGCTCTCCGCCGAGCTGGGGGGCTGGTCCGGCATCGTCCGGGCGGCGACCGCCGAGCGGTCGTGACCGCTGGGCACCTCGCCGGCAGCCGCCAGCCGCCGCGGTACATGGCGCGTCCGACGTAGACCACGTCGGCGTACGCCGGGTCGTCGCGGTGGCCCTTCAGGTTGACGACGGTGGTTGCCATGGCTCGGCTCCTCAGCTGCGGACCGCCCGCTGCGATCGGCGCCGGAAACTCCACGGCGGTGCCGCCGCGACGACACCCGGCGGGGTCTGCGCTGGCACGTGTGGGTCATGGCCCAACTGCGCCAGTCGAACGCGTTGCTGTGACCGGTGCCGGCTCGCAAGATCCTGTCACATCGACATGCTCCGCTGACCCAGGAAGGGGCCTCCTTGCGTCCTTTACCCAACCGCAGGTCGGGGTTGATCGCGCTCGGCGTGGTCACCGCCCTGACGCTGGCCGGCACGCCGGCCACGGGTGCCGCGCCGGCCGGCCCGGCCGGCCCGGTGCCGCCCTCCGGCAGCGCCGTCCCGCCGCCGTCACACGGCGGTACGCGCACCGTTACCCTGATCACCGGTGACAAGGTCACCGTCGCCGCGGCCGGCGGTCGCGCCGTCCACTCCGTCACGGGTGCGTACGGGACCAGCGCCAGCTTCCACCGCGTGGTCATGGACGGCTCGACGTACGTCTACCCCGACGCCGCCCTGCCCTACGTCACGGCCGGAGTGCTGGACCAGCGCCTGTTCAACGTGACCCGGCTCCTCGCCGACGGCTACGACGACACGCGCGTCGACCGGTTGCCGCTGATCGTCCAGTACACCGACGCCGCCGCCCGCTCCCGCAGCACCGCGACGCTGGCCGGCTCGACCCTCGGACGTCGGCTGGAGAGCGTGCG
The DNA here is from genome assembly GCF_040704235.1 of Micromonospora sp. NPDC047707. Classification (NCBI taxonomy): domain Bacteria; kingdom Bacillati; phylum Actinomycetota; class Actinomycetes; order Micromonosporales; family Micromonosporaceae; genus Micromonospora; species Micromonospora sp. NPDC047707. The sequence goes on from NZ_JBEYSU010000018.1 coordinate 34,692, forward strand.
GGGCGCGGCCGTCACCCAGGATCGCGACCAGGCCCCGGCGTTCTGGTCGGCGCTGACCGCCACATCTGCCGGCACAGAGGCCCGGCGCTCCGGCACCCCGACCTTCGCCGGCGGCATCGCCAGGATCTGGCTCGACGGAAAGGTGACCGCCACCCTGGCGGACTCGACGGCGCAGATCGGCGCACCGGAGGTCTGGGCGCGGGGGAACACCGCCACCGGGGTGAAGGTCGCGGTCCTGGACAGCGGCGTGGACCCCGGCCACCCCGATCTCGCCGGGCAGATCGACGCCACCACCAGCTTCGTGCCGTGGGAGGAGTACGTCGACGACTACAACGGCCACGGTACGCACGTCGCCTCGACGATCGCCGGCACCGGTGCCGCCTCGGACGGCAAGGAGCGGGGCGTGGCCCCCGGCGCCCGGCTGCACATCGGCAAGGTGCTCGACTCGGAAGGCCGCGGACAGGAGTCCTTCATCCTCGCCGGCATGGAGTGGGCCGCCCGCCAGGCGAAGGCCAAAATCATCAACATGAGCCTGGGCGGCGGCGGCACCGACGGCACCGACCCGATGAGCATGGCGGTCAACACGCTCAGCGCCGAAACCGGCGCCTTGTTCGTCGTGGCCGCCGGCAACAGCGGCCCGCGCACCGTCGGCACGCCCGGCACCGCGGACGCCGCCCTGACGGTCGGCGCGGTCGACGGCACCGACGCGCTCGCCGACTTCTCCAGCCAGGGCCCGCGCACCGACGGCGGGTTGAAACCGGAGATCACCGCGCCCGGTGTCGACATCCTCGCCGCCCGCTCGCAACTCGTCCGGGGCGGCTCGGGCCACTACCGGTTGATGAGCGGCACCTCGATGGCGACCCCGCACGTGGCCGGCGCCGCCGCCCTGCTGGCCGCCGCGCATCCCGACTGGACCGGCCAGCGGCTCAAGGAGGCACTGGTCAGCAGCGTCAAGGCCACCAAGGCGTACACCCCCTACCAGGCGGGTGCCGGACGGCTCGACGTCGCCGCGGCGGTGGACGCGACGGTCTTCGCCACCGTCAGCGCGTACTCCGGCTTCCAGTACTGGCCGCACGAGCCGGGCAAGATCGACACCAAGCAGGTGACGTACACCAACGTCGGGGACGCTCCGGTGGAGCTGGCTCTGGCGGTCGACGTCGCCGGTGCCCCGGCCGGGCTCTTCACCCTCTCCGCCGACCGGGTGACCGTACCCGCGAACGGCACCGCCACGGTGACGCTCACCGCCCAGATGGACCGGCTCGCGGCCGACCAGGAGTTCAGCGGCATGATCACCGCCACCGACGCGGCAGGTGTGGTCCGCGCCCGGACGCTGATCGGCGCCGGCAGGGAAGGCCAGCGGCAGAACCTGACGATCGTCGCCAAGGACCGCTCCGGCCGGCCCGCCTCCGGCAGGGTCCTCATCACCGCACGGGAGCTCTTCACCGCGATCCACCTCGACGAGGCCGGCACCGCCACCCTGCGGCTGCCCCCCGGCAGCTACAGCGGCTGGCTCGACGCCGACGTCCAGGGTGCCAACGGTCCGCGCTCCCTCGGCATGGCGCTGCTCAGCTTCACCGACGTCGAGTTGGACCGGGACCGCACCGTCACCCTGGACGCCCGGCAGGCCCGGCAGATCAAGGCGCACGTGCCGCGGCAGGGCAGCCCCGTCGGGATGCGGTTGGACGTCCACCGGTCGTTCGGCGACAGCCTCGTGGAGAGCTCGACGCTCCCGAACGAGTCGTACGACAGCCTGTGGGCGCTGCCGACCGGCACCAAGGTCACCGACGGCGAGTTCGAGTTCGGGGCCCGCTTCCGGCTGGAACAGCCGGCACTGACCGTGGGCACCGGCTCGGAGACCTATGGCGACCTGCTGGTCAAGCGCGGTGCCACGCCGCTGCCGAAGGGCACCCGCAAGCTGACGGCGGTCTTCGCCGGCGACGGTTCGACCGGAGAACTGGCTCGGCACGACGTGCGCGGCAAGGCCGTGGTCGTCCGCCGCAGCGACACCATCGAGATCCGCCAGCAGGCCGAGGCCGCAGCCGCGGCGGGCGCGCTCCTGCTCCTGGTCGCCGGCGACGGGATCGGTCGGCTGCAGCCGTGGGACGAGACACCGTGGACCCCGGAGAGCCCGGCCCCGCTGACGGTGGCGACCCTCACCGCCGACCAGGGCGCCTCGCTGATCGAGGCGCTCGACCGGGGCCGGGTCGAGCTGACGGTCGACTCCAACCCCACCACCGAGTACCTCTACGACGTGGTGCGGCACTGGAAGGGTGCGGTCCCCACCGACCCGACCTGGCGCGTGGACCAGCGCGACCTGGCCCGGGTGGATGTCTCCTTCCGCAACCACCGGCCCGGCAAGGCGAGGGAGTTACGCGCCGACGTCTGGCACGGCTGGATCGTCGGGAACGAGCTCACGGCACCCGCACAGGGCGAGCGGACCGACTGGGTCACCGCCGGCGTCGACTGGTACGAAAGCGCCGGCATCAACGGCGAGACCGGGCAGGCCTCGATCACCGTCCTTCGCCACCCGGCCCGGCAGACCAGCCGGGTGAGCTGGTTCGGTCCGATCCACCGGCCCCGGATGGGCCCCCTCGACGGCCTGCCGGTGCGGTACCTCGACGCGGTCTACATCCCCGTGCCCGGCTGGGGCGACTCGGGCTCCGGCCACGTCGGGGACGCCCACGGCAACTGGGACGTCCGTAACCGGGCGACGCTCTACCAGGGCGAGCGGGAGCTGCGCTGGGGGAACGCCGAGTTCCTGCCGGTCAGCGGGCTCCCCGCCGAGCGGCTGCCGTACCGGCTGGTCGTCGACAACGACCGGGCCGACTGGGCGAACCCGTACTCGCGACGGACGCTGACCGAGTGGAACTTCACCTCCGCGGCCACGGGCGCCGAGTCCGCCGAGACGCTGCCGCTGATCCAGCTCGACTACGGGGTGGAGACCGACGTGGCGGGCCGGGCGGCCCGGAACGGCAGGCTGACGGTCACGGCCTCGCACCTGCCCGGTGTGACGGCCGGGATCCGCGCGGTCACCGTCGAGGTGTCGTACGACGACGGGGCGACCTGGCAGCGCACCGCGCTGACCCGGGACGGGGACGGCTGGCGGACGAGCCTCAAGGCGCCGAAGTCCGCGTCCTTCGTCACGCTGCGCACCACCGGCCGGGACAGCGCCGGCAACACCGTGTCGCAGACGATCACCCGGGCCTTCGGCCTGCGCTGAGCGTCACCCGGCACAACGATCCGGAGGCGGGGGGGGGGGCGCCCGCCCCCCCCCCCCCCCCCCCCCGGGGCCCCCCCCCCCGGGGGGGGGGGGGAGGGGTTGCCGGCGGTGGGGGGCAGATAGGTGGACGCAAACCCCCCGCCCGGCGGGGGGGCGCGTCCCGCCGCCCCCCGCGGGGGAGTGTTGAGGCCCTCGTGGTCGGGCGCGCCTGGGCGGGGGGGGCGCGGCCCCCCCCCCCCCCCCCACCCCGGGTGGTCAGCGAACGGTGGTGCCACCGCGCGGCGGTGTGCTCACTTGCCGCGCAGGGGCGCGAGGGCGCGGCTCCACGCCACGACCTGGTCGAGGGTGGTGTTCAGCGCGTCGCGGTGGTGGTCGTTGGGCTTGAAGACGCTGAAGTTCTCGAAGTCGGTGAAGAGGGACAGCGCGACCTGGGACCGCACGTCGGCCATCTGCAGCTCGCCGGCGATCAGCCGGAGGTGCTCGACCGCGCGGGCGCCGCCCACCGAGCCGTAGCTGACGAAGCCGACGGCCTTGTTGTTCCACTCGTTGTAGAGGAAGTCGATCGCGTTCTTCAGCGCGCCCGAGGTCGAGTGGTTGTACTCCGGCGTCACGATCACGAACCCGTCGAACGACGCGATCTTGTTGGCCCACTCCAGCGTGTGCGGCTGCTGGTACTGGCCCATCGACGGCGGGTAGATCTCGTCCAGGTGCGGCAGCTTGTAGTCGAGGAGGTCGACGAGTTCGAACTCGACCTCCGAGCGCTCCCGGGCGATGTCGTAGACCCACTGCGCCACGGCTGCGCCGTTCCGCCCCGGTCGGGTGCTGCCGAGGATGATTCCGATCCTGGTCATCGCGGTTCCTCCCCTGATGGCAGGACGCCCGGACGGGCATCCTTGCTTCGCGCAGCAACTATACGGGCGACATTTTCTTCGTCAAACAAGTAAGGTGGGGGCATGTCCACCGTCACACCGCAGCCGGCGCCGATCCCGGAAGGGCTGCGACCGCTCAGCCCGGACGAGGAGGACATCGCCCGGTCCCTCAATCGCGTGATCTACGCCCTGCCCCGCGCCATCGACGCCGACATGCTCCGGGAACAGGGGTTCCCCCTCGTCGAGTACCTCACCCTGATGCACCTCTCCGAGGCCCCCGACCGCCGGCTGCGGATGAACGAGCTGGCCACCGCGTGCGAGATGTCGCTCAGCGGCATGAGCCGCGTCGTGCAGAAGCTGGAACGGCAGCGCTTCGTCGAGCGGGTCAGGTGTGCGGAGGATGCGCGTGGCTGGAACGCCGTGCTCACCGACGCCGGCCTCGCCCGCCTGAGGCAGGCCTGGCCCACCCACCTGGCCGCGGTGCGTCGGCACTTCTTCGACCACCTCGCGGGCCTGGACGTGAAGCAGCTCGCCGCGGCTCTGGACAGGATCGCGAGGTGAGGGATCGCCCGGCCAGACCCGCTCGGGCGAGCCGGAGGACCCTCACCCGTCGATCCGGCTGATGTTACGGATCTTGTTGGACGCGTCCAGGGCGGCGACCTTGTACGCCTCGGCCAGCGTCGGATAGTTGAACACCGCGTCGACCAGGTAGTCGACCGTGCCGCCGCACCCCATCACCGCCTGCCCGACGTGGACGATCTCCGTGGCGCCGGTTCCGAAGACGTGTACGCCGAGCAGCCGACCGTCGTCCGGCGAGACGAGCAGCTTCAGCATGCCGTACGAGTCACCGACGATCTGACCGCGGGCCAGCTCGCGGTACCTCGCGATGCCGACCTCGAACGGCGTCGAGCTGTCGGTCAGCTCCTCCTCGGTCTTCCCGACGAAGCTGATCTCCGGGATCGTGTAGATCCCGATCGGCTGCAACTCGTGCATCGCGCGGACCGGTTCGCCGCAGGCGTGCTGCGCCGCCAGCCGGCCCTGCTCCATCGACGTGGACGCCAACGCGGGGAAGCCGATCACGTCACCGACCGCGTAGATGTTCTCCACCGAGGTGCGGAAGTTCGTGTCGACCTGGATCCGGCCGCGCCGGTCCGCCTCCAGCCCGGCCGCGTCGAGCGCCAGATCGTCGGTCTGGCCCTGGCGGCCGGCCGAGTACATGACCGTGTCCGCGACGATCTTCTTGCCGCTCTTCAGGACGCACAGCGCCGCGGTCTGGTGCTTCTCCACCGCGGCGACCTCCTCGCCGAACCGGAACGTGACGGACAGGTCGCGCAGGTGGTACTTGAGCGACTCGACGATCTCCTCGTCGCAGAACTCCAGCATCCGGTCCCGGCGTTCCACCACGGTCACCTTGGTGCCGATGGCGGCGAACATGGACGCGTACTCCATGCCGATCACGCCGGCGCCGACCACCACCATGCTGCGGGGCACGGCGTGGAGGTTGAGGACGCCGTCCGAATCGACGATCGTCCGGTCGTCGAAGTCGACACTGTCCGGCCGGGCCGGGCGCGTACCCGCGGCGATGACGACCTTGTCGAAGGTGACCTTGACCTCCCGCCCCGAGCCCCCGTCGACCCAGACGGCGTGCGTGTCCGCGAAGCGTCCGGTTCCGGTGATCATCGCGATCCGGTTGCGGGCCAGCTGGTTGCGGATGACGTCCGTCTGCCGGCTGATCACGTGCTGGGTCCGCGCCGCCAGGTCGCTGACCGTGATCTCCTCCTTGACCCGGTAGCTGCTGCCGTAGAGGTCCCGCTGGCTCAGGCCGGTCAGGTAGAGGACGGCCTCGCGCAGTGTCTTGGACGGGACGGTCCCGGTGTTGATGCACACCCCGCCGATCATGTCGCGCCGGTCCACTATGGCGACCCGCTTGCCGAGCTTGGCGGCGGCGATCGCGGCCTTCTGCCCGCTGGGGCCGGAGCCCAGCACCAGGATGTCGTAGTCATACACAACCGTCAGCGTGGCAAGTTGCCGCCGCCCGCGCCAGGTGCGTTCGGCCGGATGCGGTCGGCCGCGCCGAGGCCGGCCGCGTCGACCCGCTGAGAGCGGCGTAATCGATTGACATTCGATAGGTTCTAAGCGATAGTCGATACATGATCGCAGAACATCGGGCGGTGGCGCCGCTCAGAGTCTTCCTCGTGCTGTTGTTCGGGATCCTGGTGCTGTTCCAGACGATGTCGCTGCCGGGTCAGTTCGCGCACATGGCCGAGGAGTCGCCGGACTTCGCCTACCTGAGGTGGCCCGCGACGGCGGTGTCGGTGTTCTGGGTGCTGTGCGTCCAGGTGGTGATCGCGTGCACCTGGAAGCTGCTCACCCTGGTCAAGAACGACCGCATCTTCACCGAGGCCTCCCTGCGGTGGGTGGACGGGATCGTGTGGGCCGTCGCCGCCGCGTGGGTGGTGCTCCTGGGCGTCTTCCTGTACGTCGGCTTCAACGCGAACGACCCCGGACTGCCGCTGCTGCTGTTCCTGCTGTTGACCGGCGTCACCGTGCTGGGGCTGCTGATGGTGGTGATGCGCGCGCTGTTGCGGCAGGCCACGACGCTGCGCACCGACATGGAAGCGGTGATCTGATGCCCATCGTCGTGCGCATCGACGTCGAGCTGGCCAAACGCAAGATGAGTGTGGGGGAGTTCGCCGAACGGGTGGGCCTCACCCCGGCGAACGTGGCGGTGCTGAAGAACGGCCGGGCCAAGGCCGTACGCTTCAGCACCCTGGAGGCCATGTGTCGGGTGCTCGACTGCCAGCCCGGTGACCTGCTCGAGTGGGTCGACGAATGATCGAGGTCCGGGGCTCATAAGCGCTACGGCGACGTACCGTCAGTTGCGGGCGAGGGCGAGCGTGAGCCTCGGGTGGGCGGTCAGCGTGTCGGTGCGGAGGTAGACCAGCTCGATGGCGGGTTCCGTGAACGTCACCGGGCCGGGTGGGGAGTCGGGGATCCCGGCCGGGAGCGGCAGGTCGGGGCCGAGCGTGATCGTGGCGCCGGACAGCCGGCCGACGAAGCGGGTGGCGTAGACGGTGACGTTGCCGCGCAACGCCATGTGGTCCGCGGTGAGGCGCATGGTGTGGCCCCGCGGGCCGGGCGAGCGCAGGAGTACGTCGTCCGCGACGGCCGCGTCCATGCTGAACTTCAACGCCGTACGGGTGCCGTCGGCGGTCGGAAGCTGGACGATCCCCTCGATCCGCAGGCCGGTCATGGTCACCGCCGACGCGGTGAGTGTCGAGGCGGTCGCTGCCACCGGTGGCTGGTCGGGGTCGGCGGCGACGACGGGGAGACGCCGGTGGCGGGCACCGTCACCGGGCCTGCCGGGTGGCGGGCTGGCGCAGCCGGTTCCGGGTGGCGCGGGCAGCGGGCTGGGGCCGACCCCGGTCTGGGCGGCCCGCATCGGGGCGGCCGGTGCGCAGGCGCTGGCGGGGCCGGGCGCGGCCAGCAGGCCGGCGGAGCCGAGCAGCCCGAACAGGGCGGCGAGAATCCGCTGTCGGTGCAGGCCGGGCAGCCGCGTCGCCTCCCGCTGCACGCCACGTGGGACAGCGCCGGACCTGGTCACGGGAGGCCCGGCCTCGCCCCCGCCCCACATCAGTTCGTCGACCAGGGCTGCCTGCTCGCCGAGGGCGCCTCGTCGGAGATGTCGGTGGCGGGCTGCTCAGATGTGGTGGCGGACGGCGTGGTGGGCTGCGGGCGGTCGTCCGCGGAGTCGTCGGGCTCGGCGGTCCCTTCCTTCTTCGTCGACCCATCGTCAGCCGTGTCGCGCCCCGGGGTGGCGGGGCGTCCCGGCACCCACCCGGCAGCCAGGGCGGCGCCGAGCAGACCGGTCACGGTGCCGATCAGGAAGCCACCCAGGTTCACCCCGACCAGCGCGAAGAGCGCGGTGACGGCGGCGACCACGGCGTAGAACGTGCGGTGTTGTGGGCTGAACCACATCAGCAGGCCGGCGGTCACCAGGATGGTGGGTATCAACCAGGAGAGGAAGCCGGTCGGCCCCAGCTGGAACGCCAGGCCGGACAGGGACATCTGGGTGGTGCCGAAGATCGCCAGTCCGGCGAGCGCGGTGAGCAGTCCGCCCCAGAACGGGCGCGTCCACCGCCACCGGCGGAAGCTGCCCCACCCCGCGCGGAGGGCATTCGGGCGGGCGTTGCGTCGCGGTTCGGCCCTTCTCATACCGTGGCTCCTGCCGGGTGGGTCCGGGCCGGGATGGGCGTGCGGCTCCCGCCCCCCGGCTGCGGTGGTCGACTCAGAAGCATTCCTTGGCGTCGGCGCCGACGTTGACGTTCAAGCTGAGCCCGGTCAGGTTGAACCGTCCAGCCTGGATCGCTCGGGCCACCTGGCGGAGGTTCGTGATCGTCACGGCGTCGGCCTGCTGGCCGAACGCACCCGGGGCGCCCCTGGCTCCGTCCGGTCCGCGGTCGAGGGTCGACGCGTCCTGTCCGATGTTGATGTTCGTGAACTCGGTGTCGCCCTGCAGCGAGACCAGATCGATCAACAGGTCTTCGGCGGTGGCGGGGCGGTCGCCCTGGCCTGCGGTGATCTTGAGCACGACCGGCGCGCCCGGTATCTTGACCGACTGGCAGAGGTCGAAGAGCTGGGCCTCGCGGATGCCGGTGACGGCGACCGGATGCCTCGTGCCGTCGACCTCCTCGGCGACGCCGGGATACTGGACGAATCCCTCGCCCTGCAACTTGGCGGCGGAAACCTTGAAGGTCTGCCCGGAGACGGCGAAGGAGGCGGCGAGGGCGCCGTTGGCGATACCGACGAGGATCGCGCCGGCGAGGGCGATCGCGGGCAGCAGCAGGGCGGCGAAGCGCGACCAGCGGACATGACCCCGGTTGGCGGACTCTTCCTGCACGGTTCCCCCTCCGCCTCCGGCCGCGTGGGCGGCCAACGGATGCGATGCGCACCCGGCCTCTCGCCGTCGGTTGCCGGCGGATGACGTGCGCTCGTGACGGCGCACCGGTCGGGCGCAGGTGATGAAACCCTGGCAGCCCCACGCTAACACGGGTGCAAACTGTGAGTGACCGTCATGTCACGGATGGTGCGCCGCCTTGGATGGGCGTACCCACGTGCACCTTGGCCCCACCGGCCCGGTGTGACGGTCGACGGGGGCAGACGGATCGTGTGCGACCTGGGACCGAATCCGGGAAACCGCCCCCGATCCCGTCGCTCGCGGAGTAGGTTCCCCGGTTTTCGCGGTGGGCCGGGGGGTAACCGCGTCGCGACAGCCGCGAAGGCGATTGAGAGCCCGGGAAGCCGGGAGCTCCGAGACGCCCGTCCACCCGCGTGGGCTGGGCGATCTCTTTCCCCGCCGTGCTAGCGCCTCTCGAACCTCTGCGGGGCGCCAACCGATGGGAGCTTCACGATGAACTCAATGCGCCGTACGAGGATTCTGTCCCTTGCTGGTCTCGTCGTCGCCGGTGGCGCCGTCGCCGGTCCGGCCACCGCCGCCCAGGCCGACCCGGCTGACAGCGGCCAGGTGTCCGCCGTGCAGCCGGCGCCCCCGGAGGGCGAGAAGGTCCTGGAGTTCGACTACCAGACCCAGCGAACCTCCTACTACTGTGCCCCGGCCGCGACACGGATCGCCCTGTCCACCCAGGACAAGACGGTCACCCAGAAGGAAGTGGCCCAGAAGCTCGGAACCACCAGGGCCGGAACCGATTCGGCCGACGACACCACCCGGGTGCTCAACGAGCTGACCGGTGGCGGCTACGAGACCACCGAGATCAGCACCACCACCGCCGATCCCCGGCAGACCGACAAGCTTCGCATCGACGTCGTCGAGGCGATCGACACCCGACGCGGCGTGGTAGCGAACACGCTGGGCACGGCGGTCGACACCGAGGGTGAACGGCACTCGTTCCCGGGTGGGCACTACGTGAGCATCGTCGGCTACCGCGACGGTGGAGAGACGCTGAAGATCGCAGACCCGTACGACCCGGAGAAGCACTACTGGATGCGCAGCGAGAAGGTGGCCGACTGGGTGGCCCAGCGCGGCTACTCCAGCTGACCCGACCCGTGACAGGCCGCGGGCCGGCCCCGGAACGGGGCCGGCCCGCGGTCTCCCCGCCCCGGCGAGCGAGCCGGCACCGCGGTCGGCGGGTGGACGGCCCCGCGGCCCGCTGCGCCGGATTCATCCGGGCGGGGTGAAGCCGGATCACCCAGGCCCGATCCAAGATCGAGATAACCGTGCACATTCCCATGCGCTCGGAAGGGATTGGGACGCCATGACGCGAGAAGGCCGAGGGGACCACGCTGCGCCCGACCGTCCCAGCGACCGGAAGGGGTTCCAGGGACGCGCTCCGGTGGCAGCGCCGGAGTCGGGCGCGGTGCGGCAGGACCACGTCGTCGAGTGGCGGCGACGGGCACTGACGCAACAGCTGCCGGCCGCCGGGTTTCCGGCCGGATCCGGTGTGCCCTCGCTCGCGTACCTCTGGGCGACCATGTTCCTGGCGGCTGCCATCATCCTCGGATTCGCGATCAACCACGAGCGCGGCGTGCCGCCGGCAATCGTCGACTCGCAGCGGGACAACGTGTCGAAGGTCGCCACCAGCACACGTATGACCATTCAGCACTCCGTGGAGGACCTGGACCAGCGGGTCGCCGGGCGGGCCCCGGGGACGCCGGACGCCGAGCTGCTCAAACAGGTCGTCGGCGACGGGGCGACCTGGAACGGTGCGGTGATCATGGAGAACGCCACCCGCCGTCCGCTGGCGAAGCAGGGCCCGGAACTGCCCATGGAGCTGGTGCCCCCGACGCTGCCCGCGAACGTCTTCCCGATCAGCACGCCGGAGGGGCCGGTCCTGGTCCGCAGCATCGGGCTGGACCACTCCCGGACCCTGCTGGCGACCCAACAGTTGACCGTGGACGAGCTGCGGCTCAACCCGGAGGCGCGACAGGGCGTCTTCGCCATCACCCCCGACGGCAAGAGCACCCTCGTGCAGGGGGTCAGCGCCGTCGACGCCGTCCACCATCCGACGGTCTTCCACGGGCTGGCCGGCTCCGACGCCAGCGAGGGCCACCCGATCCGGGTGACCGAGTGGACGGGCCGGCAGCTGGTGGTGTCCTCGGCCCCGGTGGGCAACACCGGGGTGACCCTGGCGACCCTGATCGTCGCCGATGAGACGCGCGGCACCCCCGCCACCCGGGGCATCCTCATCGGCCTGACGCTGCTGGCGGCGGCGGTGCCCAGCTTCCTGCTGATGCGGACGTCGCTGGTCCGCCCCGTGCGATCGCTGCTCAAGCAGGCCAAGGCCAACGCCTGCGGGGAGCCCTCCACCAAGCGTCGCCCGCTGCGGGTCGCGGAGGCGCACCGGATCGCCCGGGCGTTGGCCTCGACCTCCGCGGACCCCTCCACGCCCACCGCCGCCCGGCGGTGGTGGCGGTGGCGGTGGCGCCCGACCGTCACCCAGGGCCTGGTCCTCGCCACAGTGCTGGCGCTGCTCTGGCCCGCGGCGGCCGTGGCCGCCACGCTCCGGGCCCCCGAGCCGTCGATTCCCGATCAGCTCGTCCGGGACGAGGAGAGCCGGGCCGAGGCGGCGAGCAACCTGATGGGCAAGGCTCTGAACAACGGTCTGCAGACGGTGCTGCGCGTCTCCCAGGCGGCCGAGGCGGGCGACCCCGCCCAGATGGGCCCGCTGCTCAGGCAGGAACTGGCGGACAAGCAGCGGTTCCGGAGCCTGTACCTGGTCGACCCCGACGGGTCGGTGGTCAGCTCGGCGGGACGCGAGCCGCTGCGCAACGAGCCGCTGCGGGGTGAGTCGGGCATCGACCTGGACGACGACACCTCCCGTGTCCCGGTGGTGTACGCCTTCCGGGTGGGCGCCAACGGCGTCGCCGCCGTCGGCGAGTACAGCATCGACTACCTGTTGGAGATGCTCCGCGCGGTGGACGGCCAGGCCCGGATCGTCGACGAGAACCTGCGGACGATCTTCGACTCGGAGGGCTTCCGCGCCTTCGAGGAACTCCGGGGGAGCGCGCGCGGCGCGGCGGCCGAGGCGCTCAAGGGCGGCACGGTCGGACGGGCGACGGCCGCCGACGGCACGCCGACCCTGATTGCGGCTGCCGGTCTGAGCAAGCCCCACACCGTCACGCCCCTGAAGTGGTCCCTGGTGGTGGAGCAGGACCTCAACGGTCTCCGCCTGCCGGCGAGCGACGGTCGACGGTGGACGGTGCTGGTCGCCAGCCTGACGACGGGCGCGGTGCTGCTCACCGCGGTGTGGCAGTACTACGTCTTCGCCCGGCCGCTGCGGCGGCTGGCCGGGCAGGCCGACAAGATCAGCAGCGGTGCGGTCGACGTGCCGATCCCGCCCCAGCGGCACGACGACGTCGGCGCGCTGGCGATGTGTCTGGAGGTCTGCCGTCAGGCCCGCCATGCGGGGTCCAGCCGACTGGGTGGCGCCAGCCGGCTGCGCGGCAGCGAAGAGGACCCGACCGCCGTGCTGCCCGCGACACCGGGCGGACCTGCCACCGACCGGGCCGCGGCGAAGCGCGGTGGCCGGATCTACCGCTCCGGCGCCGACCGGGATGAAAGGGGTTGACGTGGGATACCTCTACATCGTCTACGTCCTCTGCTGCGCCGCTCTGCTGGTCGCCGGCGTGCGGGAACAGCGCAACCACTTCGGCAACCTCCGCAAGATCCCGGACCGGGTGCTCGTTAACGGCATCCGGGGGAAGAGTTCGATCACCCGGCTCTGCGCCGGGGCGCTGCGGGGAGGTGGCCGGGTGGTGGTGGCGAAGACCACCGGCACCGCCGCCCGGTTCATCTTCCCCGACGCCAGCGAGGAGCCGGTCTACCGCAAGTTCGGCATCGCGAACGTGGTGGAGCAGATCGGCATCGTGCGGCGGGGGGCGGCGTACCACCCGGACGCCTTGGTCATGGAGTGCATGGCCGTGATGCCGGCACTGCAGGAGTGCAACCAGAGCAAGCTGATCCAGTCGAACATCGGGGTGCTCTGCAACGTACGCGAGGACCATCTCGCCGAGATGGGTCCCACCCTCGACGACGTGGCCCGTTCCCTGAGCCGGTCGATGCCGGAGGGCGGCGTCTGCATCACCGCGGAACGGGACCGGCTGGCGATCCTGCAGGAGGAGGCGGACCGGCGCAACTGCCGGCTCATCCCGGTCGACCCGGAGTCGGTCACGGACAAGGAGATGGACGGCTTCGGCTGGATCACGTTCAAGGAGAACGTGGCCATCGCGCTCGCGGTCGCGGAACAGTTGGGCGTCGACCGGCACAGCGCGCTCAAGGGCATGTGGGAGGCGCCGCCGGACCCCGGTGCGCTGTCGGTGGCTCGGGTGTTGCAGGGCGACAAGCGGCTCCGGTTCGCCAACATCTTCGCCGCCAACGACCCCGAGTCCACGCTGATGAACATCAAGCAGCTGGAGGAGCAGCGCCTGATCACCCGTCCGTTGACGATGGTGATCAACTGCCGGCCCGACCGGATCGAGCGGAACGGCCAGATGGGCGAGCTGACCGCACGGGTGCAACCGGAGCGTCTCGTCCTGATCGGCGAGCCGACCAAGAGCGCACGGTCGACCGTGCCGGCGGACCTGCAGGACCGGGTCGTCGACCTGGGGGGCAAGCTGCCCTCCGAACAACTGCTGGAAGGCGTGACGGCGGCGGCGACCGACGACTCGTCGATCGTCGCGGTCGGGAACATCCACGGCCAGGGCGAGGTGCTGCTCCACGAGCTGGCGACACTGCCCAGCTGGACCTGCGAGGACGGGGCCGAGGGCGGCTCGATGCTTCGTACGCCGACCGGAGAAAGGATCCGATGATGAATTTCGGCGGGGAACTCAGCGCACAGCTGGCCACCGCGAGCCTCGGCATCGGCCTGGTGTTCGCCCTGCTGTGCTACCTGACCACCAACCTCTCACCCGGCGGCATGATCACACCCGGGTGGATCGCGCTGACGCTGATCGAGGACCAGCTCCAGGCGCTGATCATCACGGGCATGACGGTGTTGACGTACGTGCTCACCCGGCTGATGCAACGGGTGGTCATCCTCTACGGCAAGCGGCTGTTCGCGGCGATCGTGCTGCTCAGCGTGCTGCTGCAGCTGACCCTCTTCGTGGTCGTCCAGCGGGACCTTCCGCTGCTGTTCGCCCACCAGACGCTGGGCTTCGTCATTCCCGGTCTGATCGCGTACCAGCTGGTGCGTCAGCCTCCGAAGGCCACGATCCTGGCGACCATCGTCGTCACCGGAATCACCTTCGGAGTCGCCTACAGCGGTGTCGTCGCCGGCTTCGTGCCGGTCACCTGACCGACCGGAGCCCGAGTCGCGAAAGGAGATCGCGGGCATGATCAACGGGACCTACCTTCGTCGACCGACCGTCCTGCTGACCATGGTGGGATTCGCCCTGCTGATCGTGGCGAGCACAGTCGCCTACGTCGTGCTCCGGCCGTCTCCCGGGGACCAGCCGCAGCTGACCCTGGGCGGGGCGCAGGCGGCCGACGACACTGCCCTCGGCGCGTCGGGCTACACCTACCAGCGCTCGACCTCACCGGACCGTACGGAGATCATCGACTCCACTGGAGAGCCGGTCGCGATCATGACCGATGGCGCCCGGACGGTGCAGATGTACGGGCCGTCGCGGACCTTCGAGGAGCCCCAGAACACCGCCTCCAAGGTCGAGTCGAAGTACTGGGTGCGGTTGGCGCCGCGGCCCTACCACGCCGGTGCGGAGAAGGAGGAGTGGTTCACCGACTGGCTCTCGGCGGCCCGCCACGACCGCTCCCCGGACGTCTTGGCGATCGCGATGGAGTACATCGAGGGCGCCCCGGTCAAGAAGGACAACCAGGGACAGCAGTACTCGGGTGACGCCTCGTTCGGGCCGCTGGACCCGCTGGACCCGGATGGCCGGGCGGAGAAGTCCGACTTCTACGACTACCTGGGGCTGACCTGGACGTTCCTCGACGGGAAGGCCGTGGTGCCGGAGCCGGAGCGCCTGCTCGCGCTGGACTGCTCGGGTTACCTGCGGATGGTCTACGGTCACCGGCTCGACTTTCCGCTGCTCGGCACGAACACGCCGGGTGAGGGACTTCCGCGGCGCGCCTACGCGATGGCCGAGTTCGGCCCCGGCGTCCAACTGATGCCCAACTCCGGGCACCGGGCGCGCGGCCTCGACCGCCTGCTCCCCGGCGACCTGCTGTTCTTCAACGCGGGGCCGGTCGTCGACGGCCACATCGAGCACTCGGGCATCTACCTCGGCATCGACGACAGCGGCCACCACCGGTTCATCTCCAGCCGGGCGGTGGCAGACGGCCCGACCATGGGCGACACCGGCGGCGAATCCATCCTGGACGGCGCCGGCTACTGGGCGGAGCGCTGGCGCACCGCCCGCCGGATCTGACCGACGCCCGTCGTCACCCGCGGCGGACGGGTGCGGTGACGTCGATCAGGTACGGACGGACGTCGGCCGGGCTCATCGCCCGGCCGACGTTCCGTCTGCCGGGTGACGCTCAACGCCCTGCGGCGACACCGTCGCGGCGGGTGTCCGCCGCGCCGCGCAACCGGTCCCCCCGGACCTCGATCGCGGTGAGACCGCTGTCCAGCGCGATGACCCGTGGACACGGGTGTTCGCGGGCCACCAGGTCGGCCACCTGGGTGGCGATGCGCCTGCCCGCTTCCACCTCCGAAGGTGCGTCCCGCTCCCCGTCACACCGGCGGGTGATGTCCTGGCCGCTGAAGTGACCCTGGTCGAGCGACTGGGCCGGGCTCATCCCGTCGACCACGATCCCCACCAGGGCCTGGACGACGTAGTCCGGGATGTGCGAGCCGCCGGCGGCGCCGATCACGAGGCGCAGTTCCCGCCCTTCGACGCCGAGCACGAGGGTCGGCGCCATCGAGGCGGTCGGCCGCTTCTTCGGCTGCATCACGTTCACCGGCTTGCCCGGCGACACCGACTCCGTGTCGGTGAAGTTGTTCATCGCGTTGTTCAGGATGATTCCGCGCGCCTCCAGGTGTGACCCGAAGTGACTGTTGTTCGTGGTCGTCATGGACACGGCGTCGCCGTCGTCATCGACGATGCTCACGTTGCTCGTCGGGTCGCCGACGTCGACGGTGGCGGGTTGGTCGTCGGTCGGCCCTGGGGGAAGAGCACCTGGCGGTCTACCTGGTTCCACCGGGTGGATCGCCTCATCCGGGGAGTAGAGCGAGAAGCGTCTGTCGAGGTACCCCTCGTCGAGCAGCCCGTCGACCGGCACCACGTTGAAGTCCGGATCACCGATGTAGGCGCGGCGGTCGAGGTTCGCCAGTCGGCTGGCCTCGATCGAGAGGTGGGTGCGGTCGGTCGAGTCCGGCTCCGTCCGCCCGACCTGACCCCGTTCGAGCAACTCGAGCATCTCCAGGACCGCCACGCCACCGAAGGCCGGCGGGGGCGCAGTGCAGACGTCGACGCTGAACACCTGGCGGCAGATCTCGGGGCGCTCGATCGCCGTGTAGTCGGCGAAATCCTGCGGCGTCATCAGGGTCGGGATCACCACCGGGCCGGCGGTGTTGCCCTTCAGCTTGATCGGCCCCTTCGCCGCGTGCTGCACGATGGCCGGCGCGATCGTCCCGTTCGGGTCGTAGAACGCCTGCGCGCCCTTGTCCCGGACCTCCCGCAGCACCTCCGCGATCTCCGGGTTGCGGATCGTCGTGCCCACCGGTTTCGGCTCGTCACCGTCGCAGTACCGGGGGCGCAGATCCGGGTAGTTGCAGCGCTTCCGTCCGTTGAACCGCTCCTCGAAACCCGCGTGCAGGTTCGGCGACATCGGGAAACCGTCGGCGGCGAGCCGGATGGCGTCCTCGAAGAGTTCGTTCCAGGGAAGCTCGCCGAACTCGCCGTGCACGCTGGCGAGCACCCGCAGCGTCCCCGGCACGCCGAAGGACCGCCCGGTAGCGGATGCGGCGTTCGGGAAGCGGTCCGTGTTGAGATCCTCCTGCTCCTGCGCGGTGGGCGTCCGCAGGTTCTCGGTGACGTTCTGCGGAGCGCGGGCCATACCGTCGAAGAACCGGACGTCGCGCTCGGAAGAGTTCCAGTAGTTGATGAGCGTGCCGCCGGCGAGGCCGGAGGCGTGTGGTTCCACGACCGCCAGGACGGCCTGGACCGCCACCGCGGCGTCCGCCGCCCCGCCACCCCGGGCGAGGATCTTGCAGCCGGCCTCCGTGGCGAGGGGATGGGCGGACGCGACCATGAAGCTCGTCCCGAGCGCGTCGTCCTCCCGGCCGCCCCGGGGATCGATGCAGACGTCGTCGCCTGCTGCGGGCGCCACGGCTGCCGTGGTGAGTGTCAGCACCAGTGCGGCGAACACGTAGCGCAGCTTGCGTGCGGACATGCGACCAGACCTTTCCGGATGCCCTGCAAACGGAGTACTCGAATCGCCAGTGCGGTAGCGGCCGTCCCACTGACGGCGGAACGGCGTCGACACCGGCATCATGGTCGCCGATCGAGCGCCCGCGCAGGGCATCGGAGGAAGTCGTGGCCGGTGTGAAGAAAGGCGCCGGTCGTGACGGCCCGAATTCGCCCGTCGGGCTCAGCCGACCGACGAACGGGCAACCGGTGCGTCGAAGTACGTATCCGGGTACGGCTCGTCGCGGTAGCTGTAGTGCCACCACTCGTGGTCGTAGCCGACGAACCCCTCACGCGCCATCAACTCGCGCAGCAGATCCCGGTTGGCCCGCGCCACCGCGCCGACCCGGGTGCTGTCGGTGTGGGCGAGCGGATCGAAGCAGTCGAAACCGGTGCCCATGTCCACGCTGTCGTCGGCGAACCGTTGGCCCGCCGGCGCGGTGCAGGGGACGAGCGGTTGCCCCGACCGGTACGGGGCCTGGCTCGGCGCGTCGACGTCCACCAGCGTCAGGTCAACCGTGCTGCCCCGGCTGTGGGCGGTCGGCGCGCCCACGTACCCCTTGTCGAACAGGTCCGACTTCGCCACCCGGGGGTAGAACTCGGCCTTCGTCTGCTCCTGACCGGGCTGGCGGGCCCACGCCACGATGTCGTCGACCGCCGGCTGCGGGCGGTAGCAGTCGTACACCTTGAGGGTGCGGCCCTCGGCCAACGCGGCGTCCTGCACCCTGCGCAGTGCCTCGGCGGCCGGGCGGGTGAGCAGACAGAGCGGCTCGCGGTAGCCGGCCAGCGGGCGGCCGACGAAGTTGTGCGCGGTGGCGTACCGGATGTCGGTGCGGATGCGGTCGTCGACGTCGGAGAGCACCACGAAGCCCGGCAGGGGTGGCGCGGCGGCCGGGGACGACGCCGGGGGCGAGGGCGACGGCGACGGTGACGGCGAGGGCGCGCGGCAGGCGGAGGTCAGCATCGCGACCGTGAGCAGTACGAGAGAGCCACGCGCCGCCCGTCGTCCCCACACCGCCCCTGTCTACCACTTACCGGGAGCTACCGGACGGTGTTCCAGGGCCGGCGCGTGGGTCACGCGGGAGGGCCCTGCAGGATGCGCTGCCACGCGGCGTCGACCCCACCCCGCCACCAGCCCATGGCCTCGATCCACCACGTCAACCCGGCGGCGGCGTACGGCGCGATGACCTCGGCGGCGTTGTCCGGCGACGTCCACCCTTCGAGCCCGACGTCGAACCCGTCCAACGACCCCCGCTCGGAGGCGACGAACCGTACCGCGTCGGCGAAGTCCTCGACCGGCACGGCAACGGTCCTGCCCGCGTCGGCGAACGTCGCCACCACCCCGTCCCAGCGGGCGGAACGGCGGAATCCCGGCCGGTTGGGCCAGCGACCGGCACACCAGACCGGTATCCGCGGCTGCTGCACGGGTGTCGGCAGCATCCGTACGCGCTCGCCGGACGGCAGGTGGACGTCCTGGCCCGACCACAGGTCCGTGAGCTGGTTCAGGGAGTCGTCCAGCCGTCTGCCGCGACTGCGCAGGTCGGGATCCTCGCCGAAGGCGGTGTACTCGCTGTCCATCGAGCCGATGCCCGCCCCGAAGACGAGCCGGCCACTGGAGAGGGTGTCCAGGGTGACCGTCTCCCGAGCCACCGTCTGCACCCGACGCCTGGGCAGAGCTGTCACCAGCACGCCGAGCCTGATCCGCGAGGTCCGGGCCGCGATCGCGGAGGCGACGACAACCGAGTTCGTGACGGGCCAGTCGTCCCGATAGAGCACGTGGTCCCAGAGGAAGACGCCGCCCCACCCCCGTTCCTCGGCTGCGACGGCCATGTCGACGAGTTGCCGGGCATCAGCGAAGGGTCCGACATTTGGCAGACCGACAGCGTAGCGAGGCATCTGGCAACCCTAGTCAGGCATCGATCCCACCGACAGGCCGTCGTGGTCCGGCGCAGCGCACTCCTGGTGCTCCCCGGCGGGCCGGCCGGCACCGGATCACCCGGTGCCGGCCGGTTGCCGGGCGCGGCTACCGCACCGTGAGCCCCAGGCTGATCGTCCTGGTCAACGTGGCGGTCTCGTCGTCGCCGTCCAACGACCAGACCATCGCTCCGCCGAGTCCGGCCCGCCGGATGTAGAGCGTCTTCTGCAGCACGACCGCCGGGTCGTCGTACGTCCAGAAGGTCGTGCCGTCGAAGAGCCAGGCGTGCCCGGCCCGAAGATCGCGGTGGACGGCGAAGCCCCTGCCCGGCAAGGCCTTGAGCTGCCGGTAGTCCTCGGACCCGGGGCCGAAGGTGCCCGGCGCCGGCCCGGCCGCCGGCTGGAAGAGGCCGTCCCCACCCCCGGTCACGCCGGTCCAGCCCTGACCGTAGTACGGGATGCCGAGGACGAGCTTGTGGCGCGGCGCGCCCCGCGCGATCCAGCCGTCGATCGCGACCTCGACGGAGAAGTCCGGGCTGTCCGGCGCTCCCGCCGGCACCCGCAGCGCCGACTGCTGGTTGGTGGTCGGCTCCCAGGTGCCGTGGAAGTCGTACCCCTGCACCGTGGCGAAGTCCAGGTACCGGAAGATCCTGCGGCCCTCGTACCCGGCGTCCATGGTGGCCGGATTGGCCGGCAGGAACGCGGTCAGCTGGTAGTGCCGGCGGGTCTGCCGGCCGTACGCGTCGAGTTGCCGGCGGAACTCGGCGAGCAGCGCGGTGAAGTTCTCCCGGTCCTCCGGCCGGATCACGTTGCCCGGCTCGCCCGGCCAGTTCGGCCACTCCCAGTCCAGGTCGATGCCGTCGAAGACGCCGGCGGCGGCACCCGGTCCACCGCTGCCGCCGTCGAGGACCGGCAGGTTGCCCTTGAGGTAGAGGTCGATGCAGGAGGCGACGAAGGCCTTGCGGGAGGCGTCGGTGCGGGCGGCGTTCGAGAAGTACGTCGACCAGGACCAGCCGCCCAGCGAGATCATCACCTTCAGGTCGGGGTGCCGGGCCTTGAGCTTGGCCAGTTGACCGAAGTTGCCGTTGAGCGGTTCGCCCCAGGCGTCGGCGACGCCGTCGACGCTCTCCTCCGCCGGTACCGGACGCTGGTAGTCGGCCCAGGGATCACCCTCGCCCGGCCCGCCGTCCACGAAGCAGCGCCCGTCCTCGCTCACGTTGCCGAAGGCGTAGTTGACGTGGGTGAGGCGGCTCGCCGCCCCGGAGGTGTCCAGCTTCTTGACCGGGAATGCCCGGCCGTAGATGCCCCACTGGGTGAAGTAGCCGACCCGGTGGTAGCCGGATCGGCGGCTCCCGCTGTCGCCCGCGCTCGCGGCGGTCGGCGGGGCGGCGGTGACCAGCACGGTCGCCAGGGCGACGAGGGCGGTGAGACGGCGGTGACGGAATTGTCGCATCGGCACTCCCATCGAGGGATGGAGCGAGAATAGTAAAGATACCTTTCTGATTGATGAAGCTAAGCCGACCACATCCGCCGGTCAAGAGCCGCACCCGGCCGCACGGGGGATTGCGGAGGCGTTGCCGGGTGATGACGATGTCGTGCCATGGACTCAGCCCTGACCCTGGTCGGACTCCCGGTCGCCCTCGGCATCATCATGCTCGGCCTCGGTCTCGGACTGACCACCGAGGACTTCCGCCGGGTCGCCCGGCACCCCCGGGCCGCCGTCATCGCCCTGGTGTGCCAGGTGCTGGTGCTGCCGGCGCTCTGCTTCGGCCTCGTTCTCGCGTTCGACCTGCCGCCGGAACTGGCCGTCGGGATGATGCTGCTGGCCGCGTCCCCCGGCGGCACCACCGCCAACCTCTACAGCCACCTGTTCGGCGGGCACGTGGCCCTGAACATCACCCTGACCGCCGTCAACTCGGTGCTCGCCGTGGTCACCCTGCCGATCGTGGTCAACCTGTCGGCGGCGTACTTCCTGACCGACGGCCGGAGCATCGGCCTCCAGTTCGACAAGGTGCTGCAGGTGTTCGCCATCGTGCTGGTCCCGGTCGCGATCGGCATGCTGATCCGGGCCCGGGTGCCCCGCATCGCCGGGCGCCTGGACCGCCCGGTGCGGGCCCTGTCCGTCGTCGTGCTCGTCGCGGTGATCCTCGGTGCCGTGCTGGGCGAACGTGACAACATCGCCGACTACTTCGTCTCCGTCGGCCTGGCCGTGCTCGCGTTCAACCTGCTGAGCCTCGCGATCGGATACGGGGTGCCGCGACTGGCCGGGGTCGACCACAGCGCGGCGACGGCGGCCGGGTTCGAGATCGGCATCCACAACAGCACGCTGGCCATCACGGTCGCGCTCAGCCCGGCGCTGCTGGACAACACCCGGATGGCGGTCCCGGCGGCCGTCTACGGCATCGTCATGTTCTTCACGGCGGCGGCCTTCGGTTTCCTGGTGACCCGCGCGGGCGCCCGGCTCGCCACGACCTGAGACGGTTCCCGGGTGACCAGGGCGGTGCCGAGCGGCGTCTGCCAGTACAGCACCTCGCGCCCCGACCGTCGCTTGGTGACCGTACCGGCGTCCAGGAGTACCCGGAGGTGGTCGCCGACGGCGCCGAGGGACAGCCCGGTGGCCGCGGCGAGGTGGGACGTGCTCAGCGGAGTGGCCAACCGGGCGAGGATGGCGGCCCGACTCGGGCCGATCAGCCGGTCCAGGCCCTCCGGGGCGGGCGGAGCGGTGTCGGCGAGGATGCCGCTCGCCGAATAGGCCATGCCGAACCGGGTCGGCTGGTTCCACAGCACCCAGCCGCGGACGCAGTGCGCCGGGACGAACACCAACTGCTCGGCCCGGTCGAGCGGCAGCGGCGGCGCCGGGTAGGCGTTGACCTGGAGCCGGCCCTCGCCCAGCCACCGCACCTGCGGATTGAGGTCGGCGAAGACACCCGCCCAACCCTGGGCGCTGAGCCGCGCGGTGCGGGCCACGATGTCGGCCCTGAGCCGGCGTTCCCGCTCCGGCCACTCCGGTCGCACCAGGTGCGTCCAGACCCAGTCGAGCAGGTACACCGCCTGCTCGGTCAGTCCGTCGGTGCGCAACGGGCCGGCGAGCGGCCCCGGCCAGGTCGCCCGCAGGTCGGCGCGGATCTGCTCGTCGGGGCGTTCGGCGACGGCTGTCAACTCCTCGGCGAACGTCGGGGCGGCCGTCGCGGGAACCAGGGTGAGGAAGTCGGCGGTCCACCGAGGCCCGAACGACGCCGCCACCAGGGCCCGGACCACCGGCCGCCGGGCCAGCATCCGTTGGTACGCCGCGAGGCGCGGGCGCCGCCAGGCGTGCTGCCACGGGCGGCGCGGGCTGTGCAGGGCCCGCAGTGCGGCGACGGTGTCGGTCATCGGCGAAACCGTGAACCGGCTGCGCGCGAGCAGGTCCACCGGAATCTGCCAGACGGACATGTTTCGCCTCCAGCCGTAACTCTACTGGTCCGGCCCGAGCCGCCTGAAGGATCATGGGCGTGAGGACGTATTCGGAGCTGTTCGCCGTCCACGAGTTCCGCAACCTCTTCGTGGCCAACTGTGCCGGCATCGCGGCGCACACCAGTTCGGCGCTGGCACTCGGCTCGCTGACCTACGCCACCACCGGGTCGGCCACGCTCACCGCGCTGAGCATGTTCGGGGCGCCGCTGGCCGGCGTGCTCGGCAGCCTCACCCTGCTCTCCGCGTCGGACAGCCTGCCGCCTCGCCGGGCCCTGGCCCTCGCCGCGCTGGTCGGCCTCGCCGGGACGGCTCTGCAGGCCGTGCCGGGGCTGCCGTTGGTGGCCCGGTTCGCCGTCATCCTGCTCGTCGCGTACGTCGGGTCGATCACCAACGGCGCCCGGTGGGCGCTGATCAACGACATCCTGCCGGCCGGCGCGTACGTGCTGGGCCGCTCCACGATGAACGTCAGCGTGGGCGTCATGCAGATCGCCGGCTTCGGAGCGGGTGGCCTGCTGCTGGTCTGGTTGAGCCCGTACCAGGTGTTCCTGGTCGCCACCGCGCTGCGCGCCGTGGCGTTGGCGGTGACCTGGATCGGCGTGCGCGAACGGCCGGCCCGGGCCGGTGCCCGGACCTCGACGGCCCGGACGCTGCGGATCAACCGTGAGCTGTGGGCCGACCCGGGGCGGCGCTCGCTCTACCTCAATCTGTGGCTACCCAGCGGCCTGGTGGTCGGATGCGAGGCGTTGTTCCTGCCGTACGCCGGTGAGCGGGCCGGCTTCCTCTTCGCCGCCGGCGCGCTCGGCATGCTCGCCGGCGACGTGGTGGTGGGCCGGTTCCTGTCCGCTGCCGCGCGCCAGCGGTGCGTCCTTCCGCTGCGGCTCCTGCTTCCCCTGCCGTACCTGGTCTTCCTGCTGCACCCGGGGCTGCCGGTGGCGATGCTCCTCGCCCTGGTCGCCTCGGTCGGCTTCGCGGTCGCCCTGCCGTTGCAGGAGCAGCTCATCGCCCACTCCCCGGCGGAGGCCCACGGCCAGGTGCTCGGCCTGCAACAGAACGGGATGATGACCGGGCAGGCGGTCTTCGCGGCCCTGGCCGGGGCGGTCGCCGACGTCCTGCCGACGCACCAGGCGGTGGCGGTGCTCGCCGGGCTGTCGCTGGCCACGACGCTGCTTCTCACCCGGGGTCTGCGCCACACCCGGCCCGCGCCGCGGGTCACGACCGGCCGGGCCGGTCCCGTCGTGCGGCGTCGACCAGCGGAGATGTCGCCGCCGGCCGACGGGAGGCGTTGAGGGAGCCGTCACTGGGCGGGGTTGGCCGCCTGTTCCCAGATCGCCGTCATCTCGTCGAAGGCCTGCTCCATGATCTGGACCATGGCGCCGCGGGCCCGGTCGCCGTCGCGCCGCTGGATCGCCTGGGCCACGTCGGCGTGCAGTTGGAGCGCCTGCTCGTGCGGATGGTGCGGCATCAGGTGGTAGTGGTGCCGGCCGCTGAGCACCTCGGCCACCAGGTCCTGGAGCTTGACGAACATCTCGTTCCCGGAGGCGGCCAGCACCCGGCGGTGGAACTCGATGTCGAGGCGGAGGAACCGTTCCTCGTCGCCGGCCTTGCCGGCGGCCCACATCTTCGCGGCGAGGCCGACGAGCTCGCTCGCCTCGTCGTAACCGATCCGGGCGGCGGCCAGCCAGGCGGCGTGCGGCTCGACCGCCGTCCGCAGCTCGGTGATCGAGCGGATCTGGGCGATGCGGCCGGCCGAGGCGAGCCGCCAGCGGATCACCTGCGGGTCGAAGACGTTCCAGGCGTCCGGCGTGCGGATCATGACGCCGACGCGGCGTCGGGTCTCGATGAACCCCATCGAGGCGAGCACCCGCAGCACCTCGCGGACCACCGAACGGGACACCGCGTACCGCTCGACCAGCTCGTCGATGTTCAGGATCGCGCCGGGCGGCAGCTCACCTCCGCAGATGGCCGTGCCGAGGTGGTCGAGGACGCGTGCGTGCAGCCCGGCCTCGGCAGGCGCGTTCTGGGCGACTGCGCCCTCGGAGGAGTACCGTTCCACGCCTCAGATCGTATCAGTTAGATCAACCCCTTGAATAAGTCCGCTTTTTCGGCCTAGCATCCCGACGTTAAGCGGATGTAAACACCGAGGTAGCGCCCGTCCGGGGCAGCGACCGGGGACAGAAGGAGAGACAAGGGTGCGACGTCGAGCAATGATCGGCACTTCTCTGGCCGTGGTCGCCGCCATGGGCCTGTCCGCCTGCGGCGGCGGTGACGACGGCGGCAGCGGGTCGAACACGCTCCGGGTGACGCTGGTCAACCACGTCTGGACGGAGAACATCAAGAAGGCCCTGCCGGAGTTCGAGAAGCAGAGCGGGCTCAAGGTCGAGGTCACCCAGCTCGGTGAGGACCAGCTGTCGGACCAGTACAACGTCAAGCTGAACGCCGGGTCCCGCGACCTCGACGTGATGATGTACCGGCCGCTGCAGGAGGGGAAGCTGTTCGCCAAGAACAAGTACCTCGCCGACCTGGGCGAGAAGGCCAAGTCGGACAGCGCGTTCGAGCTGGGCGACTTCCAGGCCGGACCGGTGCAGGCGACCACGTACGAGGACAAGTTGGTCGGCGTACCGATCATCACCGAGCAGGAGGTCCTCTACTACCGCAAGGACCTGCTGGAGAAGTCCGGCTTCACCGCCCCGCCGAAGACGCTCGACGAGCTCAAGGCGCAGGCGGCGAAGGTCGAGGCGGACAACCCGGGTGTCGCCGGGTTCGTGGCCCGTACCGGCAAGTCGGCCGCGGTCACCCAGTTCTCCAGCTTCCTGTACAGCTTCGGCGGTGACTTCGTCGACGCCAGCGGCAAGGCCTCGGTGAACAGCGAGCAGGCCAAGCAGGCGTACGCCTACTACGGCGGCATGCTGCGCGACCACGGCCCGGAGAACATCAGCACCGACATGAGCTGGTCCGAGGCGATGGCGATCTTCACCCAGGGCAAGGCGGCCTTCTACACCGAGGCCAACTCGCTCTACAAGAACGCCACCGACCCGGCCAAGTCGAAGGTCTCCGAGACCGTCGGGTTCGCCACCTTCCCGGCCGGCCCGGCCGGCTCGAAGCCGTACAACGTCCCGTCCTGGGCGCTCGGGGTCAACGACGCGTCCGAGAACAAGGACAACGCCTGGAAGTTCATCCAGTGGGCGGCCGGCAAGGAGCAGTCGCTGGCGCAGCAGAAGGCCGGTGTCCCCGGCGCCCGCGCCTCCGTCTGGGCCAACCCGGAGGGCACCGCGACCTACCCGAAGGACCTGGCCGAGGCCACCAAGGTCAGCACCACCAACGGCATCGGTCACGACCGCCCGCTGGTCGTGAAGGTCGCCCAGGCCCGGGAGATCGTCGGTCAGCCGATCGTCGACGCGATCACCGGCAAGGACGCGGCCGCCTCGGCGGACGTGGCGAACGAGGCGTTCCAGAAGTTCCTCGACGACGAGTCGAAGTAGCCCGATCGCGGGGTGGCGGGCCGACCGGCTCCGCCACCCCGCGCCGGGCCCCCTGGCCCCCCGAACCCGGAGACCTCATGTCAGCCGTCACCACACCAGTCACCAGATCGCCCGAGGCCGGTACGGCCCCGGCTGAATCGGCCTGGTCGCGCTGGGCCAACGCGCACCGCAAGTGGCTCTTCGCGGCACCCGCCATGGCGTTCGTCGCCGTGCTCATCATCTTTCCGGTGGCCTGGACCGGGTACCTCAGCCTGACCGACGCCGAGGGTTCGGTACGCGCCGAGAGCGAGTTCATCGGTTTCCAGAACTACCTGGACGTGCTCTCCGACACCGACCGGTTCTGGCCGGCGGTGTGGCGCACGGCCCTCTTCACCTTCGTCGTGCTCCTCGTCGAGGTCGTGCTCGGCATGGCGATCGCCCTGCTGCTGTGGCGACCCTTCCGCGGCGAGAGGTGGGTCCGGGTCGCCATCCTGCTGCCGCTGGTGGCCACTCCGGTCGCGGTCGGCATGATGTGGCGGCTGATCTTCGATCCCAACATCGGCATGGCGAACCAGGTGCTCAGCTGGGTCGGCATCGGCCCGCAGCCCTGGCTGTCCGGCCAGAACTCGGCCCTGCCGACGACGATGTTCATCGACATCTGGCAGTGGACGCCGATGGTGGTGCTGATCCTGCTCGCCGGGCTGACCTCGCTCTCCGACGAGCCCCAGGAGGCGGCGCTGATCGACGGCGCCAGCATCTGGCAGCGGTTCCGGCACGTCACCCTGCCGCTGCTGATGCCCACCGTGATCGTCGCGATCCTGCTGCGCGGCATCGACGCCCTGAAGACGTTCGACATCCTGTACGCCACCAAGGGGCGCGGCGGCGGGTCCTTCCACGAGGTGGAGACCCTCAACGTCTACGCCTACGGCCTCAGCTTCGACTACAACGACTACGGCGTCTCGTCGACGGTCCTCATCATCTTCTTCCTGATCATCATCGGGGTGATGTGGGCCCTGACCTACCGCAAGAAGGGGCTGGAGCGATGAAGCCGAGCAGGCCGTTCAAGGTCTTCCGGGCGGTGGCCCTCGTCCTGGTGGTGTTCTCGCTGATCGCGCCGCTGCTCTGGATGGTCGCCGCGTCGTTCAAGACCAACGTCGACATCTACGACACGGGCAAGGCGCTGGTCTTCACGCCCACCCTGGACAACTACGACACCGTTCTCCAGCAGGCGAACTACGTCCAGTTCATCGGCAACAGCCTCTGGGTGGCGCTCGCGGCCACGGTGTTCTCGTTGATCCTCGGCGTGCCCGCCGCGTACTCGATGAGCCGCTTCAACATGAAGAAGTCCGCGCTCGTCGTGCTGATGGCCCGGGTGATCCCCGGTGTCTCGCTGCTGGTGCCCTGGTACTACGTCTTCTCGAACCTGCAGATGGTCGGCGGCTACACCGTGCTGATCCTCAGCCACATGTTCGTGTCGCTGCCGCTGATCGTCTACATCATGATGGGTTACTTCGACGGTTTGCCCGGCGAACTCGAAGAGGCGGCGCTCGTCGACGGCCTGACCCACATCGGCGCGTTCCGGCGGATCACCCTGCCGCTCTCGGTGCCCGGTGTCGCCACGGCCGGCATCCTGTCGTTCATCTTCTCCTGGAACAACTTCATGTTCGCCCTGGTGCTCTCCGGCGCCGACACCAAGACGCTGCCCGTGGCGATCTTCGACTTCGTCGGCTACGCCAGCATCGACTGGGGCGGCCTGATGGCGGCGGCCACGGTGGTGACCGTCCCGATCATGCTGATCGCCCTGTTCGTGCAGAAGTACATCGTCTCCGGCCTCACCGCCGGCGCCACGAAGGGCTGAGGTCATGACCACGATCGCGCGGGTGGAGACCTTCCTCGTCGCACCACGCTGGCTGTTCGTCCGGGTCGAGACCACCGACGGGACCGTCGGCTGGGGCGAGGCGACCTGCGAGGGCCGCTCGGAGACGGTCCGTACCGCCGTCGAGCAGCTCAGCGAACTGCTGATCGGCCGGGACGCGCTGCGCATCGAGGACCACTGGCAGGTGATGACGAAGGGCTCGTTCTACCGGGGCGGGCCGATCCTGGCCAGCGCCGTCGCCGGGCTCGACCAGGCGCTGTGGGACATCGCCGGCAAGCACTTCGGCGCGCCGGTGCACCAGTTGCTCGGCGGACCGGTCCGGGACCGGATCCGGGTGTACGGCTGGGTCGGCGGTGACGAGCCGGCCGAGGTACGCGACCAGATCAGCGCCGCCGTCGAGTCGGGCCTGACCGCGGTGAAGATGAACGCCTCCGGTCGGATGAGCCCGGTCGCCTCGGTCCGCGAACTCGACGGCGTGGTCGAGCGGGTGGCCGCCGCCCGCGAGGTGCTCGGCGACGAGCGGGACGTCGCGGTCGACTTCCACGGGCGGTTCACCCTCGCCACCGCCCGCCGGGTCGCCCCGCTGCTGGAGGAGTTCCGGCCCTTCTTCCTGGAGGAGCCGGTGGTGCCGGAGAACTCGCACCTGATCGGCGAGTTCGTGCGCTCCACCACCACCCCGGTGTCGACGGGGGAGCGGCTCTACAACCGGCAGGAGTTCCTGCCCGTCCTCCAGGCCGGTATCGCGGTCGCCCAGCCGGACCTCTCGCACGCCGGCGGCATCACCGAGGTCCGCAAGATCGCCGCACTGGCCGAGACGTACGACGTGCAGCTCGCCCCGCACTGCCCGCTCGGGCCGATCGCCCTCGCGGCCTGCCTCCAGGTCGGCTTCGCCACGCCGAACTACCTGATCCAGGAACAGAGCATCGGCATCCACTACAACCTCGGCGCCGAGGTGCTCGACTACTGCCTCGACAAGACCCCGCTGACCTTCGTCGACGGGTACGTCGAGCGGCTCACCGCACCCGGCCTCGGCATCGAGATCGACGAACACGCGGTGCGGACGGCGGACAAGCGCGGCCACGCCTGGCGCAGCCCCACCTGGCGGCACCGCGACGGCTCCTACGCGGAATGGTGATCAACATGACCGTCAACCTCACCGCCGAACTCGCCGACGCCCGCATCCTGGCGGTCATCCGCGGCACCGACACCGCCGGCGCGATCGCCGCCGGCACCGCCCTGCTCGAAGAGGGCGTGCGCATCGTCGAGGTGGCCCTCACCACGCCGGACGCCCCGCGGGCCGTGGCGGCGCTGCGCGCGGTGGCGCCCGCCGGGTCCCTGGTCGGCGCCGGCACGGTGCTCACCACCGCCGACGTGGCGGACGTGGCCGCCGCCGGCGCGCAGTTCGTGGTGACGCCGGCCGTGGTCGAGTCGATCCCCGAGGCGGCGCGCCGCGGCATCCCGGTCGCCGCCGGGGCCTTCACCCCGACCGAGGCGTACACCGCGATGCGGATGGGGGCGTCGGCCATCAAGCTGTTCCCGGTGTCGGTCGGCGGGCCGGCGTACCTGAAGGCGGTGCGGGACCCGTTCCCGGACATCCCGTTCGTCGCGGTCGGCGGCGTCGGTCTGGACGACGTGCCGGGCTACCTCAGGGCCGGTGCGATCGCGGTCGGCGTCGGTGGGCCGCTGGTCGGCGACGCCGCCTCCGGCGGCGACCTCGCCGCCCTGCGGGCCCGGGCCCGCACCTACCTCGCCGCGGTCGGGTCGTCGCGCTCATGACCGCACCGGACCTGCTCACCTTCGGCGAGACCATGGTGTCGTTGCGCTCGGCCGGTCCGCTTGCCGCCGGGGGTTCGCTGACCATGCACCTGGCCGGTGCCGAGTCCAACGTGGCGGTCGGAGTGGCCCGGCTGGGTCACCGGGCCGCCTGGGCCGGCCGGGTGAGCACCGACGAGTTCGGCGAGTACACGCTGCGGCAGCTCCGCGCCGAGGGCATCGGTGTCGACGGCGTGACCCGGGACCCCGACCGGCCGACCGGCCTGATGTTCCTGGAGCAGCGCACCGCCGACCTGACCCGGGTGCAGTACCACCGGTCCGGATCGGCCGGGTCCGCGCTGCACGCCGACGACCTGCGGGCGTCGCTGGCCGCCGGCGCGCGGATGCTGCACCTGACCGGGATCACCCCCGCGCTGTCCGACACCGCCCGGGAGGCCACCCGGTGGGCCGCCCAGACCGCCGCCGAGGCGGGTGTCCCGGTGTGCCTGGACGTCAACTTCCGCGCCCGGCTCTGGTCCCGGGACGATGCCCGCGAGGTGCTCACCCCGTTGGCCGGGTACGCATCCGTCGTCATCGCCTCCGCCGACGAGCTGAACCTCGTCGGCGACCCGGCGGCCGACGAGTCCACCGTGGTGGCGGACCTGTTCCGGCGGGGCGTGCGGACGGTCCTGGTGAAACTGGGCCCGGACGGCGCCCGGGCGCACACCCCGGACGGGGTCGAGCACGTCGGCGCGCTGACCGTGACCGCCGTCGACGCCGTCGGCGCCGGGGACGCGTTCACCGCCGGCTACCTGTCCGGCTGGTTCGACGGGCTCGACCTGGCCGGTCGCCTGCGCCGCGCGGCCACCCTCGGCGCCTTCGCGGTCTCCAGCCGGGGCGACTGCGAAGGGCTGCCCCGCCGCGCCGAACTGTCCCTTCTCGACGGCCACGAGACCGGAAGCGTCCTCCGTTAGCCGCCGCCGAAATCACGTGAAGAAAGGCACCCCGCCGTGAAGATCATCGCAGCCGACGTCATCGTCACCAGCCCGGACCGCAACTTCGTCACCCTCAAGATCACCACGGACGAAGGCGTCACCGGCCTGGGTGACGGCACCCTCAACGGACGGGAACTCTCCGTCGCGTCGTACCTGCGCGACCACGTCGTGCCGCTGCTGATCGGCCGGGACCCGCACCGCATCGAGGACACCTGGCAGTTCCTGTACCGCTCGGCGTACTGGCGGCGCGGACCGGTCACCATGGCCGCCATCGCCGCCGTCGACGTCGCCCTCTGGGACATCAAGGCCAAGGCGGCCGGCATGCCCCTGTACCAGCTGCTCGGCGGCGCGTCCCGCACCGGCATCATGGCGTACGGGCACGCCTCCGGCCGTGACCTGCCGGAGCTGTTCGACTCGATCCGCCGGCACCTCGACCTCGGCTTCCGGTCGATCCGCGTGCAGACCTCCGTGCCCGGCATCAACGCCGTCTACGGGGTCGCCGCGCAGCCCAGCGTGGACGGCAAGCGGTACGACTACGAACCGGCCCAGCGCATCCCGCTGCCGGCCGAGGAGGACTGGGACACCCGCGCGTACCTGCGGCACCTGCCCGGGGTGTTCGAGGCGGTCCGCAACGAGTTCGGCCCGGAGCTGCCGCTGCTGCACGACGGTCACCACCGGATGACCCCCATCCAGGCCGCCAAGCTCGGCAAGGCCCTGGAGCCGTACGACCTGTTCTGGCTGGAGGACTGCACGCCGGCGGAGAACCAGGAGGCGCTGCGGCTGGTCCGCCAGCACACCACCACCCCGCTGGCCATCGGCGAGGTCTTCAACACCGTGTGGGACTACCAGACCCTCATCCGGGAACAGCTGATCGACTACGTCCGCTCGGCCGTCACCCACACCGGCGGCATCACCGCGATGCGCAAGCTGCTCGACTTCGCGGCCCAGTACCAGATCAAGTCCGGCATCCACGGGCCGACCGACATCTCACCGGTCGGCATGGCCGCCGCGCTGCACCTGGACCTGGCCATCCACAACTTCGGCATCCAGGAGTACATGCAGCACGGGCCGCTCACCAACGAGGTGTTCCGGCAGTCGTTCACCTTCACCGACGGGTACCTGCACCCGGGCGAACTGCCCGGCATCGGCGTCGAACTCGACGAGGAGGCCGCCGCGCGGTTCCCGTACCAGCCGGCGTACCTGCCGTTCAACCGCCTGAAGGACGGCACCGTCCATGACTGGTGACCGGCGGCCGACCCGGCACGTCGTCGTGATGGGCGTGTCCGGGTGCGGCAAGACGACCGTGGCCCGGCTCGTCAGCGAGCTGACGGGACTGGCCTTCGCGGAGGCCGACGAGTTCCACTCCGAGGCCAACGTGGCGAGGATGCGCTCCGGCGTACCGTTGGACGACGTCGCCCGCTGGCCCTGGCTGCGCGACCTCGCCGGCTGGATGACCGCCCGCCACCGGGAGGGCGTCTCGACGGTGCTGGCGTGCTCCGCGCTCAAGCGCTCCTACCGTGACGTCCTCCGGCAGGGACCGCCGAACGTGGAGTTCGTGCACCTGGACGGCCCGACCGAGGTGATCCGCGAGCGGATGGCGGCGCGGACGCACCCGTACATGCCCGCGAGCCTGCTCGATTCCCAGGCGGCGATCCTGGAGCCCCTGGGGCCGGACGAGCACGGCGTGGTGCTCGACCTCCGGCTGCCCGCGGAGATCCTCGCCGCTACCGCGGCCGACCGCCTCGGCCTGCCCGCTGTGGACCCGTCCGCGCGCTGAGCGGGTCGTCGCCGGCCCCGCGCACACCATCCTGTCCGGTGCGTGACGGACGGACGCGCGACGGCTGACCCTTGCCGCTGTCGGCCTCCCGTCACATGTCACCCGGCCGACCGTCTGGTGCTCCCGTCGTCGCCTGCCTACCGTGTGCGGTACCGCACGCAACGTGGTCGTGGTGAGGGAAGGAGGGTATGGCAGGCGCGCCAGTGGGTAGAAGGACGTCACTGGACCCCGAGTGAGGGGGCACCGTCGCCCCGACCGGCGCCGGTGGTGCGACCCGCGCGCCGCCCTCGGGGCCTGATCAACCGGAGGAAGGAGGCCGGTCGTGATGTTCCACAGTGGACCCGGTCGTCGATGGGTGGCCGCCCGCGCGTCGGCCGCCGCGTGTCGGGCCGGGTGATCGCCGTGTCGCCGATCCCCGCGCCCCGTCCGGCGCCCGCCGCGTCACCGGTCCCCAGCACGTACATCCGGTACCTGCGAGACCGGCTGCTGGAGGCCGAGGCGGGACTGACCGCGATGTCCGAGAAGTACGAGCGGACCAAGGCCCGGTTCGACCGCTGCTACGCGCGGCAGGGCATCACACCCGAGGCCGACATCGTCAACTACATCAACGCCAAGTCGATGAACCCCGAGCTGAAGTTCTGGTACTCCAAGGTGGAGCACTTCCAGCGGGAGGTCACCGCCTACGGTGCCGCGCTGACCGGCCTGGAGGCGGCCGGCCGGATGCTGGCGGTGGAGGACCACCGCGCCGACAACCAGCGCGTCCGCAGCGGCCGTCGTGGCCTGAACCGGGTCAGCTGACCGGGGGGTACGGGCCGTCACGGCGACAGGCGCTTCTCGAACCAGTGGTGGGCGTAGCGCTCGTCGTTGTACGGCTCGATCTCCCGGTACCCGGCGGCGCGGTACATCGCGATCGCCTCGGTCAGGTTCCGGTTGGTGTCCAGCCGTACCGCCGTCCAGCCCCGGTCGGCGGCGTAGCGCTCCAGCTCGTCGAGCAGCCGCCGCCCGATCCCGAGGCCGCGTACGCTGTCGGCCACCCAGACCCGCTTGATCTCGGCGGGTGCGTCGGGGTGGAGCTTGACGGCGCCGCAGCCGACGGGTTCGGCGTTGAGGGTGGCGAGCAGGAACAGGCCGGCGGGCGGAACGAGTTCCTCGTCGCGTACGGGACTGCTCAGCGCCGGGTCGAAGCCCTCGTCGAACCGGCCCGCCACGTCCCGGGCGTACGCCCGCACACAGGCGCGGGCGCGCGGGTCGCCGGGCGGGCACGGCTCGACGACCACCATCGACCCGACGAGCAGTCGTTCCACCTCGGCCATCGCGGCGACGAGCCGACCGCGCCGGCGCTCACTGAGCGGTCGGAGGATGGACCAGGCCAGGTCGTCGGAGCGCTTGTCCAACTCGGTCCACTCCGCCCGGCCGGCGTCGGTGAGGGCGGCCATCCGCACCCGTCCGTCGCCGTCGGCCGGGCCGACCGTGACGAGCCCGTCGCCCTCGAGGGTGCGCAGGAGCCGGCTGAGGTGTCCCGAGTCCAGGCCGAGCCGGGCCCGCAGCGCCGCGACCTCGGCGCCGCCGGGGCCGATCTCCCACAGCAGCCGCGCCTGCGCGAGGGGCCGGCCGCGGGCCATGTACTCGTCGTCGAGCGCGCCCACCCGCTGGGTGACCGTCCGGTTGAACCGCCGCACCGCGGCAACGAGCTCCGATTCCATAAGCCTGACTTTAGTCAGGCACCCCCGCCGTCCGCCAGCCGGTCGGACCCGCGCCGTGTCGGCGCGCCCAACAGCATTGACGTACTCCTATGTGAACGGCGATCATCTGGCAAACCCGGCCGCGCCGGTCACGAGCCGGCGCCGCACCGCAGAGGGGTCCGTATGAAGCCACGCTCCTTCCGGCTCGCCGCGTCGTCGGTCTGTCTGGCGGCGACCACCCTGATCGCCGCCACCGCGGCACCGGCCCAGGCCGGTCCCGACGACGTACGGCGGGGCGCCCCGTCGGCGCCGTCCACCGTCGGTCCTGTCCTCGCCGCCACCGACCGGCTCGCCAGCGTGGTGGCCGGCGCACTCGCCGACCCCGCCACCCGCGGGCGGCTCGTCCCGGCCGTCACCGCCGGCCCGGTGGACCTGCTGGCGGTACGCCTCGACGCGCGGACCGAGCGTGCCGCCCGGTCGGCCAACCAGGCGGTGCTGGCGGCGAAGGGCCTGCCGGCGACGAGCGGCTCCGTGCTGCGACTCCGGCTCGGGCACGAGAACATGGCGGCGGCGTTGACCCGGGCCGAGGTACCGCTGGTGGCGGCGGCGCCGACCGACGACGCGACGACCGCGGTGACCGGCCACGACCCCGCCGGGGGACAGGTCGTCCTGGATCCGGTCCGGCTGCCCGCCCGTCCCGTGCTGGTCGTCGAGGTCGACGTGGCGAGGGCGATGGAACGGGGCCTGGCGCAGGTGCGGCAGGAGTTGGCGGCCCGGAACCTGACGGCTGCCCGGCCCGCGGCGAGAACGCAGGCCGGGTACTGGGCCACCAAGGTCAACGCGGTCCGGCTCGGTGACGACAAGGAACCGTGGATCAAGGGCGGCGCCGAGATCTTCACGGTCGTCACCGGCTTCGGGCTCGACGGCAAGGCCACGGCCAGCATCGTGGAGATGCCCTACCTCGACAACGACGGCACGGTCTACCACCCGAACCAGTTGCTGGTCCACTTCAACGGCTACAAGTACAACCTGGCCGACGTGGTGATGTGGGAGGACGACGGCGACACCAACTACCGCGACCTGGCCAAGGCGCTGATCACCGCCCTGCTGACCATCGTCGACCAGGGCGTCTACACGCCGCTGGTCAACGCGATCATCGACGCGATGCCGGCGAGCTGGTGGACCGACGACCCCGACTACGTCGACTCCTGGTACACCCTCAGCACCGGCAGCTCCGGCCGGCTGCACGGTGCGGCAGCCAACGGCTGGATGGACGTCGCGCCGTACTGGGTGCAGCCGTTGTAGGGGATCGGCGTCAGGCGCCCAGGCGGGGCATGACCGGGCGGACCGTCACCGGTGCGCCCGGTCGGCCGCCCGGGCGGGACACGTACTCGGGCACGCCCACGCACGTGAAGAGCAGGGCGGCCAGGTCGTCGGGTTCGCCGAGCAGGCCCGGCACCTCCGAGTCGTTGAAGGTCATGCCGGAGGCGCCGGCGCCCAGGGCGTACGCGGCGAGGTGGAGCCGGCCCTCGACGAGCCCGGCGGCGAGCTGCGCGTCGCGGTAGGAGCGGTCGTCCAGACCGGACGCCCGGGTGGCGGCGACGACGACGTACGCGGCGTCGGCCGCGAGCGCCTGGTCGAGGCAGACCCGGAGGACCTCGTTGCGAAGGTCGCCGGTGCGCAGCGGCGTCGACAGGTCCGGCCACCGGTAGAGGCCGGACGCCACCCCGTCGACGCCGTGCACGGCGACCCAGTGCGGCACGGCCACGCCGCGCAGGGCGGCGCGCATCGACCACTCCAGGGCGGGGCGGGGCAGCGTCCCCGACCGGTCCATCCGGCGCTGCGAGCCGCGCCGCCGGACGACCTCGTCCAGGGTGGCCGACGCCGGGGCGTCGGGCAGGGCGTCCCCGGTCGGCCAGGCGTCGCCGAGCACGTCCCGCTCGCCGGCCCGCTGCGCGGCCGTGCAGAGCGGCAGCTCGACGGGGGGCAGGTCACCCGGCGTCGCGGGCGCGGTGGGGCCGACGGCCGGATCAGCCTCGCCGAGGGAGAGCAGCGCGAGCGGGTACTCGTGGACACCGTCCGCGCCGACCAGCTCGCGTACCTGCGCGTCGGGAAAGAGCGAACGCAGGCGCGGCCCGAGACCGGCGCTCGCCGCGGCCGCCGA
This sequence comes from Micromonospora sp. NPDC047707, assembly GCF_040704235.1. Classification (NCBI taxonomy): domain Bacteria; kingdom Bacillati; phylum Actinomycetota; class Actinomycetes; order Micromonosporales; family Micromonosporaceae; genus Micromonospora; species Micromonospora sp. NPDC047707. Next base: position 71,232 of record NZ_JBEYSU010000018.1, read on the forward strand.
GAGCTGGGACAACAGGGTGCCGGCGTCCCAGTAGAGGTGCCGCCAGCCGCGCTCGGCGTACCGCCAGCCGGTCCGCCACGGCACGCCGGTCACGACGAGCGTGGTGGCCGTCCCGGTGGCGGCGGGCGCGACCTGGACGAGGGCGTGCCGGCGGCCGTCGTACCAGTGCACGCCGTCGGGCACCCCGGCGACGCCGCGGGTGCTCGCGTACACCTCCAGGGGAAGCGGGCACCGGCCGAACCGGAGGCGCGGAAGAGGACCGGGCGCCCGTTGCGCTCGGCGGTGCGTACCACCCCGGCGCCGAGGAACAGCACCCGGCCGAGCTGCGCCGCGTCGAGGGGCAGCGCGGGGGCCGCGGCACCCGCGAGGACGGCCGTCGCCGCCACGCCGGGGTCCGGCAGGTCCCGCGGCAGGTCCACGACGGGCAGGTCCCCGGCGTACGTCTTCATCGGCGGCGGCAGCGTCGCCGGGTCGTTCGGGACGAGGTCCTGGCGGACCCGTGGGTCGTCGGCGGGCACGTCCCAGTCGCGGGTCGGCACGTACGAGGTGAGCCGGTGCAGCAGGCCGGCGCCCGAGTCGAGATCCACGCGGCCATCCTGCCAGCACGCCGACCGCGGCGCGGGCCGCTACGATGCCGATCATGGCGTTGCTGCACCGTGCGGACCTGAGACCCGGCCGGCGCGGTGGGCGTCGAGACCCTGCTCGTGCGGGCCGGTTCCGGGCCGGTCCTCCAGGTGCCGCTGACCTACCGCGCGGCCCCGCTCGACGGCGGCGACGAGTGGCTGGTCGGCACGACCGAGCACTCGGTGCTCGGCCGGCGCTGGGTGTACGACGGGTGCGGCGACCCGGTCCACGCCGGCGTGTTGGCGAGCGTCCTGCGGGGCGACACCGGCCAGGCCGAGGAGTACTTCGAGGTCGACGGCGTCCGCGAGGTCCGTGCGCCGCTCATGACCGTCACCGCACGGCCGGGCGCCGACGTTCCGGCGGTCGGCGCGGTCCGCCGCGTCGAGGACGGCGACCCGACGGTCATCGTCACCGACACCGTCGACCTGGCCGTCGTCCGCCGGCCCGGCGTCGACGCCGGGAGCGCGGGCGCCACCGTGAACGGCACGTGGCCGGGCGGACCGGGTTCCGTCGCGCTCGCGTACACCCGGCCGCGCTGACGGCGTGCGGCCGTCGACCGAGTCGTCACGGTGCGGATGAATCGCCTTTGGAGCTGATGTCGTGAATGAATCAGCGGCTGGACGCGTCGGGCGATGCCGTAGCCGGCGCGACCGGCGGGCCGGCCGGTTCCGGGCTGATGTCGTGAACGAGTCAGCTCCACAGGCGGCCAGCAGTTGTGGGCGCGGCGTACTGACAAGCACGCCGGCGTGTCCACAAGTGCGCCGGGCGCTGCCACGAGCACGCCTGGCGCGGGCCGGAGTAGAGACCTCTGCTCCGGCCCGCGCCGCACGATCTACGGGAGCGGGTACCCGCTGAGGTAGACCGGCGCGCCGACGCGGGTGGTGTCGGCCGCCTCGCCGACCCCGTTGACCACGTGGTCGATCGTGCCCGCGCTGAGGTTCACGGTCATGATGTGGTGCAGCCGCACGCCGGGCCGATCCGGCACCTCGAAGCCGTTCTCGGTGTGGATCGACGGGTTGTTCTGGTTGAACACGTACACCCCGCCGCCGTGCAGCGTGTGGTGCCGTACCCGGTCACCGACCTTGTAGCCGGCCCACCCCTCGACGTCGCCGTTCATCCAGTCGGCCTGCGTCGGCGGGTCGTACGGCAGTTCGTTCTGGTAGAGGATCGTCGTCCCGTGCTCGCCGTTCCACACCGTGTTGTACCGCTGGAAGTGCTCGACGAACAGGCCGGTCGCCGTCACGTGGTCGCCGTTGACGATCGCCCCGTAGCGGCCGGTGTTGGTGCGCCACCGGTCGGTGTCGCCGTTCACGCCCTCGGTGAAGCCCTCGACGCCGTGGTCGCCACGCCACACCCAGGTGTGGTCGATGAGGACGTGATCGCTGTTGACCTCGAGCGCGGTGTGTGTCCGGCCGATGTGCGGCCCGCCGACCCGGAAGTACACGTCGGACAGGGTGATCGGGTTGTGCGGGGTGCTGTGGTCGCGCCCGTGCCGGCTGCCGACCCGCAGCAGCACCGGCGACTCGCGAAGCCCGGCGTCGACCGTGACCCCGGCCACCACGACGCCGGGGACGCCGGCGACGTCGAGCGGGACGGCGCCGTTGACGGCGGTGAGCGTGGCGTGGCCCAGGCCGAGGACGACCGTGTCGGGCCGCCGGACCTCGATGCTGCGGGCGATGTCGTACCCGCCGGGGGTGAGCAGCAGGTGCTTGCCACGGGCGAGTTCCCGGTTGATGACGTGCACCGGGTCGCCCGGTCGGGCGATGAAGAAGTCGCGGATCGGGATGGTCCGGCCGGGGGTCAGCCCCGTACCCCAGGAGATGCCGCGGGTGTCACGGCGCGCGGCCGGTACGCGGACCTGGTAGCGGCCCTGGTCGTCGACGAACAGGTACGGCTTCTCCCGGCTGAGCGGCGTGGTGTCGAGCGTCGTGTACGGCGGGGCGGGGAAGCCCGCGTCGTCCGGGGCGCCGACGACGCCGGCGAAGACCTGGTTCCACACCGCGTTGGACCAGCCGCCGATCTCGCTGTTGCGGGTGAGCCACTGCTGCTGTGACCCGTTGGTGACGGCGGGCAGCCGGGAGTCGGCGATGAAACCGCCGCTGGCGTACTGGGGGCCGGCGGTGCAGTAGTCCATCAGCGACAGCGTGCCGCCGCTGACGTCGAGGCGGCGCATCGACACGGCCTGGGAGACGGCCCAGAAGTTCGCCGAGGAGCGGCAGCCGTCCTGGCCGGCGGCGTTGATCGCGAGGGAGAGGTTGGACAGCGTGCGCCAGAAGTTGACCAGGGCGATGCAGTTGCCGGTTCCGCCGTCGGCGAGGCAGCGGTTGTAGACCTCGATCTTGCCGTTGACCCGGACGTCGGTGGGGGAGGCGCCGAGGCCGGAGACCTCGGTGTAGTAGCCGACCTTCACCTGCAACGGCTGCTCGGCGGTGCCGTAGCTGCCGGGCAGGAACAGGTACGCGTGCCGGGCGGTGCCCATCTCGGCGTCGACCTGCGCGGCGTGCCGGGCGTCCATGGTGGCCTGGATCTCGCCGAGCGGGGTGTCCGGTCCGAAGATCGTCACGTTGGGCCCGAAGTCCGGCGGTCGCGGAGGACCGGCGGTGGCGGCCGGGCCGGTGGTCGTGACGGCGGTCGCCAGCACGAGGCCGAGCACCAGGGCCCGGCGCCCGCGCCGTCGTGTGCCGTGGATGGTCATGCGGTCGTCCTCTCGGGAGGCGTCGATGGCGGTGGGAGAGCGCTCTCTGAGTGGGGCGCGATGGTCGTCGGCGGTGACGAGGGATGGGAATGTTTCTACCGCGTGAACGGGCCGGGTGGAAGAGCCACCGGCGACGTCCTGACCGGACGGACTCGGCAGGCCGCGCCGATTCTGTCAACGTACTGTTGACGCATGACATCCGAGCTGGATCAGCTCGCGGAGGTGACCGCGGCCCGTACCCGACTGGACGAGCAGGAGCTGACCCTCATCGACCGGGCCCGCCAGGCCGGCGCGACCTGGGCGCAGATCGCCGCCGCGCTGGGGCTGGCCAGCCGCCAGGCAGCCGAGCAGCGGCGCCAGCGCCTCACGGCGGCCGCTCGGGCCCACCGGGCCGCCGCCGACCGGCCCTACGGTCCGCAGATGGCCGCCCTCCGCGCCGCCATGGCCGAACTTGACCGGTGGATCGCGGCGGACCGCCGGTGGGACGAGCGCTTTCCCCGCGCCGCGCTGGTGCGGCGGACCGTCGCGGCGGCCCTGGACGCCCCACCGGGCCCGCTGCACTCGCTGGCCCGGCACGTCGTCGCCGACGTGGCCGCCGCCGGCCCGGACCGGGTGCCCGCCCGGGCGCGGGCGGTGGCGGCGGCGATCGGAGCGGCAACGTCAACAGATCATTGACAGGGGCACCGGCTCTTGCGGCACCTCGACTCAAGCTTCGAGGATCGGAGCTGTCGCGGCTCAACTGTCGGGGGTGTCGATGCGTCGCAACGCCGTGCTCTTCGTGGCCATCTCCCTGCTGTCCGGCTTCGGGAGCACCACCATGTCGCTGGTCGCCGGCATCTGGATCCTCGACCTGACCGGGTCGGGCGGTCTCGCCGCGCTGGTCGGCGTCTGCGTGTTCGCCCCGGTGCTCGCCGGCCCGTGGCTGGGCGGCGTCGTCGACCGGCTGCCCCGGCGGCCCACCCTGGTCGCCGTGCACCTGCTGCTCGCGGTGACGCTGCTCAGTCTGCTCGCGGTGCGGGACGCGGGCGGCACCTGGCTGATCTTCGCCGTCTCCCTGGCGTACGGGATCAGCTACGTGCTGATCGACGCCGGCGAGTCGGCGCTCCTGCCCGAGGCGCTCTCCGCCGAGCATCTCGGCGACGTCAACGGCTGGCGGACCAGCGCCCAGGAGGGCGTCAAGCTGGTCGCCCCGTTGGTCGGCGCCGGGCTCTACACGTGGCGGGGCGGTCACGTCGTCGCCGCGGTCAGCGCTGCCCTGCCGGTCCTCGCCGCCGTCCTCTACACCGCCGTACGGCTGACCCGCCCGCGGCCGGCCGCGCCGCCGGACCGCCGCAGGGACCTCCGGGCCGGGCTCGCCGTGATCCGCCAGGAGCCGGTGATCCGCCGCAGCGTCGGCCTGGCCGCCGTCGCCATCGGGACGTCGGGGTTCACCACCGCGGCGTTCTACCAGGTCGTCACCATCGACATGGGGCTACCGCCGACCTTCCTCGGAGTGCTGCTCAGCGCCCAGGGTGCCGGATCGATCGCCGCCGGACTGGTCGCCGGGCGCCTCGTGAACCGGCTCGGGCCGGTCACGGTCGCCGTCGCCGGGACGGTCCTCTTCGCCGTCGTCTGCCTGGCCCGGTGCCTGCCGTGGTGGCCGGTGGCCGTCGCGGCGTCGCTCCTCGCCGGGCTCGCCCTGCCCTGGGCCCTCGTCACGGCCGTCACCGCCGTCCAGCTCCACGCTCCGGCGGCGCAGCTCGGCCGGGTCGCCGGCACGGCCACCACCGCGATGTTCGGGCCGGTCGCGCTGGCCACCCCGCTCGGCTCGGCCGCCGTGGCGCCCGGCGCCCGTCCGCCGTTCGTCCTGGCCGCCGCGCTGTGCCTCGCCGCCGCCGCGGTCGTCGCCCGCCGGTCACCGCGCCGGCGTCCCGCCGCCCGATCCGGGCCGCCGACGGGTCAGGACGGGACGCTCAGCACCGTGCCCTCCGCGGCGGACCGGTGCGCCAGCTCGATCAGCTCGACGGTCCCGACCGCGTCGCGCGGGTCGACCGGCATCGGCGTGCCGCCGCGCAGTGACGCCGCCACCTCGGCGTAGAAGCTCTGGTAGCGGCCGGGTTCCGTCGGCACCGGGCGCAGCTCGCCGTCGACGCCGAGCTGTCCGTACCGCTCCGGCGGCACCGTGCCCCACCCGGCCGTGCCGGGTCGGCCGCCGTCGCGCAGCGCGGCCTCCTGCACGTCCAGGCCCCACGTGGTGTACGCGGCACGGTCGCCGAGGATCCGCAGGCGCGGTCCCAGCTGCGCGGCGAGCGCGCTCATCCACAGGTGCGAGCGGACGCCCCCGGTGTGGGTGAGCGCCACGAACGCGTCGTCGTCGACCTCCGCGCCGGGCCGGCGGCGGTCCACCTCCGCGTACACGCTGCCGACCGGGCCGAACAGCTGCACCGCCTGGTCGATCAGGTGGGCGCCGAGGTCGTAGAGGACGCCCCCCGCCTCGTCGGCGGTGCCGATCTCCCGCCACCCCGGCTTGATCGCCGGGCGCCAGCGTTCGAAGCGGGACTCGAACCGGGTGACCGCGCCGAGTTCGCCCGCGGTCACCAGTCGCCGGGCGGTCAGGAAGTCGCCGTCCCACCGGCGGTTGTGGAACACCGTCACCGGTACGCCCCGCCGCCGCGCCTCCGCCAGCAGGTCGCGGCCCTCGGCCGCGGTCGCGGCGAGCGGCTTGTCGACGACCACGGGCAGCCCGGCGGCCACCGCCCGCCGGGCCATCGGGACGTGCAGGCGGTTCGGCGTCGCCACCACCACCAGGTCCAGCGCGTCCGCCTGCCGCCACAGCAGGTCGGGATCGGCGACGAGCCGCGCGTCCGGGTGGTCGAGGCGGACCTGCTCACGACGCTGCGGATCGCGGGTCACCACGGCGTGCAGGCGCAACCCGGGGGTCGCGGCGATCAGCGGGGCGTGGAACACCCGGCCGGCCGCCCCGTACCCCAGCAGCCCCACCCGCAGGGGTGTCCTGTCCGCCATGCCGTCCCCGTTCCCCGTACACCCCGGTCGTACCGAATCTACGCGGCGGCCCGGGTCGCCATCCGCGGGCTCCGGCGTTCGCCGGTCCACCGGCGGGGGCCCGTACCACCATGGGTGCTGTTTCCGGGACCGTACGAAGATCGCCTGTGGCCGTTCCCGGTATTTGGTCAGCGCTTCCACCTTCCCCATCGGAGATGCGGTTTCCGCGGTCGGCTCGGGACGGCCTGTCACCGCCGCGTCGGGGGCGGGGGCCGGGTCGCGTTCGGCCGGCTGGGGCGCCCACGCGTCCCGGTCGACATCCCGGTGCCGTGGTCGCAGCCGATGGTCGGGAGAATTGCAAGATAATTGCCGGACAGGGTGGTGGGGAATTGATTTCCGGTGCCGTCGCCTCCCATTCGCCTTTCTGGCATGACTGTCACAGCGGGCGATTGATCGCGATATCCCGTCATTGACCGTCAAGTCATGTCGAATCGGACGCGCTGTCCGGCGAGTGACACACGCCGTTAATGTTGCTTCCGCAAAAGTTCGGGTTCTGTACGGGTCTCACCCGCGCGACCGGTCCAATTCGCGATCGGTGGCCTCCGCTGCTGTCGGCCGTTCGTTCCATACGAATTACCTGATCGACGTACGTGCTGGCCGATCCGCGACAATCACGGGGTTGACCTGCTCATGCCGGCCTGGCCGAGGTGGGGTGTGGTTCGCCGCCGCTACCGAGGTCGTCGAGGTGACGTGGCTCGACGATCGCTGCCCTGAGCTGGGAGAACCAGGGGTCCCGGGCTGCTCGGCGCGTCGGCGGCGCTGGGCGCGGGCCGGCCGGTCGTGACGGCGCGGACGGGCCTTGACACGTTCCGTGTCGGGTGATTTTCTGTGCCTCGCTCGCGTTCACATTCACCGGCGATGGCGAGGTCGCCAGTTTTTCGGGGGGTACGACATGGGTCGCAGTGCACCCTGCGCCGGGTGCGGTAAATGACCTGGACATCGACCGGCGTGCGCTGATAAAGCGATGCCCCGCTGCGTCGGATAGCCGATCCTCGACTGCCCGCGCCGCGCGCGCATCCTACGATGGCCACGAGGGGAAGGCGACGTGCCGCAGCCGCGCCCGGCCCCATGAAGCGTGTGGAAGGTTTCCGCGAACGACAGTTCACGACGCCCGACCTGGGGGACGCGCGTCCCGGTTTCCGGTTCCGGCAGGTCCACCGATTCGGTGGTGCCTGCCCGGCTGCCGTGCCGTTGCAGCGGTCCTCGGTCGGCGCTGGGACGAGGCGAAGAGTGAGGAAGACGTGAACATTCTCGACAACCCCGACGGCCGCTTCTTCGTGGTGGTGAACGACGAGGGCCAGCACTCGCTGTGGCCGCAGGCCCTGACCGTGCCCGCCGGCTGGACGGTCACCCACGGCCCCGCCGACCGCGCGTCCTGTCTGGACCACGTCACGGCCACCTGGACCGACATGCGGCCGTCGAGCCTCGTCGCGTACCTGGCGAGCGCCGGCCAGGAGACCGGCCGATGACCTCCGGTGTGGGCGCCGACCGGCCGGCGCTCCCCGGCGCGGCGGCGGTGCCGGCCCCCAGGTCCCGGCTGGAGTCGATGTCGCCCGCGAAGCGGGCCCTGTTCGAGAAGCGGCTCGGTGGCCTGCGGGCGCGGCCCGACGACGGGATCGTCCCCGTTCCGCGCGAGGGTGACCTGGCCGTCTCCCCGGCGCAGCGGCGCCTGTGGTTCATGGACCAGCTCACCCCCGGCACGGTGATGTTCAACGTGCCCACCGCGCTCCGCCTCACCGGGCCGGTACGGCTCGACGTGCTCACCGACGCGGTGCGGTCCCTGCTCGGCCGGCACGAGGCGCTCCGCACCGTGTTCGCCTCGCACGAGGGCACGCCGGTGCAGCGGATCCGGCCCGACGTCGAGGTCGACCTCACGCCCCGGGGGCTGCCCGCCGGCGACGACACCGCCCTGGCCGCCGCCCTGCACGCCGAGGCGACCCGCCCCTTCTCACTCGCCGAGGGCCCGCTCGCCCGCGCGGCCCTGTTCCGCCGGGCCGCCGAGGACCACGTGCTCCTGCTGACCCTGCACCACAGCGTGTGCGACGGCTGGTCGGTGAGCATCCTCCTGGACGAGCTGCTGGAGTTCTACCGCGCCGGCGCCGAGGGCCGGGCACCCGACCTCGCGCCGCTCACCCTCCAGTACGCGGACTACGCGGCCTGGGAGACCCGGCCCGAGCGGGCCGTCGACCTCGCCGCGAGCCTCGACTACTGGAAGCGCACCCTCGGCGGGGCCGTCCCCGTCATCGACCTGCCGCTGGACCGCCCGCGCCCGGCCGTGCAGACCTTCCGGGGCGCGCGGCACCGGTTCACCCTTCCCGACGGCGTCTGGCCGGCCGTGAACCGGATCGCGCGGGAGGAGCGGGCCACGCCGTTCATGGTGCTGCTCGCCGGCTTCGCGGCGCTGATGTCGCGGTACGCGGCCCAGGACGACGTCTCCGTGCTCACCCCGGTGGCGAACCGGCCCCGCGTCGAGCTGGAGACGATGGTCGGCTTCTTCGCCAACTCGGTCGTCCTGCGGGTCGACACGTCCGGCGCCCCCACCTTCCGCGACCTCGTCGGGCGGGTCCGGGACCTCGCGCAGGAGGGCATGGCGCACGGTGAGGCGCCCTTCGACAGCGTGGTGGAGGCGGTCGACCCGGAGCGCAGCCTCGCCCACACACCGCTCGCGCAGGTCATGTTCGCGCTCGTGCCGGACCCGGCACTGGAGACCGACGTGGCGGGCGTACGCGTCACCGCCCTCGACCACCACCTGCCGATCAGCAAGTACGACCTCACCGTGGAGCTGTGGCCGGACGCCGACGGCCGGTTGCAGGGCGTCGTCGAGTACGCCACCGACATCCTCGACGAGTCCACCGTGGCGCGCACCGCCACCCACCTGGGCACCCTGCTCACCAGCCTGACCGCCGCGCCGGACGCGCCGGCCGCCCTCGCCCGCCTGCTCTCCGACGACGAGTTGCACGCCGCCGTCGTCGAGTGGAACCGCACCGACGACCCGCTCCTCGGCGACGTCCGGGCGCACGAGCTGTTCACCCGCCAGGCCGCCCGTACGCCGGACGCGCCGGCGCTGGTGGCCGACGCGGGGACGGTGACCTTCGCCGAGCTGGACCGGCGGTCCGACGCCCTCGCCGCCCGGCTGCGCCGGCACGGCGTCGGCCCGGAGACCCGGGTCGGCCTCTTCCTGGACCGGGGCGCCGACCTCGTCACCGCCGTGCTCGCCACGCTCAAGGCGGGCGGCGCGTACGTGCCGCTGGACGTGACCGAACCGGCGCAGCGGGTGGGCTTCATGCTGGCCGACGCGGACGTGCGGGTGGTGGTCACCAGCGGAGCCCGGGCCGGTGCGCTGCCACCGACCGGCGCCGCGGTGCTGCTCGCCGACGACGCCGACGCCGACGCGGGCACCGGCGACCTGCCGCCGGCGGTGCGCCCGCACCCGGACAGCGCCTGCTACATCATCTACACCTCGGGCTCGACCGGGCGGCCCAAGGGCGTCGTGGTCACCCACCGCGGGCTCGCCAACTACCTGGCCTGGAGCCTGCGCGCGTACCGGGTCGCCGACGGCGGGGGCGCACCCCTGGTGTCACCGCTGCGGTTCGACCTGTCGGTGACGACGCTGTTCTGCCCGCTGCTGGCGGGCCGGCCGGTGGTGCTCGTCGCCGACGGCGCCGAACTGGAGACGCTGACCGGGCTGCTCGGCGCCGACCTCGACCTCGGTCTGGTCAAGCTCACGCCCGCGCACCTGGAGGCGCTGGACCGGGCGATCCCGCCGGCCACGATCGAGGCCGACGGCTACCTCGTCGTCGGCGGCGAGTCGCTGCACGGCGCCACCGTCGCCGCGTGGCGCCGCCGGGCACCCGGGCTGCGGGTGGTCAACGAGTACGGCCCGACCGAGACCGTGGTCGGCTGCTGCGTGCACGAGGTCGACGACCGCACCGACCTGTCCGGTGTGGTGCCGATCGGCCGGCCGATCGCCAACACCCGCCTCTACGTGCTCGACGCGAACCTGACGCCGGTGCCGCCCGGCACCGTCGGGGAGCTGTACGTGGCCGGCGCCGGCGTCGCCCGCGGCTACCACGGCCGCCCCGACCTGACCGCCGAGCGCTTCCTGCCCGACCCGTACGCGGCGACGCCGGGCGCGCGCATGTACCGCACCGGCGACCTCGTGCGGCTGCGCCCCGACGGCGAACTGGACTGCCTCGGCCGGGTCGACACCCAGGTGAAGATCCGGGGCTACCGGGTCGAGCTGGAGGAGATCGAGGCCGCGCTGACCCGGCTCCCGCAGGTCCGGGAGGCCGTCGTGCTGCTCCGCGGCGACCGCCCGGGGGAGGACCGGCTCGTCGCGTACGTCACCGCGGAGGGCCCGGCCGGGGCGGGCGACCCGCGCGACGCCCTGCGGGCCGACCTGCCCGAGTACATGGTGCCGGACGTGGTGGTCGCGCTGGACGCGCTGCCGCTGGCCGCCAACGGCAAGGTGGACCGGCGCGCCCTGCCCGCGCCGACCCCGCAGGAGGCGACGCCGACCCGGGAGGCGCCGGCGACCCCGCTGGAGACGGTCATCGCGCAGGTCTGGGCGGACGTGCTGGGTCTGCCGGTCGAATCGATCGGCCGCGACTCGAACTTCCTCGACCTCGGCGGCCACTCCCTGCTCGCCGTGCAGGCCATGGCCCGGCTGCGCAAGACACTCGACATCGAGCTGCCGCTGCCGGTGTTCCTGGAGGCCACGTCGCTGGCCGACCTGGCCGTCCGGATCGGGGCGCTGGGCGGCAAGGCGCCCCGACCGGGCCTGACGTCCATGCCGCGCACCGGGCCGGTGCCGCTGTCGTACGCGCAGGGGCGGCTGTACTTCCTCAACCGGCTCGCCGAGGACAGCGCCTTCTACAACGTGCCCATCGCGCTGCGCTTCGACGGGGACCTGCGGGCGGACGCGCTCCGCGACGCCTTCGCCGGCCTGTGGGCCCGGCACGAGGGTCTGCGGACCGTCTTCCCGTCCGTCGACGGGGAGCCGGTGCAGGAGATCCTGCCCGTCCAGGCGGTGGCGTACGCCGAGGTGGACGTCTCCGGCGACCCGGACCCGGAGCGGCGGCTCGACGCGCTGTTCACCGCCGAGGCGCGGACGGCGTTCGACCTGGCCCGGGGGCCGCTGCTGCGCGGCACGCTGGTGCGGCTGCGCCCCGACTCGCACGTCCTGCTGGTGACGCTGCACCACACCGTCTCCGACGGCTGGTCGCTGGGCATCGTGCTGGACGACCTGGTGACGCTCTACCGGGCGTACGCGCAGGGGCAGCCGTCGCCGCTGCCGGAGCTGCCGTACACCTACGTGGACTACACCCTCTGGCAGCGGTCCTGGCTGACCGGGGCGGAGCTCGACGCGCAGCTCGACTGGTGGAAGCGGCAGCTGGCCGACGTGCCGACGCTGGACCTGCCGACCGACCGGCCCCGGCCGCCGGTGCAGACCTTCCGGGGCGCGCGCCACGACGTCCGCTGGTCCGCCGACCTGTCCCGCGGCGTGGCCGAGCTGGCCCGCCGCGAGGGCGTCTCCCTGTTCATGGCGCTGCTCGCCGGCTTCGACGTGCTGATGGCCCGGCTCAGCGGCCAGCGGGACGTCACCGTGGGCACGCCGATCGCCAACCGCACCAGCACCGAGCTGGAGAACCTGGTCGGCTTCTTCGCCAACACCCTGGCGCTGCGTGTCGACCTGTCCGGCGACCCCACCTTCACCGAGGTGCTGCGGCGGGTCCGCGAGGCGGCGCACGGCGCGTACGCGCACCAGGACGTCCCCTTCGAGATGGTGGTCGACGCGGTGGCGCCCACCCGCAGCCTCAGTCACTCGCCGCTGTTCCAGGTGCGCTTCGCGCTCCAGAACGCACCCGGCGGGATGCCCGACCCGGGCCCCGGCCTCACCCTCACGTCGATCGACAACGAGCAGTGCACGGCCCGCTTCGACCTGCTCGTCGACCTGTGGGAGACCGGCGACGGCATCGAGGGGCACGCCGAGTACAGCACCGACCTGTTCGACGCAGGCACGGTCGCGGCGATGATGAGCCGGCTGGAGGCGCTCCTGGAGCGCCTGGTCCGGGCCCCGGACCAGCCGGCCTTCGACGTCGACGTCCTGCTGCCCGGCGAGCGGGAGCGCCTGGACGCGCTCGCCCACGGGCCGGCGCTGCCCGCCGGGGCGGCCGGGCGGACGCTGACCCGCCGCGTCGCGGAGCAGGCGGCCCGGCGGCCGGACGCCCCGGCCGTCACCGGCGGCGGGACCACCCTGACGTACGCGGAGCTGCACGAGCGGGCCGGCAACCTGGCCCGCGTGCTGGCCGCCCGGGGCGTCGGCCCGGAGACCATGGTCGCCCTGCACCTGGACCGGGGCGTCGACGTGGTGGTCGCCGCCCTCGCCGTGCTGGAGGCGGGTGGGGCGTACCTGCCGCTCGACCCGGCGTACCCGGCGGAGCGGCTGGCCGCGATCGTCGCCGACGCCCGGCCGGCGCTCACCCTCACCACGCGTGCGCTGGCCGGCGCCACCCCGCAGGGCGCGGGTGAACTGCTGACGCTCGAGGACGCACCCACGCTGCCCGGTGACCGTCCGGCACCGGCGGTGCGCCCCGACCACCCCGCGTACGTCGTGTTCACCTCCGGCACGAAGGGCCTGCCGAAGGGCGTCGTCGTCACCCACGGCGCGCTCGCCGCGTACCTGCACGCGCTGCCCGCCGCGCTGGCCCTGCCGGCCGAGCCGGTCGTGCTGCACACCGCGTCGTTCGCGTTCTCCTCGTCGGTGCGCCAGTACGCCGTGCCGCTCGCCCTCGGCGGTCACGTCGTCGTCGCCGACCGGGAGCAGCTCGCCGACCCGCACGCCCTGCTCGGCTACGCCGCCGCGCACGGCGTCCAGGTGCTGGACCTCGTCCCGTCGTACCTGCGGGTGGTCCAGCCGGCCCTGGCCCGCCAAGACGGGTGGCAACCGCGGGTCGTGCTCACCGCCAGCGAGCCGCTGCGCTACGACCTGCCGGAGGCGATCCGCAGCGCGCCCGGGGAGGCGCCGCGGCTGGTCAACATGTACGGCCAGACCGAGACCACCGGCATCGTCGCCGCCGCCGAGGTGAGCGCCGACCGGGAGGGGCGCCGTGCGGTGGTGCCGCTCGGCCGGCCGATCCCCGGCACGTGGGTGTACGTCGTGGACGAGGAGCTGCGTCCGGTCCCGACCGGCCTGCCCGGCGAGATCGTCGTCGGCGGCTCCGGTCTCGCCCGGGGCTACCTGGGCGACCCCGCCCTGACCGCCGAGCGGTTCGTCGCCGATCCGTTCGGGCCGCCCGGCAGCCGGCTCTACCGCACCGGCGACCGGGGCCGATACCTGCCCGGCGGCACGGTCGAGTTCCTCGGCCGCATCGGCGACCAGGTCAAGATCCGTGGTCACCGGGTCGAGCCCGACGAGGTCGCGTCGGTGCTGTCCGGCGTGGACGGCGTCGGCGAGTGCGTGGTGCTGTGCGACGACGACGGCGCGGACGACCGGCGGCTCCTCGCGTACGCGGCGCCGCTCGCCGGCGGAAGCCTCTCGGCGGACGGCCTGCGCGTCGCCCTGCGCGAGAAGCTGCCCGACTACATGGTGCCGACGGTCACGGTGGTCGACGCGCTGCCGCGGCTGCCCAACGGCAAGGTCGACCGGGCCGCGCTGGTCGCCGGCGCGACCGTCACGGTCGGTGCCGCCACCGGGGACGGAAGTCCCCGGGGCCGGGTCGAGGAGGTGCTGGCCGGGATCTGGCGGGAGGTGCTGCGGCTGCCGTCGGTGGGTGTGGACGACGACTTCTTCGCCCTGGGTGGGGATTCGCTGCACGTGATCCGGGTGGTGGACCGGGCGCGCAAGGCGGGGGTGGTCGTGACGCCGGCGCAGTTCATCGCGCACCCGACCATCGCGGGCCTGGCGTCGGTGGCCACCGAGGCGGCCGCCGGCGGGAACCGCCGCGACGACCCGGGCGCGGTGGCGCTGGTGCCCTCGCACCTCGCGTTCCACGAGCGGAACTTCACCGACCCGCACCTCTACACGCACATCTTCATGTTCGAGGCGGCCCGGCCGCTGGATCCGGCCCTCGTCGAGCAGGCGGTGGCCAGCGTGGTGGCGCACCACGACTCGCTGCGGATCAGCTTCCCGACCGAGGGCGGCCGGCTGGCCGTCCGGGTCAACGAGCCGTACCAGCCGACGCCGTTCACGAACGTCGACCTGTCCGCCCTCGACCCGGCCGACCAGGAGGTCGCCTTCCAACGGCTGGACCGGTCGCTGCACCGCAGGCTCGACCTGGCGCGCGGGCCGCTGCTGCACGTCGCGCTGGTCCGGTTCGGGCCCCACCGGCCGGACGCGCTCGTCGTGATCGTCCACCACCAACTCATGGACAACAGTTCGTGGGACGTGCTGATGGAGGACGTGCGGACCGCGTACACGGCCCTCGAAGCCGGCCGGGAGCCGGCGCTGCCGCCGCCGACGGCGTCGTTCGCCGCGTGGGCGCGCAACCTCGACACGCTCGCCCGCTCGTCCGAGCTGGCGGAGGACATCGCGTACTGGACGGCGCTCGCCAAGGAGCCGATCCCCGCCTGGCCGCTGGACCACGAGGGGGGCGACGACTGCATGTCGTCGGAGGAGACCGTCGTGGTCGGCCTGGACGCCGAGGAGACGGCGGCGCTGCGCCGGCTGCTGCCGCGGGAGTACGGGCTGAGCCTCAACGACGGCCTGCTCGCCGCCACCCTCCAGGGCTTCACCGACTGGTCCGGCCAGTCGTCCCTGCTGGTGGACCTGGTCGCCCGTGGCCGCGAGATGGGCGGCGACGACCTGGACCTGTCCCGCGCCATCGGCCGGTTCTCGATGACCTCGCCCCGCCTGGTGCGCCGGCCGGAGAAGCCCGGACCTCGGGCGCTGCTGGAGTCGGTCCGCGAGCAGATCAGCGCGGTGCCCCGGCACGGGCTCGGCTACGGCCTGCTGCGCTACATCGACGCGCACCCGGGCGTGGCGGAGGCGCTGGCCCCGCTCGGCAAGCCGCACATCCTGCTGAACAACTGGGGCGAGTTCACCCACGAGCCTGAGGAGTCGCCGCTGCTCGGGCCGCCCGACGAGGACGTCTGGCCGGCGCCGCGCCTGCAGCGGATGCACCAGCTCCAGGTCTTCGCCCGGTTCGGCGACGGCGAGCTGCGTCTCCACTTCAAGTACAGCCGCAACCTCAACGACCGCGAGAGCATCGCGCGCCTCGCGGCCCTCGTGCAGGACGCCCTCCGGTCGTTCGTCCGGCCGGACGGCGACTGACCCCACCCCGACCCCGATGAGCGCAGAACGGAACCCCGACATGGACGACGTGAAGGAATCGTGCCTCTTCCCCGAGCGTGACCGGGTGGCCTGCTTCGAGGCCACCTCGCCCGGGATCTCTCCCGTCGCCTGGGCGACGGACCACCTGGCCCTGCTCAACGAGCGGCTGGACGCGTACGGCGCGGTCCTGCTGCGCGGCTTCGACGCCCCGGACGCCCCGGTGTTCTCGGCCTTCGTCCGCGTCTTCGGCGAGGAGATGGCGGAGTACACCTACCGCTCCACGCCGCGCAGCAAGGTCGGCGACGTCTACACCTCCACCGAGTACCCGGCCAGCGAGGTCATCCCGCTGCACAACGAGATGGCGTACACGAGCGTCTGGCCGCGGCGGCTCTTCTTCTACTCGCACGTCGCGGCGCAGACCGGCGGCGAGACCCCGCTCGCCGACAGCCACGCCGTGTGGCGGCGGGTCCCGGCGGACGTCCGGGAGCGGTTCGAGCGGCACGGTGTGCGCTACGTCCGCAACTACCGGACCGGGCTCGGCGTCTCCTGGCAGGAGACGTTCCCCGGGATGGACCGGGCGGGCGTAGAGGAGTTCTGCCGCGAGCGCGGCATCACCTGGCAGTGGCTCGACGGCGGGGACCTGCGGACCGTCGAGACCTGCCAGGCGGTGGCCGTGCACCCGGTGACCGGGCGGACCGGGTGGATGAACCAGGCCCACCTGTTCCACGTCTCGAACCTGCCGGAGGCCACCCGGGAGGCGCTGCTGGAGCTCATGGCCGAGGAGGACCTGCCGCGCAACGCGTACCTCGGGGACGGCAGCCCGATCACCGACGCCGACCTGGCCGCCATCCGCGCCGCGTTCGACGCCGAGGCCCTCGCCTTCCCCTGGCAGCAGGGCGACCTGCTGATGGTGGACAACATGGCCATGGCCCACGGCCGGTCCAGCTTCACCGGGCCGCGCCGGACCCTCGTCGCGATGACCGGGTCGTACGGCAGCCGGGAGGCGTCGTGACCACGGGGTACCCGGAGAAGATCGCCTTCCTGGAGTCGCACGGCGTCGCCGACCTGGCCCACTCCGAGGCCAACCTGCTGGCGCACCTTCGCGGCGTCCACGACCTGCTCGCCGGGTGGGGATCGCGGCCGGCCCTGTGCGACGCCGGGCTCTTCCACTCGGTGTACGGCACGGAGATCTTCCCGACCGGCGCGATCCCGCACGAGCTGCGTCCGGCCGTCCGCGACCTGATCGGCGCGGAGGCGGAGACGCTCGCGTACCTGTTCGGGACGGTCACCCGCTCCGCGCTGTTCGACGCCGCGTTCGACGGTCCGCCGTTCCTGCTGGAGGACCGCTCCGGCGGGTGCGTCGCGGTGACCCCCGGCCAGTACGCCGACCTCGCCGCGCTGACCGTCGCCAACTGGCTGGAGCAGCGCCCCCGGTTCCCGGAGGCGAGCCGCTTCAACCGGGCCCGCGAGTTCGACGCCATGCGCCCCTACCTGCCCGACCCGGTGCGGCACGCCCTGGAGCAGGCCTACGGCTTCGCTCCGGTCACCGTCGTCCAACCCATCGCCTGAAACGAGTAGCCGTGGCAATCGACACGCCGGTACGCCCGAGCGCCGAGGGGGACGCGGGGATCATCTCCCGGGTCTTCATCCACTGGCCGTCGGTCCTGGTGCGGACCGCACTGCGGCGGCCCCTGGAACTCTCCGACAGCCTGACGCCCCCGCGCTACGACCACCTGGAGCGGGTCGCGCCGGTCTTCGCCCGCGCCTGGGCGGCCCGCCGCGGCCGGCCGGACGGGCTGCGGCGCGCCCTGTACCAGACGTACCGGCGGCGGTTCTGGTGGGCGGCGCTGATCTTCCTGGCCTACCAGGCCTGCGCGACGCTCGGGCCGCTGCTGGTACGGGAGCTGATCGCCTGGTTCGAGGGTGACGGCCGGGGACCGGTGGTGGAGGGCCTGCTCATCGCCGCCGGCCTGGCCGGGTTCTACGTCCTCGACTCGCTGACGCACAAGCACCAGTGGTCCGAGGTGTGGAAGACCGCCCACTCCATCACCGCGCTGCTGCGGACGGAGATCCTGCACAAGTACCTGCGGATGGACCAGGGCGCCCGGCTGGCCCACCCCACCGGCGAGGTGATCACCCTCGCCTCGTCGGACGCCCGGCGCGTCGGCCGGGTCGCGTTCACCCACATGGCGTGGGCGGTGCCGCTCGGCATCGCGGGCTCCTGCGTGATCCTGTGGGTGCTGCTGGGCTGGGCCGCGCTCGTCGGCGTGGCGATTCTGATCGCCGGCCTGTGGCTGTCGCACGTGGCCAACGAGCGGGTCTTCGCGCTCGTGCCACCGATCCGGGACGCGAACGGCGTCCGCATCGGACTGGTCAGCGAGTACCTCACGGCCATGCGGACGCTGCGTTCGCACGGCTGGGAGGACGTGGCCGAGCGGGCGGTGGGCCGCGAGCGGGCCGCGCTCAACGAGCTGCTGGTACGGCGGCAGCGGCGCCTCGCCACCCTGTACCTGGTCAACGCCGCCGCGCCGGTGCTGATGGTGATGGCCACGCTGGTCACGTACGCGGCCCTCGGCAACGAGCTGCGGGCGGCGGACGTGTTCGCCGCGATCGCGGTGCTGACCGTGCTCCGGGCGCAGCTCCCGGAACTCGTGCGCTACCTCGACATGCGCAACGAGTGGCGGGTGGCGTTCGGCAAGGTGACCGCGTTCCTGGAGGCGCCGGACGTGACGGTGCCGTCGGGCGTGGACACCGCCGCGGCCGGCACCGTGGACCTCGACGGCGCGTCGTTCGCCTGGCCGGGCGCGGAGCCGGCGACGGCGCCGGTCCTGTCCGGCGTCGACCTGCGCGTCGCGCCCGGTGAACTGGTCTGCGTCCTGGGGCGGGTCGGCAGCGGCAAGTCCGCGCTGCTCGCCGCGCTCGCCGGAACGATGCGTACGGTCGCCGGCACCGCGACGGTCGGGGGCAGCGTGGTCCACCTGCCGCAGCAGCCCTGGATCATGCACGGCAGCATCGCCGAGAACATCCGCTGTTTCGCACCCGAGGATCCCGACCGGTACGCGGCGGTGGTCCGCGCCACCGCCCTGGGCGCGGACCTGGCCGCGATGCCCGCGCGGGACGCGACGGTGATCGGTGAGCGCGGCGCGAACCTCTCCGGCGGGCAGCGGCAGCGGGTCGCGCTGGCCCGGGCCGCGTACGAGGACGCCGACGTCTACCTCTTCGACGACCCGACCAGCGCGGTCGACGACGCGGTCGCCGGCACCATCCTGGAGTCCCTGCTGTCCGACGTCCTCGCCGGCCGTACCCGGATCGTGGCGACCCACCGCCCCGACGTGGCGCGACGGGCCGACCGGGTGGTCGTCCTCGACGGCGGCCGGGTGGTCGCGGCCGGCCGGTTCGACGAGGTGGCCGCCGGGATGCCGGAGCTCCTGCCGGCCGCCGCCGCCGAGGCCGCGCCGCGGACCGGGACGGACACCGCCCCGCTCGACGAGGTGGTCGAGGAGGTCGCCGAGGAACCGGCCGAGGCGGTGCGGACCGGGCGGGTCGACACCGGGACGTACCGCCGGTACCTGCGGGTGCTCACGCCGGGCGCGCTGGTCGTGGTGCTGCTCGGGCTGGCGGTCGGTGGGCAGGCCGTGCTCGGCGGGTCGTCGTTCTGGCTCGGCCACTGGACCGAGAGCGCGGGGCAGGACACGCTGTTCTACGCGGGCGTGTTCGCCGCCATCGGCCTGCTGGCGCTGGTGTTCGACCGCGGGCTGTTCAGCTTCGCCTTCGCCCGGGGCGTGACGGCCGGCCAGTCCCTGCACAACTCGATGCTGCACCGGGTCTTCCGGGCCCCGCTGTCGTTCTTCGACCGCAACCCCTCGGGCCGGGTCCTGGCGCGGTTCTCCAGCGACATGGAGACCATCGACCTGGAGCTGCCGGAGACCACGATGGACACCCTCCGGGTGGCCGTCGGCCTGGTCGTCCCGCTGGCCGCGCTCGCCCTCACCAGCCCGCTGATCCTGCTCGCCGCCCCGCTGCTGCTGGTGCTGTTCCTGCGCTGGCAGCGGCTCACCCGGGCCAGCACGGTGGCGGCCTCCCGGCTGTCGAAGCAGGCGAACGAACCGCTGCTCGCCCTGCTCACCGAGGCGGTCGAGGGGGTCAGCTCGATCGAGGGGCGGGACGTGCGGGTCCGCGGCTACCAGGCCGCCTTCCGCGGCCGGGTGCGCACCGCGCACCACGCGGACTACACGGTCAACTCGCTGTCCCGGCACTTCAACCTGCGGCTCGACCTGCTCGGCGCGACCGTGCTGCTCGCGTACGGCGTGCTGATCGTCGTGCAGGGCGGCATCGGCGCCGGGCTGGCCGGCGTCGGGATCAGCTTCGTGTACGCGCTGATGGAGGCGCTGGCCATGAGCCTGATGACGGTGCAGATGATGGACCTCGCCCTGGCCAGTTTCGAGCGGGTCGACGACTACACGAGACTGCCGGTCGAGCGCACCGACGGGCGGCCGGCGCCGGCCGGCTGGCCGACGGCGGGCGACGTCCGCTTCGAGGACGTGACCCTGCGCTACTCGGACGACGCCCCACCCGCCCTGGACGGCGTGTCGTTCCACGTGCCGGCGGGGAGCAAGGTCGGCATCGTCGGCCGGACCGGAAGCGGGAAGTCGAGCCTGTTCACCGCGCTGCTGCGGTTCGTCGACCCGGAGCGCGGACGCGTCCTCGTCGACGGGGTGGACACCGCCACGCTGCGGGTCACCGACCTGCGGGCCGCGGTCGAGGTGGTTCCGCAGGACCCGGTGCTGCTGCCCGGCACGCTTCGGGACAACCTGGACCCGACCGGGGCGTACCCGGACGCGGCGGTCAGCGCCGTGCTCACCAAGGTCGGACTGGCCGACCGGCTGCTCGGCCCCGACGGCGGCCTGGACCGGACCGTGTCGGCCGGCGGCGGTCAGCTCAGCGCCGGCGAACGGCAACTGCTCTGCCTGGCCCGGGCGCTGCTGCGCGAGGCGAAGATCCTGCTCATCGACGAGGCGACGGCCAACCTGGACGCCGAGACGGACGCCCGGATCCAGCGGCTGCTCTCGGTGGACCTCGCCGGGGCCACCGTGCTCACCATCGCCCACCGCCGGGAGACCCTCGCCGGCGCCGACCTCGTGGTGACGCTGGACGCCGGCCGGCTGGTCCGGACGACCGGGCAGGACCGGGCGGAGGCGCTGCTCGGCACGGTGGCGGAGCCGGTGGGCCCGCGGACCGGCCGGGCCGACGTCGGGGAGCCGGTGCCGTGACCGCGGACACGCTCGCGTACTGGCGGGAACGGCTGACCGGGATGGCCACCCTGGACCTGGTCACCGACCGGGTCCGCCCGGCCGTCCGGCGGCACCGCACCGAACGGGTCGGCCTCACGGTCGACCCGGACACCGCACGCCGGCTGATCGAGGTGAGCGGAGCGCACGGCCTCCCGCCGTTCGTGACCCTCCTCGCGGTCGGGCAGCTGGTGCTGGGCCGGCACGCCGGCACCCGGGACGTCACCGTCGGCACACCAGCCGCCGGCGCACTCGTCGCGGTGCGCACCGCCTGGACGGACGACCCGACCGTCGGTGGGCTGCTGGCGCGGGTGGGGGAGGCGGTGCGCGGGGCGGCCCGGCACACCGACCTCCCGCCGGACCGGCTGGCGGAGGCGCTGGGCCGGCCCCGCGACCCGAGCCGCGCCGCGCTCTGCCCGGTGGTGCTCGCCGCCGGTGCCGCCCCGGAATCCGGCGACGTGCCGCCCGACCTGACCGTGCTGTGGGACGAGCCCACGCCGGACGGGTTCCGGGGCGTCGTCGGGTACGACCCGGACCTGTTCGACCGGGCGTCCGTGCGGCGGCTCGCCGACCACTACCGGACGCTGCTCGGCAACGCCCTGACCACCCCGGACGCCCCGGTCTCCGCGCTCGCGCACACCACCGCCGAGGAGGCGGCGCTGCTCACCGCGTGGGGCACCGGCGACGGCGCGGCCGCGGCGTCGAGCGTGCTGGCGGCGTTCCTGGCCCGGGCCGACGCGACGCCGGACGCGGTGGCAGTGGAGTACGGCGCAACGACCCTCACGTACGCCGACCTGCGCGAGCGCGCCGGCGGCCTGGCGGCGGTGCTGGCCGCCCACGGTGTCACCCCGGAGAGCGTCGTCGGCCTGGCGCTGGAGCGTTCCGCGCAGCTCGTCGTCGCCATGCTCGCCGTCCTCGCCGCCGGTGCGGCGTACCTGCCGCTGGACCCGGCCCACCCGGACGCCCGACGCGAGTACATGCTGCGCGACAGCGGCGCCCGGCTGCTGCTCGCCGACCGCGACGTGACCTTCGCGGGTGGGCTGCCGGTGCTGCGTCTCGACCGGACGGTCAGCGCGGCGGCGGCGGGCCGCGCGAGCGCCGGGCCGCCGGTCCATCCCGCGCAGCGGGCCTGCGTCCTCTACACCTCCGGCTCGACCGGGCGGCCGAAGGGCGTCGAGATCACCCACGGCGGGATCGTCCGGCTGGTCCGCGACGCCCGGTACCTCCGCGTCGGCCCGGCCGATGTGATGGCCCAGGTGGCGAACACCTCCTTCGACGCGGCCACCTGGGAGATCTGGGGGGCCCTGCTCAACGGCGCCCGGCTGGTCGGTGTCGCCAAGGACGACGCGCTGACCCCCGCCCGGCTGCGTGACCGCCTGGCCACCCACGGCGTCACCACGATGCTGCTCACCACCGCCCTGTTCCACCGGTGCGTCGACGAGGACCCGGCGATGTTCGTGCCGCTGCGGACCCTCTTCTTCGGCGGGGAGGCCGCCGACGCCCGCCGGGTCGCGGTCCTGCGCGCGGCCCTGCCCGGGTTGCGGCTGGTCAACGCGTACGGCCCGACCGAGGGCACCACGATCGCCGCCACCTGGGACGTGGCGGACCTGCCCGGCGACGCGGCCCGCACCCCGATCGGCCGGCCGATCGGCGGCACCCGGCTGCACGTGCTCGACGACCACGGTCGGGAGACCGGCGTCGGCGTCCCCGGCGAGCTGCACCTCGGCGGCGCCGGGCTGGCGCGCGGCTACCTGGGGCGGCCCGACCTGACCGCCGAGCGGTTCGTGCCCAGCCCGTTCGGCGCCGGGGAGCGCCTCTACCGCACCGGAGACGTGGTGCGCTGGCGGGAGGACGGCCACCTGGAGTACCTGGGTCGCGCCGACCACCAGCTGAAGATCCGGGGCGTCCGGATCGAGCCGGAGGAGATCGCCAGCGTCCTCACCACCTGTCCGGGTGTCCGGGCCGCCGCCGTGGACGTACGCGGGGACGGGGAGGCGCGCCGGCTGGTCGCGTACGTCGTGTCCGACGCCGACCCGGTCCCGGCCGGCGACCTGCGCGCCCACCTGGCCGCGCGGCTGCCCGAGGCGATGGTGCCGGCCTGGTACGTGCCGCTCCCGGCGCTGCCGGTCACCCCGAACGGCAAGGTGGACCGGCGGGCGCTGCCCGAACCGGCCGCGCACCACGGCGTGCGGGCGGCCAC
Source organism: Micromonospora sp. NPDC047707 (assembly GCF_040704235.1). NCBI lineage: Bacteria > Bacillati > Actinomycetota > Actinomycetes > Micromonosporales > Micromonosporaceae > Micromonospora > Micromonospora sp. NPDC047707. The sequence goes on from NZ_JBEYSU010000018.1 coordinate 94,352, forward strand.
CCACGTGCCGCCCCGCGGGCCGGTGGAGGAGCTGGTCGCCGACGTCTGGCGGGACCTGCTCGGCGTACCGGTCGTCTCCGCCGCCGACGACTTCTTCGCCCTCGGCGGCCACTCGCTGCTCGCCGCGCAGATGGTGGCCCGGGTCGCCGCCCGCGCGGGCGTGGACCTCGGGGTCCGCGCCGCCTTCGAGGCTCCGACGCTCGCCGCGCTGGCCGCCCGGGTCGCGGTGGCCCGGCACGGCACCGCCCGGCCACCGGTCCCGCCCGCCGGGGACGGCCCGCACCCGCTGTCGTACGCGCAGCAACGCCTGTGGTTCCTCGACCGGCTCAACCCCGGCCAGGCCGTGTACTCGGTGCCGCTGCTGCTCACCATCGACGGGCCGGTCGACGTCGCCGCCCTCGACGGGAGCCTCCGCGCCCTGGTGGCGCGGCACGCGGCCCTGCGGACCCGGCTGGTCGCCGTCGACGGCGAGCCGCGGCAGGTGGTCGACGAGGAGCAGGCCGTCACCCTCACCGTCGACGACCTGCGCGGGCTGCCCGACGCGGACGAGCGGGCCGGCCCGCTGCTGCGCCGCGACTCCGACGAGCCCTTCGACCTCGCGGCCGGGCCGCTCGCGCGGTGGCGCCTGGTCCGGCTGGCCGACGACCGCTCCCTGCTGCTGGTCACCATGCACCACGCGATCTGCGACGGGTGGTCGGTCGGCGTGCTGATCCGCGACCTCGGGGCGTTCTACGCGGCCCGGACCACCGGGGCGCCCGCCCCGGCGCCGTTGACCGTGCAGTACGCCGACCACACCGGGTGGCAGCGCCGGCTGCTCGCCGGCGAGACCCGCACGGCGCAGCTCGGGTACTGGCGGGACCGGCTCGGCGGCGCCCCCGCCACCCTGGACCTGCCCACGGACCGCCCCCGCCCGGCCGCGCCCTCGCACACCGGCGAGACGTTCGGCGTACGGCTGCCCGCCGCGCTGGTCCGCCGGCTCGACGAGCTGGGCCGGCGGCACGGCGCCACCCGGTTCATGGTGCTGCTCGCGGCGTTCCACCTGCTGCTGGGCCGGTACGCGGGCGTGCGCGACGTCAGCGTCGGCAGCCCGGTCTCGGGCCGCACCCGGCCGGAGTTCGACGACCTGGTCGGCTTCTTCGTCAACACGGTCGTCCTGCGGACCCGCTGGCGGGACACCGACACGTTCGCCGACCTGGTGTCCGCCGCGCGCGAGGCGGTGCTCGGCGCGTACGAGCACCAGGACGTGCCCTTCGAGCAGGTCGTCGAGGCGCTGCGCCCGCCCCGCGACCCCAGCCGCACCCCGCTGTTCCAGGTCATGCTCTCGGCGCAGACCGTGCCGGAGCGGACGACCGCGCTGCCCGGGCTGACGGTCACAATGGCCGAGCAGCCCGGCCGGGTCGCGAAGTTCGACCTGACCGTGGCCTGGGACGAGACCCCGCTCGACGCGGGCGACCTGCGCGGCACCGTCGAGTACGACGTGGAGCTGTTCGACCGGGACACGGTCGAGCGGATGGCGGAGAGCTACCGGACCCTGCTGGAGTCTGCCGCCGCCGCGCCGGACACCCCGGTGGCCACCCTGGACCTGCTGGCCGGGCCCGAGGAGGTCGCCCCGGCCGCGCCGCCCGCTGTCCCGGACGCCGGGACACTGCACGGCCTGGTGGCCGCCGCCGCGGCCCGCTGGCCGGACCGGCCCGCACTCGTCCAGGACGACCGCACCGTCACCCACGCCGAGCTGGCCGCCCGCGCCGCCGCCGTCGGCGCCGGCCTGGCCGCCCGGGGCGTGCGCCCCGGCGACACCGTCGCCGTCCTGCTGGACCGGACGCCGGACTGGCCGGCCGCGCTGCTCGGCGTTCTGCGCTGCGGCGCCGCGTACGTTCCGCTGGACCCGGCCACGCCGCCGGAACGGCTCGCGTACGTCCTCGCCGACTCGTCCGCCGTGGCGGTGCTCGGGTCACGGACCGCCGGCCCGCCGTCGGTGGAGGTGCCGTTCGTCGCCGTGGAGGACGTCGCCGCGGCCGCCCCGCCGGCCGGGGAGGCCGCCGGCCCGGGCCACCCGTCGGCGCCCGCGTACGTGCTCTACACCTCGGGCACCACCGGTCGGCCCAAGGGCGTGTGGGTGAGCCACGGCAACCTCGTGCACACCCTGGCGGCGGTCGCCGCGCACTACGCGCTCGGTCCCGCCGACCGGGTGCTCCAGTTCGCCGCGCTCACCTTCGACGTGGCGGCGGAGGAGCTGTTCGCCACCCTGATCCGGGGTGGCGCCGTCGTCCTGCCGCCGGCCGGCCCGGTCCCCGGCCTCGACGAGCTGACCGCCCTGGTGCGCCGGTACCAGCTCACCGTGCTCAACCTGCCGGCGTCGTACTGGCACGAATGGGTCGCCGCGCTGGACCGGCACCCCCCGTCGTCCTGCCCGACGCTGCGGCTGGTCGTCGTCGGCAGCGAGCGGGTCGACGCGGGCCGGCTGGCCCGCTGGCGGTCCGCCGCGCCGGACGTGCGGTGGCTCAACGCGTACGGCCCGACGGAGACCACCATCACCGCCACCGTGCACGAGCCGGCCGACCATGATCCGGCTACCGGCACCGTCCCCGTCGGACGGCCGCTGCCCGGCGTGCGGGCGTACGTGCTCGACGACGGGCTGCGCCCGGTGCCGCGCGGTGTGCCCGGTGACCTCTGGCTCGGCGGCCCCGGCGTCGCCCTGGGCTACCTCGGCGACCCGGCCCGCACCGCCACCAGCTTCGTGCCCGACCCGTGGGGGCCGCCCGGCACCCGGATGTACGGCACCCGGGACCGGGTACGCCTCGGCGTCGGCGGCGTGCTCGAGTTCCTCGGCCGCGACGACGACCAGGTCAAGCTGCGCGGCTTCCGGATCGAGCTGGGCGAGGTGGAGGCGGCGCTCGCCGCGTACCCCCCGGTCGCCGAGGCGGCGGCGCTGCTGCGCGAGGACACCCCCGGCCACGCGGCCCTGATCGGCTACGTGACGCCGCCCGCCGTGGACGTGACGGGCCTCCGCGCGCACCTGGCCGACCGCCTCCCCGGCTACATGGTGCCGGCGGCGATCCTGCCGCTGGAGCGGCTGCCGCGCGGCGAGAGCGGCAAGGTCGACCGCGCCGCCCTACCGCCGCCACGGCTCCCGGCCCCGGCCGGACGTGCCACCCCCACCGGCGAACTGGAGGAGGCGGTGGCGGCGATCTGGCGGGAGGTGCTGGCGGTCCAGCACGTCGGCGCCGACGACAACTTCTTCGACATCGGCGGCCACTCGCTGCTCATGGTGCGGGTGCAGGCGCGCCTGGCCGAGCGGCTCGGGCGCACGGTGCCGGTGGTGGACCTGTTCCGCCACCCCACCGTGCGTGCCCTCGCCCGGCACCTGGCGGCCGGCGGGAGCCCGCCGCCACCGACCACCGGGCACCGCCGGGCCGAGACCCGCAGAACCATCCAGAGGGGACGGACGCCGCGACGACGGTCCGCCGCCCCCCGCAACTCGGGAGAAGATAAATGACCGAGGGCCGTACGCTGCCCGACACCGCCGTCGCCATCGTCGGGATGGCGCTTCGGATCCCCGGAGCCGACACCCTGGACGGCTTCTGGCGCAACCTGCGCGACGGGGTGGAGTCCATCACCACCCTCAGCGACGCCGACCTGCTCGCCGACGGTGTGCCGCCGGAGGAGTTCACCCACCCCGACTACGTCCGCGCGCTCGGCGTCCTCGACGACCCGGCGGGCTTCGACGCCCGTTTCTTCGGCTTCTCAGCCCGCGAGGCGCAACTGCTCGACCCGCAGCACCGGCTCCTGCTGGAGTGCGCCTGGGAGGCGCTGGAGCACGCCGGGCACCCGGCGGACACGACCGACGCGGTGACCGGCGTCTGGGCCGGCGTGGGGGAGAGCGGGTACCTGCTGCACAACCTGCTGCCCCACGCCGACCTGGTGGCGCGGGTCGGCGAGTTCCAGACCTCGATCGGCAACGACAAGGACTTCGTGCCGACGCGGGTGTCGTACAAGCTGGACCTGCGCGGCCCGAGCGTCAGCGTGCAGACCGGCTGCTCGACCTCGCTGGTGGCGGTGCACATGGCCGCCCAGGCCCTGCTGGCGGGGGAGTGCGACGTCGCGCTGGCCGGCGGCGCCACCGTCATCCCCCGGCGCCGCGGCCACCGGTACGAGCCGGGCGGGATCCTCTCCGCCGACGGGCACTGCCGGGCCTTCGACGCCGACGCCACCGGCGCGGTACCGGGCAGCGGCGGGGCGGTCGTCGTCCTCAAGCGGCTCGCCGACGCCGTGGCCGACCGGGACGTGATCCACGCCGTGATCCGGGGATCGGCGGTGAACAACGACGGCGCCCGCAAGGTGGGCTTCACCGCGCCGAGCGTGGACGGGCAGGCCGACGTCATCGCCGAGGCGCTCGGCGTCGCCGACGTCGACCCGGACACCATCGGCTACGTCGAGGCGCACGGCACCGGCACCCCCATCGGCGACCCGATCGAGGTGACCGCCCTGAGGAGCGCGTTCCACGGGGTGCCGGCCGGCCGGATCGCCCTCGGCTCGGTGAAGACGAACGTCGGGCACCTCGACACCGCCGCCGGCGTGGTCGGCCTCATCAAGGCGGTGCTGGCGCTGAAGGAGCAGGAGATCCCGCCGTCGCTGCACTTCCGCACCCCCAACCCGGAGCTGGGGCTGGACGGGAGCCCGTTCCGGGTCGTCGCGGCCCGCACCCCGTGGCGCGACGAGGTCCGCCGCGCCGGGGTCAGTTCGTTCGGCATCGGCGGGACCAACGCCCACGTCGTGCTGGAGGAGGCCCCGGCGCCCGCGCCGCCGGTCGACGGCCGTCGCCGGCACGTGCTGCCGCTGTCGGCCGCCACGCCCGCCGCGCTCGACGCGTCCGCCGCCCGGCTGGCCGGGTACCTGCGCGCGAACCCGGACGCGCACCTGGCCGACGTGGCGTACACGTTGCAGCGGGGCCGCTGGACGCTGCCGTACCGCCGGGCCGTCGTCGGCGGCGGCCCGGCCGAGCTCGCCGAGGCCCTGGACCGGCCGGCCCCACGGGGCGCGGAGGAGACCGCCACCGACCGCGAGGTCCTGTTCACGTTCCCCGGCCAGGGCGCGCAGCGCAGCGGCATGGCCCACGCCCTGTACGCGAACGAGCCGGTCTTCCGCGCCGAGGTGGACCAGGCGGCGGAGCTGCTGGCCCCGCTGCTCGGCGAGGACCTCCGCCGCCTGCTGTACCCGGCCGACGACGGGCGGCCCGCCGCCGGGGCGGGCATCGACCAGACCCGGTACGCGCAACCGGCCCTGTTCGTCGTCGAGTACGCCCTCGCCCGGCTCTGGCAGGCGTGGGGCGTCCGGCCGGCGGCGATGCTCGGGCACAGCGTCGGCGAGCTGGTGGCCGCGTGCCTCGCCGGGGTGTTCACGCTGCCCGACGCCCTGCGCCTCGTCGCCGCGCGCGGCCGGCTCATGCAGGCCGCGCCGCCCGGGGCGATGCTCGCGGTGCCGCTGCCCGAGGCCGAGCTGCTGCCGCTGCTCGGCGACGGGCTGGACCTCGCCGCCGTCAACGGGCCCCGGCAGTGCACGGTCTCCGGTGCGCCCGCCGACGTCGACGCGTTCGCCGCCCGGCTCGCCGCTCGGGGAACGGCCGCCAAGCTCCTGGTCACCTCGCACGCCTTCCACTCCCGGTCGATGGACGACGCCGCCGCGGCGTTCGAGGCGGAGGTCGCCCGGGTGCCCCGGGCCGCGACGCAGGTGCCGTTCGTGTCCAACGTGACCGGCACCTGGATCACCGCGCAGGAGGCGACCGACCCCGCGTACTGGGCCCGGCAGCTGCGCGCCACCGTCCGCTTCGCCGACGGCCTCGCGACGGCGCGCCGCCCGGACGCGGTGCTGCTGGAGGTGGGCCCGGGCCGGGTGCTGACCCGGCTCGCCGGCGGTCCCCGGTCGGTGGCCTCGCTGCCCTCGGCCGGCCGGGACGCCGACGCCGAGACCGAGGTGCTGACCGCCGCGGGCGAGCTGTGGCGGCAGGGCGCGCCCGTCGACTGGGAGGCGCTGCACGGCGAGCTGCCGCCGCGCCGCGCCGTCCTCCCGACGTACCCGTTCGAGCGCGAGCGCTGCTGGGTGGACCCGCCCCGCGGCGCGGTAGTGGCGCGGACCGGTGGGGTCGACGGGCTGGCGGTGCGCGGCTTCCGCCGGACCGGCCCGGTCGTGCCGGGCGGTGCGGCGACCGGCACCTGGCTCACGGTCGGGTCCGGCGCCCTCGACCAGGTCGTGGCGCTGCTGCGCGCGGCCGGCACCCGGGTGGTCACCGCCGACGGCGACCCGGCCGCCGGCGGGCTCGCCGTCCCGCTGCCGGCGGACGAGCGGGTGGCGGGTGTGCTGCTCGCCGCCGGGCCGGACGACCCGCTGGCCACGCTCGCCGCGCTGGAGAGCGCCCTCGCGGCGCGCGGCGACACGTACCCCCGGATCGTGGTCGTCGCCGACGGCGTCCTGGACGTCACCGGCGCGGAGACCCTGGTGCCGGCGCGCGGCGTCCTCGCCGGCTGGGCGACCGGCGGTGTTCCGGGCCGCCGGACGCTGCTCGACGTGGCGCCGCCGGCGTCCCCGGACGCGGCCCGGCGGCTGGCCGCCGCCGTCGCCGCCGAGGTGCGCGCCGAGCGTCCCGAGCCGGTGGTGGCCCTGCGCGGGCCGCACCGGTTCGTGCCCGACGTCGAGCCCGTGCCGGCCGCCGCGCCGGCCCGGCACGCCGGCGCGCGGTACCTGCTCGCCGGGGACCCGGAGACCACCGGCACGTTCCGCCGCGCCCTCGCCGCCGCCGGTGCCACCGTCGGTGACCTCGCGGCCGGGACCGCCTCCGCCACCGGCGCGGCCGGGACCGCCCTGGTCCTGATCGACGCCGGCGCGCCGGCCGCCGCTGCCCTCGCCACACTGGCCGGCGCCCTCGCCGACGCGCGGGCCGCCGGACCGGAGCTGGTGGCCGCCGCCGAGGTGCACGTCCTAGGCGGCGCGCCGGAGACGCCGCTCGCGGACCGGGTGGCCGGGCACGTCGCGGCGATCCGGCGGGAGGCCGACGTGCCGTGGACGACCTACGTGTGGCCGGCGGGTGCCGGGGCGGCGGTCGAGGCGACCGTCCCCCGGGTGGTGGCCGCCGCGCCCGGCGCCGGCCACGTCCTGGTCACCGCCCTCGACGAGCCGGTGGACGGCACGGCGGAACCGGCCGGCGACGCCCCCCGGTACCCGGATGCGACCGAACGGGAGGTGGCGGCCATCTTCGCCGACCTGCTCGGCGAGTCGGACGTCCCACCCACCGCCGGGTTCTTCGAGCTGGGCGGGCACTCCCTGCTCGCGGCGCAGCTCGTCGCCCAGGTGCGCGGTACCTGCGGGGTGGACATCCCGCTGCGGACGTTCGTCGCCGAGCCGACGGTCCGCGGTCTCGCCGCCGCCGTGCGCGCCGCCCGGGCGGCCGCCGGCGACGCCACGCCGGAGGCGCTGCCGGTCGTCGTCCCGGACCCGGCGGCGGCCGGCCGGTCCTTCCCGCTGACCGACGTGCAGCAGGCGTACTGGATCGGCCGCACCGGCGTGTTCGAGCTGGGCAACGTCGGCATGCACGGGTACGAGGAGTTCGACGTCCCGGATCTCGACGTGCCCCGGCTGGAGCACGCGCTGCGCCGGCTGATCCGGCGGCACGGGATGCTCCGCGCGATCGTGCTGCCCCACGGCGAGCAGCAGATCCTCGACGAGGTGCCGGACTACGTGATCGTCACCGAGGACGTCCGCGGCCGGCCGGAGGCCGAGGCCACGGCCGTCCTGGAGCGCACCCGGGACGCCATGTCGCACCAGGTCTTCGCCCCGGACCGGTGGCCGCTGTTCGAGCTGCGGGCGACCCTCCTGGACGGTGGCCGGGGCCGGGTGCACTACAGCATCGACGGCCTGATCACCGACGCGTGGGCGTCGAACATCGTGATGCGCGAGCTGACCCGGCTCTACCACGAGCCGGACGCGGAGCTGCCCGAGCTGGAGCTGACGTTCCGCGACTACGTGCTCGCGGCGACGGCGGTCGAGTCGACCGACCGGTACCGGCGTGCCGAGGCGTACTGGCAGCAGCGCGTCCCGACGATGGCGCCGGCGCCGGAGCTGCCGCTGGCGCGCGATCCGCACAGCATCTCCGCGCCGCGCTTCGCCCGGCTGACCGGCGAACTGCCCGCCGACGCGTGGACCCGGGTGAAGGCGGCGGCGTCCCGGCGCGGCGTCACCCCGACCGCGCTGCTGCTGGCCGCGTACGGTGAGGTGGTCGCCACCTGGTCGAAGACCCGGCGGTTCACCCTCAACCTGCCGATGGCGCACCGGCTGCCGCTGCACCCGCAGGTCGACGCGATCCTCGGCGACTTCACGTCGGTGACGCTGCTGGAGATCGACGCGGCCGGCGCGGCGTCCTTCGAGGACCGGGCGCGGGCCGTCCGCGACCAGCTCCTCACCGACCTCGACCACGGGCTGTTCAGCGGCGTGCGGGTGGCGCGGGAGCTGAAGCGGGTACGCGGCGACGCCGCCGCGGTGATGCCGGTGGTGTTCACCAGCCTGTTCCAGGGCGTCGGCGGGCACCCGCAGATCGGGGAGGTCGTGTACAGCATCTCCCAGACGCCGCAGATCTGGATCGACACCCAGGTGTACGAGCGGGACGGCGCGCTGGTGCTGGACATCGACGCGGTCGAGGACCTGTTCCCCGACGGTCTGGTGGCGGACCTGCACGCGGCCACGATGGACGTGCTGCGCCGGCTCGCGGCCGACGAGTCGCACTGGGCCGACCCGGTGCCGTCGCTGGTGCCCCGCGCCGACCTGGCCGCCCGGGCGGAGTACAACCGGACCGGCGGGCACCTCCCGGCGGGCCTGCTGCACGAGCCGTTCTTCGCCACCGCCGCCCGGGCGCCCGAGCGCCCGGCCGTGATCACGCCGACCCGCACGCTCACGTACGGCGAGCTGGCCACCCGCGCCCGGGTGATCGCCGCCCGCCTCGCCGGGCTGGGCGCACGCCCCGACGACCTCGTCGCCGTGGTGATGGAGAAGGGCTGGGAGCAGGTCGCCGCCGTGCTGGGGGTTCTCGCCGCCGGGGCGGCGTACCTGCCGGTCGACCCGGACCTGCCCGACGAGCGGGTGCGGCTGCTGCTGGCGCACGGCCAGGTCCGCGCGGTGCTCACCCAGGGGCACCTCGCCGACGCCGGGGCGGAGCGGTTCGCCGGCGTGGCCGACGTGCTGCGGGTGGACGAGCTGCCGGCCGACCCCGGTGCCGTGCCGCCGGTGATCGCCACGACCCCCGACGACCTGGCGTACGTCATCTTCACGTCCGGGTCGACCGGCCTGCCCAAGGGCGTGATGATCGACCACCGGGGCGCCCTCAACACCGTCGTCGACGTCAACGAGCGGTTCCGGGTCGGCGAGGACGACCGCGTCCTCGCGCTGTCGTCGCTCAGCTTCGACCTGTCCGTCTACGACATCTTCGGTCCCCTCGCGGTCGGCGGCGCGGTGGTGCTGCCCGAAGCGGCGGCGCACCGCGATCCGGCCGCCTGGCTCGACCTGGTGGCCACGGTGGACGTGACGATCTGGAACTCGGTGCCGGCGCTGATGGAGCTGTTCGTCGAGCACCTGACCGTCCGGGAGGCGACCGACCGGCTGCGGCTGGTGATGCTGAGCGGAGACTGGATCCCGGTCGCCCTGCCCGGCCGGATCCGTCAGGTGCTCGGCGGGCCGGAGGTGGTCAGCCTCGGTGGAGCCACGGAGGCGTCCATCTGGTCGATCCTCCACCCGATCGGCGACGTGCCGCAGGACTGGACGAGCATCCCGTACGGGCGGCCCATGCGGAACCAGACGTTCCACGTCCTCGACGACGCGCTGCGGCCCCGGCCGACCGGCGTGCCCGGGCAGCTCTACATCGGCGGCGTCGGCCTCGCCCGCGGCTACCTGCGCGACGAGGCGAAGACGGCGGCGAGCTTCGTGGTGCACCCGGAGACGGGGGAGCGGCTGTACCGCACCGGTGACCTCGGCCGCTTCCTGCCGAGCGGGGAGATCGAGTTCCTCGGCCGGGAGGACTTCCAGGTCAAGGTCCAGGGCTACCGCATCGAGCTGGGCGAGATCGAGGCCGCGCTCGCGCAGCACCCGGCCGTGCGGGCGTCGGTCGTCGTCGTGCAGGGCGAGCCGCGCGGCGCCCGCCGCCTGGTCGCCTTCGTCGTGCCGCAGGAGGCCGGCGGGCCGCCCACGGACGTGCGGGAGTTCCTCGCCGGGAAGCTGCCCGGCTACCTGGTGCCCGGCGCGTTCCACGAGGTCGACGAGCTGCCGCTGACCGCCAACGGCAAGGTCGACCGGAAGGCGCTGGTCGTGCCGGCCGAGGCGGACGAGGCGGACGAGGTGCCGTACGTGGCGCCGCGTACCGCCCTGGAGGAGACGGTCGCCGCGGTCTGGGCGAGCATCCTGGGAGTCGACCGGGTGGGCGTGCACGACAACTTCTTCGCCCTCGGCGGGGACTCGCTGCTGGCCATGCGGGCGGTCGTGCACCTGCGCAAGGCGCTCGACGTGCAGGTCCCGATCCGGGTGCTCTTCGACAGCCCCACGCTGGCGGCCGCCGCGCTCGCCATCGAGGACCAGCTCCTCGCCGAGCTGGAGGAGATGTCCGACGAAGAGGCGCACAGCCTCCTGTCCACCGAGCCCGCACTGGAGAACCACCCGTGAACCCCACCGCCACCCCCCGCGCCCGGCGCGCCCACGACTGGATCGTGGGCGCGCCCCGCCGCGGCGGCCCGCCCACCGTCCGGCTGTTCTGCCTGCCGTACGCCGGGGGTGGCTCCTCGGCGTACGCCGGCTGGCAGGAGGCCCTCGGCGGCGCCGTCGACGTCTGCCCCGTCGAGCTGCCCGGCCGGCAGACCCGGTGGCGCGATCCCGCGTACACCCGGGTGGGGCCGCTGGTCGAGGCGCTCGCGTCGGCGCTGACCGGCGAGCTGGACGTGCCGTACGCCCTGTTCGGGCACAGCATGGGCGGGCTGGTCGCGTTCGAGCTGGCCCGCGAGCTGCGCCGGCGCGGCGCCGGCCTGCCGCGCGTCCTCTTCGTCGCCGGTGCCCTCGCCCCCCAGCTGCGGCGTGCGGCGCCGGACATCCACGACCAGCCGGACCGGCTGGTGGTCGAGCGGCTGCGCCGGCTCGGCGGCCTCGACGAGGAGATCGTGGCCGAGCCGGAGCTGCTCGAACTCCTGCTTCCGACGATCCGGGCCGACTTCTCGATCTGCGAGACCTACGAGCACCGCCCCGAGCCGCCGCTGCCCTGCCCGGTGGTGGCCTTCGCCGGCGACGAGGACGACGAGGTGCCGCCCGAGCGGGTGGCACCGTGGCGCGACCACACGGCGGCGGGGTTCACCCTGCACGTCCTGCCCGGCGGCCATTTCTTCCCCCGCACAGCCCGGGCGGCGCTGCTGACCGTCGTCCGTGCGACCCTCTCGCCGTGTCGATCATGAGGTGAGCGGCGGGGGTCACCTGAACCGCTGACCTCGTGATCGACGGGGTCAGAGGGCGTGGCGGACCCAGACGTTCGGCTCCACGTAGACCGCGTTGTCCTGTGCCACGTCGCACCACACCGGTGCCAGGGCGTGCGGCACGTGCACCGGGCCGGTGCGGTCGAACGGCAGGCCGGTCCAGGCGCGCCACTCGGCCAACGTGCCCGGGATCGTCATCGAACGGGGCGCCACGGAGTCGATCCGGCCGCCGGCGCGGACGTGCACCCGCAGCCACGGGTCGACCGGCAGGCCGTCGTCGCGGACGCGGTACGCGTACTCGCTCATCGGTTCGTCCGGGACGGTGTGCTTGCCGCTGGGGCGGACGGGCGCGACCAGCTCGGTGAAGCCGAGGCGGGCGGCGTTGTCCCGCATGGCGGCGAGCATCCGCGCCGAGAGGCCCCGGCCCCGCGCCTCCGGCCGGATGCAGATCTCCAGGGCCGACACCAGGTTCGGCTTCGTGCCGATCAGCCGGTTGATCGAGGCCCGCTGCACGATCCGGTCCCAGCCGCCGGGCGGCAGCGCGTCGGCCGTCCAGGACAGCGGCACGCTGTACGCCCGGGCGACGGCCCGCCCGGGCTCGGCCGGGTCGAGGGCGAGCAGGACGTACTCCGGGTAGAGCTGGTCGGCGACCGCGTAGTACAGCGCCGCCATCGGGTCCCAGCTCATGAACTCCGGCCACGCGCCGTCGAAGTCGTCCAGCAGCGGGGCGAGGTCCGGCCGCTCGGCGAGGGTCACGATCTCAAGATCCACGTCGGGCACGGTAGCGACCCGCTGCCGTCCACGCACCCGACTTTCGGCCCAGGTGATTGGAAGGGACCCTTTTACCACCGCAGGCGTTAAGAAGGGTCCCTTCCTTGCATCCGGTGCTGGTTAGGGGAGGGGTTCGATCCAGATGTTGCGGTAGCGGACGTTGGCGCCGGGGTCGCCGTGGTCCTGGAGGCGGATCGGGCCGCCGGCCGCGGTCTCCGCGGCGCCGCCCCCGGTCGGGCCGGTGATCTCCACGTCGTCGTGGACCAGGACGCCGTTCCAGCGGACCGTCACGCGGGCGTTGGCGGTCTTGTTGCCGGCCCCGTCGAAGCGCGCCGCCCGGAACGTGACGTCGTACGTCTGCCAGGTCTCGGGTGCGCCGGCCGCGTTGCTGTCGGCCGCCTTCCGGTCGTAGATCGAGCCGGCCTCGGTGTCGTCCAGCGACGGGTCGCCGTACGAGTCGAGCACCTGGATCTCGTACCGGTCCTGGAGGTAGACACCGCTGTTGCCGCGCGCCTGCCCGGTGACCGTCGACGGGTACGTCGGCTCCCACCACTCCACGTGCAGGGTGAAGTCGCCGAAGCTCTGCCTGGTCCGGATGTCGCCACCGAGCACCTCCATCGACCCGTTCGCCAGCGGCCAGGTGGCGGCGCCGCCGGCCGTGCTCTGCCAGGCGTCCAGGTCGTCGCCGTCGAAGAGCTGGATCCGGCCGGTCGAGCCGTTGACCACCCAGTGCTGGTGGGCGCCGCCGGCGTACGTCCAGATCTGGACCTGGGTGCCGTCGGCGCTGGACCCGCCCGCGGCCTCGAGCACCTTGCCCGACTGCGGGTTGAGGATCGAGCCGTTGGCCTGCGGCCGCCACACCTGGGAGCCGGTGCCGTTGCAGGTCCACAACTGCACCCTGGTGCCGTTCGTGGTGCCGCCGTTCGCGACGTCCAGGCACTTGCCGAGAGCCTGGTACGTCTCCCCGACCCGGGTCCACTTCTGCGCGTTGGTGCCGTTGCAGGTCCAGAGCTGGATCTTCGTGCCGTCGGCGGTCGCCGAGTTGCTGACGTCCAGGCACTTGCCGCCGGTCCCGGTGATGGTGCCGGTCCCGCCGCCGGCGCCACCCGGCCCGTACACCTCGAACTCGTAGATCCGGGCGGCGACGTCGGTGGTGCTGGTCGGCGCGGTGATGTTCAGCCGGACGTAGCGCGCCGCGACGGCCGTGACGTCGTGTGTGGTGGTGCTCGCCGTGTTGCCCGTCACCGTCGTGCGGGTCGTCCAGGTCGACCCGTCGGTGCTGGTGGCGATCGTGAAGTCCTTCGTGTTCCAGGCGGTGTTCTCGCCGCCCGCGCCGGCGTGCCGCACCACGAACCGGTTCACGTCGCGGCCGGCGCCGAGGTCGACCTGGAGGTGTTTGGTGGCGCCCTTCGAGCACCACTTGTCACCGTTGCCGCCGGAGACGCTGCCGTTGACGGCCTTCTCCGGGCCCTCGGTCGCCGCGCAGGAGCTGTCCGCCGTGGCCGGCCGGTTCAGCGCCAGGTTGGTGCCGCCGGTGGGCGGTGGGGTGCTGCCCGGGATGGCGTTCAGGGTGTACCACGCCTCGGTGCTCCACAGGGACTGTCCGGCGGACGACGTGAACGGCCGGGGTGAGCGGACGTACACCACGTGCCCGGCCTTGCGACCCGGGATGGTGAGGGTGACGGTCTTGCGGTCGGCGGACAGGGTGGCCGACGAGACGGTCAGCGTCTGCTCGTCGATCTTCGGGCCACCGTAGGCGGCGGTGGGCTGGTAGCGCCACTGCTTGACCCGGTAGCGCGCGGCGAGGTCGGTTGCGGTCTCGGTGGACAGCGGCTGGGTGTACTCGAGCTGGAATCCGCCCTCGGTGGCACGCATGGCGAGGATGTCGAAGGCCGTGGTGCCGTTCGGGGTGAGTTTCTGCAGGCCGTACGCCAGCTTGCCGCTCTGGCCCCAGTTGCCGCCGGCGCCGAGCCCGCCGACGTAGATGGCGCCGTCCGGCCCCAGGTGCACCTCGGAGACGCCGGCCTCCAGACCCTGGGTCATCCGGAACAGCGCGCCCTGGTACTCGCCGTTGACCTTCTCGAGGTACGCGCGCTGGAGCCCGCCGTACGTGACGTCACCGATCAGCAGTTGCCCGGCGAAGGTGCCGCTGGGCACCAGCACGGGGGCGCTGGGGGAGTTGGCGATCTCGTTCTGCGGCATCCACAGCACCGGTGGGGTGACCGGCCTGGTGTCGAACGGGCCGGCCGGGTTCATGTAGTGGTTGAAGAACCGGTCCTGCTTGACGTGCAGCAGTTTCGACGAGGGCAGCCAGCCGCCCTGGTTGTCGGTGACGAAGATGCCGTTCTCCGGCCCCCAGCCGATGCCGTGCGGTGTCCGCAGGCCACCGGCGACGTACGAGACGGCACCGGTGTCCTTGTGCACCCTGATGGTGGTGCCCCGGTTGGGGGCCGGCTGGGGATCGGTGGTGGCACCGCCGTAGTTGATCGACACGGAGAGGTTCAGGTAGAAGTACGGCGCCTGGTAGAGCAGGCCGAACGCGAACTCGTGGAAGTTCCCGCCGTACGGCCAGGTGGCCACGGTCTGGTACTGGTCCGCGACCTCGTCGCCGTTGGTGTCCACCAGCCGGGTGAGCCGCTGCTTCTCCGACACGTGGACGACACCGTCGACGACCTTCAGGCCCATCGGCTCCTTGAGGTTGTCGGCGATCTTCTTGGTGGTGACGTTGCCGGGCCCGGTGGATCCACCGGTGTTGCCCAGGATGTACACCTCGCCGTCCTGTGAGGTGCCGGACTGGTCGTTGCCGCCCCAGGTGGAGATGACCAGCCTGCCGTCGGCGAGCCAGTCCATGCCGGTGACCTTCGGTTGGAAGCCGCTCGGCCGCAGGTTGGTGAGGCTGTAGCCGGGGTGGACCCCCGCCAGCGGCAGGCCGTCGCCGGGCGAGTCGAAGACACCTTCGCACTCCTTGCGGCCCGGCGACGTTACCCGCACCACGCCGGCGTCGGTGCTCAACGCCGAGTTGGGCACGAGCGTGAACGTCGACGAGCCGGGGGTCCGCCACTCCAGGGTGATCTGCTGGCCGCCGTCGCGCTCGAAGTGGTCGAGGCGCAGCGGGTGCAGCCCGGCCGCGAGGGTGAGCGTCCCCTCCTTCGGCGTCGGGCCGTGCAGGCCGTCGTGGTCGACGACGACGGTGCTGCCGATGGTCAGCTTCGAGCCGTCGTCGCTGGTGAGCCGGAACGTGTAGGAGCCGGCCTGGGTGACGTTCAGGTTGCCGAGCACCTGCGTCACGAAGCGGTCCGCGAAGCCGAAGTCGGTGCTCGACGTCCAGTTGATCGTCGGCATCAGCCGGTCGACGTTCGGAGTCTGGCCGGGCTTCAGGGTGCAGAGTTCGTCGAGCGGCACCTGCACGTCGTACACGCGCAGGGTGACGCCCGGCTCCTGGGCGGGTGGTGCCGCCGCCGCCGGTGTCGCCGGCAGGCCGCTGGCGGCGAGGACGAGCGCGGCCGACGTCAGGACGGGGCTGCGGAATCGGCGCAGCAGCCAGTTGCCCATCGTTCCTCCTGGGACGCAGTAGGGGTGAGGCGACGGCCGACCGCGAGAATCGTGGTGGGGGAGGGCGGTGACCGTCGAACCAAAGCCAGGTGGTGATCGGAACGCCGACCCGGGTCGCCACCTGAACGCGGGGTGATGAGCCGAGACATTAAACCAGACGACGACATCTTTCGATCAGTTCACCAGAAGTTCTAGCCGGCTGAGCGAAAGGCGATGTCGTCCTTTATGGACGAATGCCGCGTTCCGGTGCGGCGACCCGGCATCGGTCGGCAGTACCGATCACGGCAGCGGATGGGTGATGCCGCGTGCGTGGTCGGCGACCCCCGCGGCCACGACCGTCGCGCTGAGCGGAAGCATCTCCAGGCAGCGGCGGACGGCGGCGGCCAGCAACGTGTTCGGCACCCGCATGGACAGGGTGCAGTGCGGCACCCAGCGACCCGGCCGGTAGTGCTCGGCCAGCGTCACCCCGGCGCCAACCAGCCGGTCGTGCACCCGCCGGTGGTGCGCCAGCAGTTCGGTGGTCGGCGTGACACCCAGCCACAGCACCCGGCCGACGAACTGCCCGGCGTACTGGAAATCAAGGCGCAGCGGCTCCGCCACCACGCACCCGGCGAGAGCTCCGGCCACCTGCTCGGGGTCCAGCCGAGGCGCCACCGCGAGCGAGACGTGCGGGCGGTGCCGCTGCTCCAGCAGCGAGCGCATGCTCTGCACGCCCTCGGCCTCGAGCGCGTCCCAGAGCACCCGGATCCGCCGGCTGGCATCGGTGTCCAGGTAGAGCTCCAGCGCCGCGACCACGTGATCATCGTAGGGCGCGGCCCGCGTTTCCGGGCCGCGCGACCATCGTGCTCAGGGCACGACGACGGCGCGGCCCTCGAGCGTGCCGTCGGCCATCTTCCGGTACGCCGTGACCGCGTCCTCCAGCGCGTACGTGCTCGCCTTCGGCCGGACCAGCCCGCGCGCGCCCAGCTCCAGCACCTCGATCAGCTCCGGGCGGCTGCCCCAGTAGGTGGTCTGGATGCTCACCTCGTACGGCACCGAGAAGAACCCGACCGGCAGGGTGCCGCCCCCGAGGCCGACGATGGTCAGGTCCCCGACGGTCCGCGCCGCGGCGGCGCCGAGCGCCAGCGTCGCGTCCGCGCCGACGCAGTCGATGATCACGTCCGCGCCCCGGCCGCCGGTGGCCTTCCGGATCTCCTGGGCGGTGTCCGCCCCCGAGCGCAGGCTCAGGTCGGCGCCGCCCGCACCGGGTCGAGCCCGGTCACGCCGTCGCCGAGCGCGTGCACCCAGCCGGCGTTCTCGTATCCCA
The DNA here is from genome assembly GCF_040704235.1 of Micromonospora sp. NPDC047707. Taxonomy (NCBI): domain Bacteria; kingdom Bacillati; phylum Actinomycetota; class Actinomycetes; order Micromonosporales; family Micromonosporaceae; genus Micromonospora; species Micromonospora sp. NPDC047707. The sequence continues at coordinate 111,467 of NZ_JBEYSU010000018.1, forward strand.
GCGTGAACGGCGGGTTCCACGGCACCGCGCCGGCCTCGAAGTCGTGCATCAGGTGCAGGTCGGAGTGGTAGGCCCCGGCGGCGCCGATGCGCACCACCACCTGGCCCGGGCCGGGCGTCGGCTCGGGCACCTCGACCAGCTCGGGCTCGGACTTCCAGCCGGGCAACCGCAGTGCGCGCATCGGGTCCTCCTGTCCGTCCCGGCCCGTCTGCCCGCTCGGCGCGCCGTCAAACGGTTCACCCGCTCCGGGTGAACCGGCCTCACCCCGCGCCGTGTCAGCCTGCCAGGGACAGGAAGGAAGAGCGGATGACGACGCCTGCGGCGGACCTGTTGCGGCGGTTGGGGGACGGCATCCACCCGGACCTGCCCGAGACCACCACGGGGACGGTACGCCTCGACGCCCGCGGCGACGGCCGCACGGAACACTGGTACCTGACCATCGCCGACCAGCGCGTGGCGGTGACCCGGAGCGCCGACGAGGCCGACCTGGTCGTGCGCGCAGACCGGTCGGTCTTCGACCGGATCGCCGCCGGGACGCTGCACCCGGCGGCCGCACTGGGCCGCAACGACCTGACCGTTCGCGGTGACATCCGGCTGTTCATGATGCTCCGCCGGCTGTTCCCCGGCTCGCCCGGCGCGCGCCACCCCCGTGACGTGGCGACCGGTACGCGGAGGCACCCGTGAGGCAGGAGCGGGTGCACGTGATGGCCGGCAACGCCTTCGCGATCAGCGACGCGCAGGGCGACATGGAGGCCGACCCCCGCGCGCCGGTCGGGCTCTTCTCCTTCGACACCCGGTTCCTGGCGCACTGGGTGCTCCGGGTCGACGGGGAGCGGTTGCAGGCCCTGTCCCGGGACGACATGACGTACTTCGAGACCCGGTTCTTCCTCGTCCCCGGCACCGCCAGCCACTACGTCGACGCGGACGTGTCGGTGATCCGGCACCGGTCCCTCGACGACAGCTTCAACGAGAAGCTCACCGTGCTCAACCACTCCGCCGAGCCGGCCGACATGACGGTCCGGATGGAGATCGGCAGCGACTTCTCCGACGTCGCCGAGGTCGGCCGGCCGCGCGAGCGACCGGTCGAGGTCACCCCCGTGCCCGAGTGCCGGCAGTTGCGGCTCCGGTACCGCCGGGAACACTTCGACCGCGAGGCGATCGTGAGCAGTACCGCGCCGGTCGAGGTCGACGAGGCGGGGATGACGTTCCGGATCCGGGTGGCCCCGCGTGGGCAGTGGGAGACCGACCTGCACATCAGCATGACCGTGCGGGGCGAGGGCGGTCACGACATGCGCGCCGACCTGGAGACCCACCACCGCAACGTCCGCCGGGACATGCGCGACGACCTGCAGGCCTGGCTCGACCGGGCACCCACGCTGGTCGCCGAGAACGGCGCGCTGGCGGCGGCGTACGAGCGGTGCCTGACGGACCTCGCCGCCCTGCGCTACGAGCCGCTGTCGTCCACCCGGCGGGTCACGGTCGGTGGCCTGCCGTGGGCGATGACGCTGTACGGGCGGGACATCCTGGTGACCTGCCTCCAGACGTTGCCGTTCACGCCGGAGCTGACGCCGGTGGCGTTGCGCCTGCTCGCCCTGGTTCAGGGCGGCCAGCTGGACGACGTCCACGACGAGGAACCCGGCAAGATCCTCGCCGAGTTGCGCTACGGGGAGGCCGCCGCGTTCGGCGAGCAGCCGACCACCCTCTACTACGGCGCGGCCGACACCACGCCGCTGTTCGTGGTGCTGCTCGACGAGTACGAGCGCTGGTCCGGCGACGTCGCGCTGGTGCGGGAGCTGCGCCACCCGGCGCGGATGGCGCTGAACTGGATCGACGAGTACGGCGTGTCGACCGGCGACGGGTACGTCCGCTACCAGCCTCGCAACGATCGCCAGGGTCGGCTCAACCAGTGCTGGAAGGACTCACCGGACGCGATCACCGACCGGAACGGGCGGCAACCCGGCTTCCCGCGCGCGACCTGCGAGGTACAGGGCTACGCGTACGACGCGAAGCTGCGCGGTGCCCGTCTCGCCCGGAAGGTCTGGGGCGACCCCGCGTACGCGGACCGGCTCGAGCGGGAGGCGGCGGAGCTGAAGCGGCGGTTCAACGAGGACTTCTGGCTGCCCGAGCGGGGCTACTACGCGCTGGCCCTCGGCCCCGACGGTGAGCCGGTCGACGCGCTCACCTCCAACATCGGTCACCTGCTGTGGAGCGGGATCGTTCCCGACGACCGGGCCGGTACGGTCGCCGAGCACCTCGTCGGCCCGGATCTCTTCTCCGGCTGGGGCGTGCGCACCCTCGCGGCCGGGCAGCACGTCTACAACCCGGTCGGCTCGCACCTCGGCGCCGTGTGGCCGTGGGACAACGCCCTGATCGCCGCCGGGCTGCGTCGGTACCGGTGCGACCGGGCGGCGGCGCGGATCGCGCAGGGGATGTTCGACATGGCCGAGACGGTCGGCGGGGCGGTGCCCGAGGTGGTCGCCGGCTACCCGCGCACCCTGACGAAGTACCCGGTCCAGCTTCCCATCGCCGGCCGCCCGCAGGCGTGGTCCTCCGGTGGCCTGCTGATGCTGCTCGCCACCGTCCTCGGGCTGGTCCCCAGCGGCGACAGCCTGCTGGTGAACCCGGCGCTGCCGGAGGGCTTCGGGCGGATCGAGCTGCTGGACGTCCCCGGCCGGTGGGGTCACGCCGACGCCTACGGCCGGGACCGCGCCGCGGGGGTGCGTGGGCATCGTCCCCGGCTGCGCTGATCCGGCCGGGGCCGCCTCACGTCGCGCCGTTGGGCGGTGACGGCTTGCCGGGCCCGTCGCCAGGCGTCGGAACACCGGGCGCCGTGGGCTGCCCGGGCACGGCGGCGGGTGGCTGCGTCGCCCGGCCGGTGGGACGGGCGGTCGGCTGGTTGCGGTGCCGCCCGGTCGGGGTGGCGCTCGGGCCGTCGCTGGGCTTACCGGCCAGCACCCGGTCGCAGTAGCCGGTCACCTCGTCCCGCCCACCGGCCGCGGCGACGAGGTCGCCGAAGACGGGATTGTCCAGGGCCTGGCCGGGGTTGTCGCCGGCGCCGGCCCGGTACGCCCGGCACAGTCCCACCACCGAGGCGTCGGGATCGGGCCGGGCCGCCCCGCCGGTCGGGGGAGCGGGCCGCGGGCCGGTGCCGGTGGCGTCGGGCGTCGCCGGTGTCGACGGGGACGGCGTCACCGACGGCGTCGACGGGCGCAGCGGATTCGGCAGGGCGCCCCCGGCGGCGGCCAGCGCCGCCCCGCCGGTGCCCGCGAGCAGCAACCCGACCAGGGCCGCGCGCCCGCCGAAGCCGGCGAGCGCGAAGCCCCGCCGACGCTCGGGAATCGCCACGGGGGTGCCGAGGAGCGCCATCTGGTACGCCCGCACCGCCGCGGCCTCCCCGGTCAGCTCGCCGGGTGCCGGTGCGGCGCGGACCGCCGACAGGAACGGCACGAGGGCGTGCCACCGGTCCGTCGGGTCGACGGCGGTGCCGTCGAGCAGCCGCTCGACGATGTCGGGATCCATCCGGTGTGCAGTCATGTCGTGTCCCTCAGCGCCGACGAGCGCCCGGGCGTCACACCGGCGGAGAGTGACCTGGGACAACGGCGGCGCACACCGCGCGCGCCGGACCGGGACGGCGGCCCGGGGCCGGGCTGCGGCTCAGCCCATCGTCTTGGCGCCGTCGATCGCCTCGCGGAGGATGTCGGCGTGCCCCGCGTGCTGGGCGGTCTCCGCGATGACGTGCAGCAGGACCCGGCGGACGCTCCAGCTCGCGCCGGGCTCGAACCACGGCGCCGTCGGCAGCGGGTGGGACCCGTCCAGGTCGAGCGTGGTGACCAGCTCGTCGGTCCGGGCGGCCACCTCGGCGTACGCGTCGAGCAGGCCGGCGAGCGTCTCGCCCTCGGTCATCCGGAACTGGCCGAGCCAGTCCACCGGCTCGCTGGCCATCGCGTCGGCGCCGCCGACCGCGAAGCGCAGCCAGGCGGCCTCCGTGGTCGCCACGTGCTTGACGAGGCCGCCGAGGCACAGCTCGCTGACCGTGCTGCGCAGGGCGGCCTGCTCGTCGCTGAGGCCCTGCACGGTCTGCCGCAGGAAGCCGCGGTGGCGACGCAGGCTCGCCAGCAGGTCGGCGCGCTCGCCGGTGACGGACGGTGCGGTAGCGGTCATGGCGGTCACCCTTCGCCGAAGTCGGGAACAGCCCCGACGATAGGTGCGAGCACCGACATTCTCCGCCGTCACGCTGCCGGTTTTCGCCCTGCGGTTGCCGGTTCGTCCGATCCGGGTTCCACTAACTACATGGGTGTCATCAAGGTCGGCACGGCGTCCTGGGCGGACCAGATGCTGCTGCGGTCCGGCTGGTATCCGCGGTCCGCCAGCACCCCCGCCACCCGGCTGGCCCACTACGCCGGACGCTTCCCGCTGGTGGAGGTGGACACGTCGTACTACGCGGTGCCCGCACCGGAGACGACCCACGGCTGGGCGGCCGCGACGCCGGACGGCTTCACCTTCGACGTCAAGGCGTTCCGCCTGTTCACGGGGCACCCGACACCGGTCGACGCGCTCCCGGCCGACCTGCGCCCGGCGGGCGGCCCGGCCCGCGTCCGCCGCCGGGACCTGACGCCCGAGGCGTACGACGAGCTGTGGGACCGGTTCCGGGCGGCGCTGGACCCGCTCGCGGCGGCCGGGCGGCTCGGAGCCGTGCTGTTGCAGTTCCCGCCCTGGCTGGCCCACGGCGACGCCGCCCGGCGCCGGATCGCCGAGCTGGCCGGGCGGTGCCGGCCCTGGCCGGTCGCCGTGGAGCTCAGGCACGGCTCCTGGTTCGACGGCGCTACCGCCCTCGACACCCTCGCCTTCCTGCGCGAGCACGGCCTCGCGCACGTCACGGTCGACATGCCGCAGGGCCACCCCTCGTCGGTGCCGCCGATCCCGGTCGCGACCGCCGACCTCGCGGTGGTCCGCTTCCACGGGCACGGCACCGCCTGGGAGTCCGGCGACAAGCAGGAGAAGTTCCGTGACGCCTACGGTGAGCGGGAGCTGCGCCACTGGGCGGAGCTGCTCGTCGAGCTGGCCGGGCAGAGCGCCGAACTGCACGCGCTGTTCAACAACTGCTGCGGCGACCAGGCGCAGCGCGACGCGGCCCGCCTCGCCGACCTGCTCGGCGTCGAGCCGGCCCGCCCGCCCGAGCCGGCCCGCTCCGGTTGACCGGTCTCTTCACCGGCCGCTCGGAGCCGCACCGGCTGGCAGCCGGGCGCCCGTCAGGTAGGCCCGTCGGTGCCCAGGGCGGTGTGAGCGGTTCAGGAGCGCCGGCCGCGGGTGCGCAGCGCGTCCTCCGAGCGGATGTCGATGTCCGCGTCGTCGGGGAACGGTCGGCGTGACGGCGCCGGGTCCGGCGGCGCGCCGGGACCCGCCGTCGGCGTACGCGTCGGCTCGACCGACCCCAGGCCGTGTCGGCCGGCCCGCCCCGACGGCCCGGCCGGCGCACCGGCCCGGCGTTCACCGCGCCGCCCCTCGGGTACGGCGGTCTCCTCGCTGCCCTCGTCCATCGGATCGTGCTCGCCCGCGCCCCAGGGCGGGTCGGCGTCGAAACCGTCCCGGGTGACCCAGGGCGTGGCCGCCTCCGGCTGCCGTCCGTCGTCGCGCCCGCTGCTGCCCGTCATCGCCCACCTCGCTGGTTGGTCCGGCTACCCGGGCCGATTGCCCATCCCGGTCGTCGTCATGCCTTCGGGAACGCCGCACCCCGCCGGGGAACCGGACTTCCGGAACGCCGCATCCCACCGCGAACCGGCCTCCGGGAACCGGCGCAAATTCGGCCGTGGGAAAGGCTGCGCGCCCCGCCGGGAACCGGCGGGGCGCAGCGTCCCGTGTCAGCGGCCGGACGTCGCCATCCGGCGACCGGTCATGCCCGTCATCGCCATCTTGCCGATCCCCTTCATGGAGCCCAGCGTCCCGGCCCGTCCGAGCATGCCCCGGAAGACCTGTCCGGGCTTCTGCTGCTCCCCCATGTACGAGGTGACCACGATCAGCGCCCCGGTCAGCGCCGGGATCGCCCACTGGAGCACCCTCATCTGCCGCTGGGCCGCCGCCACGTTCGAGGGCGTGGAGTGGTTCGGTTCGGTCGTGCCGTCGACCGGAGGATTGCCGGCCTTCTCCAGTTTCATACCGAGCAGCCGGCTGTAGCCGGTCACCGCGAGCGCGCTCACCGTCAGCGCGGTCTTCAGGCCGCTGGTCCGGCCCACTCCCGCCTGGGCCGCCACCCGTGGGCTCTCCGTCACCAGCTCACCGACCGCGCCGGCGAGGTGCGCGCCGATCGCCGCGGCGTTGACGGGCGTCCACTTGGCCCACCCGGCCGACGCCACCGGCAGCCGCTGGGTCGAGTCGCTGATCTGTGTCGCGCCGCCGTTGACCCCGAACGCTCCCATCAGGGAGCCCCCGAACCAGGCCGCCAGGCCCAGATCGTGCATCGAGCGCAGCGCGGTGTGCCGTTCGGACATCTGATCCCCTTCCACCGTGTCGGGCGGTGCGGCATACCCGCCGCCCGAGCCGCTAACCCCCGTCCGTCGACCGCCGATACCTCGCGCGGTCACCGAAGCCGCCGCAGAAGGGGGGCGGGGGTCAGCCCTGCGGCAGGTCGGCGGCGAACCGGGCCACCCGGTCCGCCAGGGGAGCCGCCGCGCGTACCCAGGTGAAGTGGTCCATCCGGGCCCCGGCCTGCGCCGCCGTGTAGCGCTCGCGCACCACGGGCGCCGCGACGAGCTTGGCGCACAGGTGGTCGAGCGTCTCGTGCGGCGTGTACTGGTCGTCGTCGACGCTGACGGCTAGCACCGGGGTGCGGATCTCGCGGACGGCCGCCTCGGCGTCCACCCCGTCCAGCCGTGGGAAGCGGCCGGTCCGGGCGGTGTACGCCCAGTCGCGGATCACGCCGCGCGCCTGCCGGCCGCCGAACCCCCAGCCGGGCCACACCCCGAGCAACCGGGCGGTGGCGGCGATGCCCTGCGTGTACGGCAGGACGCCGTACCCCCGCGGGCCCGGGTAGCTGCGCCACCACGGCACCCCCACGGCGACCAACGCCAGCCCGTCGACGTCGTGTCCCTCGTGCAGCGCGAGGTGCAGCAGGGCCGCCTGACCGCCGAGGGAGTGACCGAGCAGGACGGTCCGCCGGCCGTCCCGGCGTTCCTTCAGCGCCGCGAGGACGGCGCCGACGTCGGTGGCCAGGTCGGCGTACCCGTAGCGGCAGGCGCGGCTCGGCGGTGGCGTGCTCGTGCCGGTGCCACGCAGGTCGGCGACCGCGACGGCCGTCCCGGTGGCGCGCAGGGCCGTGGCGAACGGCCGGTAGTAGCGGGCGGGGACCCCCATGGCGGGGGAGATCAGCACCAGGGTGTCGGCGCCGTCGTCCGGCTCGGGGTAGACCTGGAGGCCGAGACGCGCCCCGTCGACGTCGACGAACTCCTGCTGGTACTCCGCGTTCACGGTGCCCAATCTACGGGCCTTGCCTACCGGCGGGTAACCAGCGGGTGACGGCCGTCACCCGACCGGGAGCCACTCCGGCGACCGCGCCGGTGCCGGGGGCGCTGCGCGGCGTTCGACCCGCTCCACCGCCGCGAGCACGTCCGGCACGTCGAGCGCCGCCAGCGCCGGATGCGGTACGCCGTCCGCCCGCCCGCCGTCGTCCGGGCCGCGCCAGAGGACCTCGTGGCAGGTCCGGTCGGGTGGTGGGCCCCACTGGGTGGGTGGGACGGGGCCGAAGAGGAGGACCGACGGGGTGTGGTAGGCGGTGGCGAGGTGGGCGATGCCGGTGTCGCCGCTGACGAGGAGTCGGGCGTGGGCGACGAGGGTGGCGAGGTGGTGCAGGTCGGTACGGCCGGCGAGGACCGCGTGGTCGGGCAGTCCGGCGAGGTGGGCGATCTGCTGGGCCAGGCGCTGCTCCGCGCGGTTGCCGGTGACGACGACCCGGTGGCCGGTGGCGGTGAGGTGGCGGGCGACGGCGGCGAACCGTTCCGCCGGCCAGCGCTTCGCGGGGATCTTCGAGCCCGGGTGCACCACGCTCACCCCGGTGGGCAGCGTCCCGGGCGGTGGTCGGGTCAGGGCCAG
>NZ_JBEYSU010000019.1:0-110435 GCF_040704235.1 Micromonospora sp. NPDC047707
CGCCGCGATCTGGCACAACTGGCGCATAAACGCCGACGTCAAACGCTCCCTGACCGCGTACGACCACTGATCCATTCGGAATCACTCGTCTAGGGCGCGCGGTCGGGCAGGCGCAGCAGGGGGCCGCGGCCGGGCGGCTGCTCCGGGGTGGGGCCGGACACCTCGGGCGGGGGGATCGGCACGGTCACCGGCTCGGCGCAGGTGACCTGGATCCGCCGCCCGTGGTGCCGCAGCTCCATCGTCTCGCCGGAGTCGCCGTTACGCAGGGCGTACGTGGTCCGGTGCGGTCGCACGTCGACCCGCAGCCGCATCCCCCGCCACTGGAGTGAGAACTCCAGGCGGCTCAGCCGGCTGGAGAGCCGGGGCGCGAACGAGAGCAGGCCGTCGTGGTCGCGCAGCCCGCCGAACCCGGCGACCAGGGCGATCCACGCGCCCGCCAGGGACGCCATGTGCACGCCGTCCCGGGTGTTCTCGTTCAGGTCGTGCAGGTCCATCAGCGCGGCCTCGCGCAGGTACAGGTGCGCCAGTTCGGGGTGGCCGACCTCGGCCGCGAGCACCGCCTGCGTGCAGGCCGACAGCGACGAGTCCCGGACCGTACGGCGCTCGTAGTACAGGAAGTTGCGCAGCTTCTGGTCCGGCGTGAACGCGTCCCCCCGCCAGTGCATCGCGAGCACCAGGTCGGACTGTTTGACCACCTGCTTCCGGTACAGGTCGAAGTACGGGTAGTGCAGCAGCAGCGGGTACTTCTCCTGCGGTGTGTGGGCGAAGTCCCACTCCTGGAGCCGGGTGAAGCCCTCCACCTGTTCGTGGACGTCGATCTCCTCGTCGTACGGGATGTGCATCGACGCCGCCGCGTCCCGCCAGGCGGCCGCCTCCTCGTCGGTGACGCCGAGGTGGAACGCCTCGTCCCGGTACCGCATCACCGCGTCCGCCGCGCTGATCAGGTTCCGCTGGGCCATCAGGTTCGTGTAGATGTTGTCGTTCTTGACGGCCGTGTACTCGTCCGGGCCGGTCACCCCGTCGATGTGGAACTGCCCGTGCCGGTCGTGGTGGCCCAGCGACCGCCACAGCCGCGCGGTCTCCACCAGCAACTCCAGGCCGATCTCCCGCTCCAGGTTGGTGTCGCAGGTGGCCAGCACGTACCGGCGTACCGCGTCGGCGACGGCGGCGGCGATGTGGAACGCGGCGGTGCCGGCCGGCCAGTACCCGGACGACTCCATCCCCTCGATGGTCCGCCACGGGAAGGCCGCGCCCTCCAGGTTGAGCGTACGGGCCCGCTCCTGCGCGGTCGGCAGGGTGCGGTGCCGCCAGTAGAGGGCGTCGTGCACGGCGGGCGGATGGGTGTACGTGAGCACCGGCAGCACGAACATCTCGGTGTCCCAGAACGCGTGCCCGTCGTACCCCGGTCCGGTCAGGCCCTTGGCGGCGATCGACCGGCGTTCCGCCCGCGCGCCGGCCTGGAGCACGTGGAAGAGCCCGAAGCGGACCGCCTGCTGCACCTCCGGGTCCCCCTCCACCAGCACGTCGGCGGAGTTCCAGAAGTCGTCGAGGTACTCACGCTGCTCGCGCAGCAGCCCTTCCCAGCCGTCCAGGCGGGCGGCGGCGAGCGCCGCCCCGACCTGGTCGCGCAGCGCCGGCAGCGAGCGGCGGCTCGACCACCCGTACACCAGGTACTTGACGACCCGCAGCGTCTGGCCGGGCTTGAGGACGCAGGCGATCGTGGTACGCACCCAGTCCTGGTACCCCTCGGACTCGACGGTGGTCCGCGCCTCGGTCTGCACCTCGTGCTCCATCGCGGCGGCGACCCGCAGCCCGGAGACCTTGGTGCGGTGGATGAGCAGGCCGCCGTCGTCCGTGGTCAACTCCTCCTCGGCGAGCAACGGCGACTCCAGCACCGCCGCGACCCGCGGGTCCTTGCTCTGCGGCGGCAGCGTCTCGTTGGCCACCAGCTCCGACTGGATGATCAGGCGCAGCGGCTTGTCGTCGGTGACCTCCACCTCGTAGTTGATGGCGGCGGCCGCCCGCTGCCGGAACGACACCAGCCGGGTGCTGCGGACCCGCACCTCCCGGCCGGCCGGCGAGCGCCAGTGCACGGACCGGTGCAGGGTGCCCTCCCGCAGGTCGAGCACCCGCTCGTGGGAGAGGAGTTCGCCGTAGCGCACGTCGAGCGGCTCGTCGTCGACGAGCAGCCGGATGAGCTTGCCGTTGGTGACGTTGACGATCGTCTGGCCGGACTCGGGGAAACCGAAGCCGGCTTCCGCGTACGGCAGCGGGCGCAGTTCGTAGAACGAGTTCAGGTACGTCCCGGGCAGGCCGTGCGGCTCCCCCTCGTCCAGGTTGCCGCGCAGCCCGACGTGCCCGTTGGACAGGGCGAAGACCGACTCGGACTGGGCCAGCACGTCCATGTCGAGGCGGGTCTCCCGCACGTGCCACGGCTCGACGGGGTACGCCCGTTCGCGGATCATGCGCCGGGCTCCCGGTCCCGCACGACCGGCCCGCGGTCGAGCCGGCTCGACTCCCGCGGGGCCGCCACCCGGCCCGGACCGGCCGGATCCGGGTCGAGCAGGTCGGCGAGATCGTCGACGACCACGTCGGCGCCGTTCGCCAGCAGTTCCTCGGCCTGGCCGACCCGGTCGACACCCACCACGTACCCGAACCCGCCGGCCCGTCCGGCGGCGACCCCGGCGAGCGCGTCCTCGAAGACCGCCGAGTTGGCCGGCTCCACGCCGAGCAGCCGCGCGCCGGCGAGGAAGGTGTCCGGCTCCGGCTTGCCGCGCAGCCCTTCGGCACGGGCGACGAGGCCGTCGACCCGCGCCTCGAGCAGCGGTTCCAGGCCGGCCGCCGCGACCACCTCGCGGCCGTTGGCGCTCGCCGTGACGACCGCGCGGCGCAGCCCGGCGACGGCCGCCACCTTCAGGTACGCCACCGAGCCGGGATAGACGTCCACCCCGGAGGTACGCAGCGTCTCGAGCAGCAGCACGTTCTTGCGGTTGCCGACGCCGTGCACCGTGTCGACTCCCGGGGGGTCGCCCGACTCTCCCTCGGGCAGCACGATGCCGCGCGAGGCGAGGAACGTGCGCACCCCGTCGTAGCGGGGCCGGCCGTCGACGTACCGGTTGTAGTCGTCGCCCGGGTCGAACGGCCGGAACGGCTCACCGGTGGCCGCCGCGCGACGGCGCAGGAACTCGTCGAACGTGGCGGTCCAGGCGGCGTTGTGGACGCGGGCGGTCTGCGTGAGCACACCGTCCAGATCGAAGAGACAGGCGGTCACGTGAGCAGGTAGGCCCAGCACGGTACGAATCTATCCAGACCTCCGGCCGGGGAAACCCGGTTCGGCCGAAGCCGTCGCGGCACCTGGCCCCGGTTCCGCGTTTGGCTCCCGGGCCGGCCAGGGAAAGACCATCGCATGGCGAAGGACGACCACTGGCCGGTGTGGTACCGGATCTCCCTGTCGGTGGTATGCCTCCTCGGCGCGGTGTACGCGATCGCCGTCGACCGGCCGTACCTGGCGGGCTTCGCCTTCCTGGCCGGGATCATGGGGCTGGTGGTCGCCCGTCGACGGCCCGCCGGGGCCGGCCAGCCGGCGGGGTCGAGCCGGTTGGCGGGGTCGAGCCGGTTGGCGGGGGCGGTCGCCGCCGTCGGGTTCGCCGCGCTGGCGGTAGGGGCGGTTGTCTTCCTGCTCAACGCCGACGGGAACGTCACCGCGTACGTGGTGGGTGGCGTCGTGCTGGCCATCGCCCTCTACGCCGTGGTCGCCGTGGCCGTCCGGATGCGGCAGTTGGGCCGCCGCGGCCCGGTGTCCGGGTCCTACCAGGGCGGGACGGTCGAGGGCTGAGCCGCGCGGACGTTCCTGTGGTCGGGGCGCTGGTGTACCTCCTGCATCGGCGCTGACGGCAGGCTCTGCCGCCGCCGATCGGCGGTGCCGCCAGGTGGCTGCACCGCCGAGGTCCGTTGTCAGTGCGGGCGCAGCGTCCAGATCACGGTCATCTCGCCGGTCACCTTGCCCTCTTCGGTGGCGATCTCGACGGGCACCGGGAACTCCGGCCGCTGGCCGGCCTCCAGCTCCGCGATCACCTCGGCGGCCGGGCGGCCGAGCCGCGCGGTCGCGCGCACCGGGCCCATGGCGAGCTTCCGGTACGCGATGTCCGCCCGCACGGCGAGCGGCGTGGCCCGGTCGAGCAGGTGCCCGAACGCGGCCATGACGACCGCGCCGGAGGCGGTCTCGCCGAGGGTGAACATGGCGCCGGCGTGCGGCCCGCCGACGTGGTTGTGGGTGGCCGGCGAGTCGGGCAGCCGGACGACCGTGCGGACCCCACCGTCGGCCTCCGGGGCCACCTCGACGAATTCGATGTCGAGCGTGCGGGCGAACGGGACGGCCTCGAGCATGGCGGTCGCCACCAGGCGAGAGTCGATCGTCATGCCCGTACGTTACCCGTGGGTAACTTTTGGGGCAAGGCCCGATTGCTGGGCTCAGCCTGCGGCATCCGGGGCCGCTGCCGCCGTCCGGCACCGCCGGAGCGTTAACAGGGGTCCCTTCCTCTACCGGAGGCGTTGACAGGGGCCCTTCCTTGCACCTCAGCGCCAGCCGACGTCGATGCGGTCGCCGCGCTCGTCGAAGAAGTGCAGGGCGTCCATGCGGACCGACACGGCGAGCGGGTGACCCGGGGACACCGCCGGGTACGGCGCCAGCCGGACCGCCAGCTCGGCCGGGCGGCGGTGGTGCCGGCCCGGGTCGGGGAGGACGCTGGTGCGGGTGCCGGCCGTCGGCGTCACCTCCTCGTCCAACGCAGGCTCCCCCGCGCGGCCGGTGATGCGCTGCACGACCTGGTTGAAGCGGCGCAGGCCGCGCTCGCCGGGGGCGGGCCGGTCGACCGGGGTGCCCATCTCGTCCACCACCACGGCGGTGGCGCCGATGTCGAGGAAGGCGAGCGACTCGTGCCCGTGGTGCTCCAGGTAGCGGATCCGGCCGTACAGCACGTCGCCCTGGGTGTCCGGGGTGACCGGCGTCAGCGCCTCGGCCCGCATGCCGACCACGATCCGCTCGCCGTGGTAGTGGGCGACGGCGCGGGTACGGATGTCGTCCCACGGCAGATAGAGCGCCTGCTCCCCGAGGGTGAGCGTCACGTACCGGTCGAGGTGCACGTAGACGGACGCCTCCAGCAGGTTCATCCGGGGGCTGCCGAGGAAGGCGGCGACGTACAGGGTGGCCGGGCGGCCGTACACCTGGGTGGGCGTGCCGACGTCCTGGAGGACGCCCTTGCGCATGATGGCGACCCGGTCGGCCATGGTCAGCGCCTCGGCCTGGTCGTGGGTGACGTAGATCGTGGTGACGCCGAGCTCGCGGGTCAGGCCGGAGATCTCCGCGCGCAGTTCGGCGCGCAGGCCGCTGTCGAGGTTGGACAACGGCTCGTCCATGAGGAACAGGCCGGGCCGGCGCACTATCGCACGGCCCATGGCCACCCGCTGCCGCTGGCCGCCGGAGAGCTGGCCGGGCCGGCGGGCGAGGACGTCGCCGATGCCGAGCGCGCCGGCCACGTCGGCGACCCGCTCACCCCGCCGGTCCGGTTCGAGGCCGGCCAGCCGGAGCGGGAAGGCGATGTTGTCGCCGACCGTCATGTGCGGGTAGAGGGCGAAGTCCTGGAAGACCATCGCCACCCCGCGCTCCCGGGGCGGCAGGTCGTTGGCCAGTTCCCCGCCGAGCAGCACCGCGCCGGAGGTCGGGGCCTCCAGGCCGGCGACCATCCGCAGGACGGTCGACTTGCCGCAGCCGGACGGACCCAGCAGCACCATGAACTCGCCGTCGTTGACGTCCAGGTTCACGCTGTCGACGGCGAGCGTGCCGTCCTTGAAGACCTTGGTCACATCCTTGAGCGCGACGGTGGTCACCGTCTCCTCCCCCAGCTCGGTCGACCGAACCCCGAATGACTGTGACGAGGAGCACCCCGATCGCACATCGGGTGAACGTGCCATGTTTCACCCGTGACAGTCCAGTTACGCGCCATCGAGCCAAGACAATGCGACAATCCGGACACCCGGCACGTCAGCGGGGTGCGCGAGGGTCCGCCCCGCGTCGCTGACCGGACCGGACCTCCATCAGCCCGGTGAGCCACCTCCGGCGCTGACGGGACCGGCCGCCGCCCGCGCGGCGCGGGCGGGCAGAACCACCCAGGCGAGAGCGACGCTCACCACGAAAACCACGAGAAGGTACGTTCCGAGTGTAATCAGTCCGATCTCGGCAATTCCGACGATCGCCGCCAGGGTCAGGACCGCGGAGCGCCCCTCCCAGCCCAGCGTGGCGTCGTGCAGCGGCGGGGCCGACTTCCGCTTCTCCAAGCGGGCGGTCAGGTCGTAGTGGTGCAGGGTCAGCACGAAGACGTACCCGAAGATCACCCAGGCCGGAACGTCACCGACCACGCCGACCGCGATGGCGAACAGGTACTCCGCCGCCCGCAGCGCCGCCGGCACCAGCCAGTCCAGCGCGCCGCCGTGCCGTGCCCGCGCGCCCTGTGCGGCCAGCAGCAGGCCGAGCAGGGCGAGCACCAGTGTCGACGACGGCACGTCGCCGAGGATCGCCGCCCCGAGCATCAGCGAGGCCACCAGCGCGGCGAGCACCGCCAGGACCAGCGGCCCCGGCCGCCGCGTCGCCGGCGAGCGGCGGGCCAACCGGCCGTCGTCGCGGTGCAGGGTGGCGTCGACCGTGTCGAGCACACCCACCCGCATCGAGCGGGCGCGCAGCGTCCGCAGCGCACCGGTGTACGCGAACGCCAGCACCCCCCACGTCAGCACCGCGACCAGCGCGGCCCGCTGGTCGAACAGCGCCACGACGAGCGCGACGAGCGCCCACCGCTCCCCGATCGGGAAGACCACCGTCCGCTTCAGCCAGTACGTGACCGAGCCGGTGTCCGCCTGCACCCGGTTGGAGGCGGCGCTGAGCCGGTCGCCGATCCCGCCACCACCACCGGCGGCCTTCGGCCGGCGCGCCGCCTCGTCGTGCAGGGCGCCGTACCAGGTGTCGGTCATGTGCCGCACGGTCTGCAGGGTCATCGCGGCGATGGCGAGAGCCCAGCCGTACCGGAAGCCGGCCTGGGTCGCCCCGTAGCCGAGGCCGGCGTAGACCACGTACTCCTTGGCCCGGTCGGCCATGGTGTCGAGCCAGCCACCCCAGGCGCTGAACGTGCGGGTGTAGCGGGCGAGCTGGCCGTCCACACAGTCCAGCACGAAGCCCAGGTAGAGCAGCACCGCCCCGGTGACCAGCGCCGGCCGGCCACCCGCGCCGAAGAGCAGCGCGGCGGCCACCGCGAACGCCACCGAGATCATCGTGACGGAGGTGGGGGTCAGGCGCAGTCGCGCGGCGGCCTTCGTCACGTACGGGGACCAGGTGCTGACGAAGAACGTGGTGAAGAAGTCGTCCCGCTCCTTCACGGACAGCCGGAGCTCCGCCCGGTCCTCGTTCACCGCGGCGACCGCCGCCTCGGCGGCGGCCAGTTCGGCGGCGTCGCCGACGCGGTGCGCGACGAGCAGGCGTACCCGGTGGGCGAAGGTCAGCGCGCCCCGGGCCGCGAGGTCGGCGAAGAGCCGGTCCACCGCGGGCCCCTCGACCACGGTACCGAAGGCCGGCGCGGGACCGACCGGCACCACCCCGGCCGCGACGGACCGCGCGGCGGCGGCGAGGGCCGGCAGGTCGGCGGTGCCGACCCGCAGCGCCCCGCCGAACGTCCCGGTGGCGCCCTGCACCTCGTCGGGCGACCCGGCGGCGACGACCTGGCCGCGGTCCTCCCGGACGGCGGTGCGGCCCGGCGCGGGCGGGTCGGTGAGCACCAGCGCGACGGTCGGCCCGACCGGGCTGGTGGCGAGGTGCCGGAGGACGGCGGTGTGCGCGACCAGGTCGGCCCCGGTGAGGAGCACCGGTTCGGCGGTCGCCTCGACCAGGTCGGCCAACTCACGCAGGTCACCGACGACGTGGACCTCGTCGGCTCCGGCCCGGCGGCACTGCGAGGCCAGCCGCTCCGCGAGAACCCCGCCGACGGGCGCGTCGGCGGTCAGCACGATCGCGAGCGTCACCGCGGCACCGCCCGGCGGTACGCGGCCAGCGCCTCGTCGATCGTCCCGTCGACGGTCATCCGGCCCGCGTCCAAGTAGAAACCGCGACGGCAGAACCGGGTCAGATCCTGTTCGTTGTGTGACACCAGCACC
Organism: Micromonospora sp. NPDC047707; assembly: GCF_040704235.1. NCBI lineage: Bacteria > Bacillati > Actinomycetota > Actinomycetes > Micromonosporales > Micromonosporaceae > Micromonospora > Micromonospora sp. NPDC047707. The sequence goes on from NZ_JBEYSU010000019.1 coordinate 8,194, forward strand.
AGAGTGCGCCCCTCCCCGAGCAGACGTTCGATCGTCGCATAGCACTTTCGGCGGAACTCCGCGTCCCCGACCGCGGTCACCTCGTCCATGAGCAGGATCGGGTGCGGCAGGTGGGAGATGATGGCGAACCCTAGCCGGACCTTCATGCCGGACGAATAGTGCCGCACCGACGTGTCGATGGCCTTCTCCACCTGCTCGCCCGCGAACGTCACGATGTCGTCGAAGTGGCGGCGCAGGTAGCGGGCCGACAGGCCGTGCAGGCCGCCGACCAGGTACAGGTTCTCCCGGCCGGTCAGCTCGTTCGAGAAGCCGGCGGACAGCTCCAGCAGCGGCGCCACGTCACCTCGGACGCTGATCCGCCCCTCGTCGGGGATGAGCACGCCCGCGATCAGCCGCAGCAGGGTGCTCTTGCCGGTGCCGTTGCGGCCGATCACGCCGACCGTGTCCCCGGCCGCGATCGAGAACGACAGGTCACGCAGCGGCCAGAACTGGCCGTCGGAGATACCGCCGCGCCGGCCCCGGTGAATGACGAGGTCCCGGAGCCGCAGTTGCCGCCGGCGGTTGCGGACGAACTGGATGCCCAGCCCGTCCGCCTCGATGAGCGGGTCGGCCATTCACAGTTCCTTCAGCACGGCCGGTTCGAGGCGGCGGAACGTCCACCACCCGGCGGCGAGCACGAGCAGGCTGCCGGCGACGGTGGTGGCGAGCAGCCGGGTGCCGGGGAACTCGTCCGGGTACCACACCGCGTGGTGCAGCTGGAAGATGCCGACCAGCGGGTTCAGCTCGTACACGACCTTCACCCAGCCGGGCAGGCCGGAGTCCCGGACGAGGCTGAGCGGGTAGATGATCGGCGTGGCGTAGAAGAGCACCCGTACGGCCAGCCGCATGAACCGCTCGACGTCACGCATCAGCACGTTGGCCGCGGAGAGCAGCAGCGCCAACCCGACGAGCAGCACACCCTGGACGGTCACGGCCAGCGGCAGGGCGAGCACCGACCAGCCGAGGTCGATCCGGTCCGCCACCGCGTACGCCACCGCCACGCCGACCAGGATGGGCAGGCCCGCCGCGTACTCGGCGACCCGGCCGACGACCCGGCCGATCGGGAAGACCTGGCGGGGGATGTTCATCGTGGTGATCAGCCGGGACTGGCCGGTCAGCGCGTTGGCCGCCTCGCTGATGGCCGAGCTGGTCCAGCTCCAGGCGAACACGCCGGTGATCAGGAACAGCGGGTACGAGCCGGCCGCCTCGCCCAGGTGACGGGTGGTGTCCCGGGCGTACAGCACGCCGAACACGAACCAGTAGATCGCGCCGGTGCCGAGCGGCTCGATCAGCGACCAGAGATACCCGAGCACGGACTGCTGGTACTTCACCGCCAGGTCGCGGCGGACGAGGATGCGCAGCGCGTCGCGGTGCGACCAGAGCGCGCCCACCCCAGAGGTCACCGCCACCTCCCGCCCGCGAGACGGACGGGGCTCAGCACTCGATCACGTTGACGGCCAGGCCGCCCCGTGCCGTCTCCTTGTACTTGACCTTCATGTCGGCCCCGGTCTCGCGCATCGTCTTGATGACCTTGTCGAGCGAGACGTGGTGCACCCCGTCGCCCCGCAGCGCGAGCCGGGCGGCAGTGATCGCCTTGATGCTAGCCACCGCGTTCCGCTCGATGCAGGGGATCTGCACCAGGCCGCCGACCGGGTCGCAGGTCAGGCCGAGGTTGTGCTCCATACCGATCTCGGCCGCGTTCTCCACCTGTTCCGGGGTGCCGCCCAGGGCCTCCGCGAGCCCGGCCGCCGCCATCGAGCAGGCCGAACCCACCTCGCCCTGGCAGCCGACCTCGGCACCGGAGATCGAGGCGTTCTCCTTGAACAGCACGCCGATCGCCCCCGCCGCCAGCAGGAACCGCACCACGCCGTCCGCCGAGGCGCCCGCCACGAACCGGTCGTAGTAGTGCAGCACCGCCGGGATGATGCCGGCCGCGCCGTTGGTGGGCGCGGTGACGACGCGGCCGCCGGCCGCGTTCTCCTCGTTGACGGCGAGGGCGAACAGGGTGACCCAGTCCATCGCCCGCAGCGGGTCCGCCGCCCCCCGGCCCGCCGCGCCCGCCGCCGACCGCACCGGGTCCGCGTCCGCCATGAGACCGCGGTACAGCTCGGCCGCGCGCCGCCGGACCTTCAACCCACCCGGGAGTACGCCGTCCCGCTCGCAACCGCTCGCCACGCACTCGCGCATCACCCGCCAGATCTCCAGCAGGCCCGCGCGCACCTCCCGCTCGCTGCGCCAGGACAGCTCGTTGGCGAGCATCACCTCGCTGATCGACAGCCCGGTCTCGCGGGTCACCGCGAGCAGTTCCGCACCGGTCGAGAAGGGGTACCGCACGGCGGTGGTGTCCGGCTTGATCCGGTCCGCCCCGGCGGCCGCCTCGTCGACGACGAACCCGCCGCCGACCGAGTAGTACGTTCGGGCCCGCAGTTCCGCGCCGTCGCCGTCGTAGGCGGCGAACGTCATCCCGTTCGGGTGGTACGGCAGCGACCGGCGGCGGTGCAGCACCAGGTCCCGGTCCGGGTCGAAGTCGATCTCGTGGGCGTCGAGCAGCGCGATCCGCCGGTCGGCGCGGATCGCGGTGACCCGCGGCTCCACGCTGTCGGTGTCCACCGTCTCGGGGGCCTCGCCGGCCAGCCCGAGCAGGACCGCCCGGTCGCTGCCGTGGCCGTGCCCGGTGGCGCCCAGCGAGCCGAACAGCTCGGCGCGGATCCGTACGGTGTCGGCGAGCAGCCCGTCCGCCTTCAGCCCGGTGACGAAGGTCCGGGCGGCGCGCATCGGCCCGACCGTGTGCGAGCTGGACGGCCCGATGCCGACGCTGAAGAGGTCGAAGACGCTGATCATGGCTGCACTTCCTCGCCGCCGCGCCCGTCGTGCGGGCTCCGGTCCGCTGGTGGCCGCCGGGTCCGGGGGCCGTCGGCGGGCACCCGGAGGTATGGGCGCCCGACCGGCCAGCCTACCCGCCCAGGTCACGCGCCACCCGGCGACGCCCGCCCCCGCGCATGATCACGCTCGATCCGTGAAGTAGTGGTGTCTCAGCCCTCGGAGGGGAGTACTTCCAGGATCGAGCGCGATCTTGACCGGCGGGGCGGCGTCTCGGGTCGGGGGCGTCGGACCACGGGCGGGCGGGTAAGCACTTACGGGTCAGCGGGCCGCCGATCCTCCTCGGGACCGAGGGCGCGGTGGTGCCCCCTTTCTACCGTTGACGCAGAGGCGGCGGAACGCCGCAGAGTGGGAGTACGACGATGAGTCGCAGACTGGTCCGGCCCCGTCAGGGGCGCATGATCGCCGGCGTGTGCGCCGGCCTGGCGCAGCGGTTCGGTTGGTCGGCCGGGTTCGTCCGGCTGCTGTTCCTGCTGTCGCTGCTGCTGCCCGGCACCCAGGTGATCGTCTACGCGATCCTGTGGATCCTGATGCCGAACGAGGACCGCTACATCACCACCTACTGATCCGCGGGCGGGCCGCGCGGGGAGGCGGCACGTTCGGGGAACGTGCTGCCTCCCCCACACCCGAGCGCGCACCTTCGGGGAACGTGCTGCCTCCCTACAGCGCGATGCCGCAAGGTCGGGGAAAGTGCTGCCTCAGGCCGAGCACGCAGAACACGGCACCGCGCCGTGAGGCGCTCCGACGGCCGCGCGCCGGGCGCCGGTCGCGCAGATGCGACGGCGCCCGCCCAGACGAGATGGGCGGGCGCCGTCGGCGTCGCAGGGGGCCACGCTCGGTCAGGGCGCGGTGTACGTCACGGTGACCCGCTCGTAGCCGAGGGAGCGGAGCAGACCCTCCAGCATCTTGCGGGTGTTCTCCGCGGCGCGCTGGGTCAGGCCGCTGTCCCGGGCGGCGGCGGTGATCCGTTCCTCGGCGAGCTGGTAGACCTGCTGCTGCCGGTTGGGATCGCCCTCGACCAGGTCGCCGATCCGGTTGAGCAGCCCGCGCTCCTCGGCGAAGACGTAGCTCTTCTCCAGGTCGAGGTTGGTCTTCGCGAGCTGCGGCGCGGGCAGCTTGATCTCGACGGACTTCCCGTCGGCGGACTCGACGATCGCGCCCTCGGAGATCTTCGCGAAGTCGACGTAGGCCTCGACGCTGCCCGCACCCACGAAGAGCGTGCGCTGGTTGAGCAGCCAGTCCGGGACGTTGCGCCGGTCGGTCTGGAGGTCGACCACGACCTGGAAGTTGCCCTCGGCGGCGACGTAGCGGCTCAGATCCTGGATCGACTTGAGCAGCGCGGGCTGGCTGCGGTCGGTCTGTTCCTTGGCGAACGGGTTGCGGAAGTCGGGCAGGATGCCGGTGGCTTGCACGCCGAGCAGCACCACCACCGCCAGCGCCGCCGCGCCGAGCACCAGCAGCAGGCGGTGGACCGGCCCGCCGCCCGGGGTCGGCGCGGGCGGCTCCGGTGCGTCGTCGGACCGGGCCTTCAGCGTGTCCGTGGTCGGGTAGCCCGGGAACTCCCGGGTGGGCTGGTTGATGTCACCGTCGCGGGCCATCGCCGTCACCGTCCTCGTCAGACGCGTCGTCTGAGGAAAACGTTACGGCCCTCGTACGACACCCGCGCGGCGAGCGACCCGATCGGGTGACGGCCCCGGCCAGGGGAAGGCGGCGACGCCGGTCAGGCGAAGGCGGAGACGCCGGTCAGCTTCTGCCCGACGACCAGCTGGTGGATCTCCGACGTGCCCTCGTAGGTCAGCACGCTCTCCAGGTTGTTGGCGTGCCGCATCACCGGGTACTCGCCGGACACGCCGTTCGCGCCGAGGATCGTGCGGCACTGCCGGGCGATCGCGAGCGCCTCCCGGACGTTGTTCAGCTTGCCGACGCTCACCTGTTCGGGGCGGAGCTTCCCGGCGTCGGCGAGCCGGCCCAGGTGCAGGGCCAGCAGGTACCCCTTGTTCCACTCGACGGCCATGTCGGCGAGCTTGGCCTGGGTGAGCTGGAACGCGGCGAGCGGCTTGCCGAACTGCGTGCGGGTGGTCGCGTACCCCAGGGCCGTCTCCAGGCACTCGCGGGCCGCGCCCAGCGCGCCCCAGACGATGCCGTGCCGGGCCTCGGTGAGGCAGCTCAGCGGGGCCTTCAACCCGGTCGCCCCGGGCAGTTGCGCGTCCGCCGGGAGCCGCACGTCGTCGAGGGAGACCTCGCCGGTCACCGACGCGCGCAGTGACATCTTGCGACCGATCTCCCGCGCCGTCACCCCGGGCGTGTCCATGGGTACGGCGAAGCCGCGTACCCCCTCGTCGGTGCGCGCCCAGATCACCGCGACGTCCGCGACGGGCGCGTTGGTGATCCACATCTTGGTGCCGTGCAGCACCCAGTCGTCACCGTCCCGGCGGGCCCGGGTGGACATCGACGCCGGGTCGGAGCCGTGATCCGGCTCGGTCAGCCCGAAGCAGCCGATCGCCTCGCCGGTGGCCATCGCCGGCAGCCAGCGCTGCTTCTGTTCCTCGCTGCCGTAGCGCCAGATGGCGTACATGGCGAGCGATCCCTGCACCGACACCAGGGACCGGACGCCGGAGTCGCCGGCCTCCAGCTCCAGGCAGGCCAGCCCGTACGCGACGGCCGAGGACCCGGCGCAGCCGTACCCGGTCAGGTGCATGCCGAGCAGGCCCAGCTTGCCGAACTCGCGGGCCAGCTCGCGGGCGGGCACCTGGCCCTCCTCGTACCAGCCGGCGACGTGCGGGCGGACCCGGTCGTCGACGAGCTGGCGCACGACGGCGCGGATCTGCCGCTCCTCCTCGCTGAGCGACGAGTCGATGGCCAGCAGGTCGAGAGGGGTCATGGGGGCCACCTTAACGAAGGCTCACTCCACCGCCTCGGAGAGCACGAGCACCCGGGCGTGGATCTGGTTGCGCTGCTGCAACGCGGCCCGCAGCGCGCGGTGCAGGCCGTCTTCCAGGTAGAGCCCGCCGTTCCACTGCACCACGTGCGGGAAGAGGTCGCCGTAGAAGGTCGAATCCTCGGCGAGCAGCTTGTCGAGGGCCAGCTCGCGCTTGGTGGTGATCAACTGGTCCAGGCGCAGCGGGCGCGGCGGAATCTCGGCCCACTGCTTGAGCGTCAGGTTGTGCTCGGGGTAGGGACGCCCGTCCCGGACCGCTCTGAAGATCACGACGGCACGCTCCCCTCCCCGCACCGGGCCGACCCGCGACACCGGGCCGGGTCGCGGCGCGGCACCGCGACCAGCGGCACCGATGACCGTGCCAGCCTAGCCCGCCACGTCACGTCGCGTTCTGCTCCCTGATGTCAGTTTCGCTACCGCGCCGTCCGGTTCTCAACCGGACAGATCCGGCGAGTCGGACGACCCCCACCGGCCACGGTGGACCACTTCCTCGACCGGACGGCGTCCCCGACGCAGGGATGGTGACCGATGGTCGGGAACACGGTAACCGATGGTGATCGCGCCGACCGGGTCGTACTCCGCCGGCACCCCGAACGCGGACCGGAAGTCGTCGAGGCGGTGCGGTGGAATGCCGAAGAAACACGCACCCAGACCCTCGTCGACGGCGGTCAACAGCATCAGCAGCGCGGCGAAGCCGGTGTCGATGTACCAGTACGGCACCGGCCAGCGCTCGGTCGAGCGGTCCGCCCAGCCCTTGTCCGGCTCCGCGTACCGGTCCAGGTACGCCGACCGGTTCGCGTGCGGGACGATGATCAGCGGCGCCCGCCGCATGCCGCTCAGCCAGCGGTCCCGGCCGCCGCCGCCCGGGGTGGCCGCCGTCCAGAACCGCTCCCGGTCCTCGGCGCTGTCCAGCACCAGGAAGCCCCAACCCTGGGAGAAGCCGGCCGAGGGCGCCCGGATCGCGTGGTCGAGCAGGCGCTCCACCACGTCCGGCGGGACCGGCCGGTCCGGGTCGTAGTTGCGGACCATCCGGCGCCGCCGGACCACCTCGCCGAACTCCATGCCGCCTCGCCTCTCACGCCCCGGGCCGGATGCCCCAGACACCCCGCCAGGTGTCGCCGGGCTTCAGTGTGATCAGGTCCCGGCCGGAGCGGAACGCGTCCGGCGGGCAGGTCATCGGCTCGACCGCCACCGACCGCCGGTACCGCTCCCCGGGCAGCGAGTCGCCGGTGAAGACCTGCCACCAGCCGAACTGCCGGTCCGCCCAGATGCGTACGCCGGCCGAGCCGTCCGGAGCGGTCAGGTCGACGGCCGAGCCGCCGTCGTCGTCACGGATCACGTCACCGAACGTGTGGTCCAGCGTCGCCCGGCCGACGCGGCGCCCGCCGGTCCAGTCGCACTCGGTTCCGCTCACCGGCGTAACGGCGATCGGCAGCAGCCGCCGCGCGTCCACCTGGAGGCGGCTGCGGGCCGGCAGCCGCATCGTCAGGTCGTCGACCGCCACGCCGGGCAGTCGCAGGTACGGGTGGACCGCGAAGCCGAACGGCGCCGGCTCCGCCGCGGTGTTGGTGACCTCGTGCTCCGCGCGCAGCCCGTCGGGGCCCACGCTCCACCGGCTGTGCAGCCGCAGGGACCAGGGGTAGCCGGGGGTCGGCGGCAGGTCGTACCCGACGGTCACCGCGTCGGTCGACCGCTCCAGCAACCGCCACGGAACCCAGTTGACCAGCCCGTGGATGGCCACGTCGCGCTCCGGCTCGCTGATCGACAGCTGCAGGTGCCGGTCGCCGAACGTGTACCGCCCGTCCCGGATCCGGTTCGGCCACGGCGCGAGCACCTGCCCGGCGCTGCCGGGGCAGAGCTCGTCGGCCGCGTACCCGTCGAGGAGGTCCACGCCGTCCTGCCGGTACGTCCGGACCCCGCCGCCCACCTCGACGACGACGGCCTCGTGGCCGGCGGCGGCGATGGTCCACTGCGCGCCGGAGGGGGGACGCTGCTCGGGGGTGTCCATGCGGGGGACCCTAACCGGTCAACTCCGCTCCCCGCTCGACCCGGCCGCCGCCCGGTAGCGGACCAGCGCGGGAAACGCCAGCGCCAGCCCGAGCGCGAGGACGGCGGAGAGCAGGCCGCCGCCGACCCAGGCCACCCCGGTGCCGAGGCCGGCCGCCGTCGCGCCCGCCCGCAGGTCGCCCAGGCGCGGGCCGCCCGCCACGACCACGGTGTTCACGCCCTGGAGCCGGCCCCGCATCCGGTCGGGCGCGTAGACCAGCAGCATCGACTGGCGCAGCACCGCGCTCACCAGGTCGGCCGCACCGGCCACCGCGAGCAGCAGGACCATCAGCCACAGCTGCCGGGCCAGCCCCGCCGCGGCGACGGCCAGCCCCCAGCCCACCACGGCGACCACCAGGCCGAGGCCCTGCCGGCGCATCCGGCCGATCCAGCCGGAGGTGAGCCCGCCCAGCATCGCGCCGATCGCGATGGCACTGAAGAGCCAGCCGACCGCCGCGCCGCCGCCGAACCGCTCCTGTGCCACCTCCGGGAACAGCGCCCGGGGCATGGCCAGGATCATCGCGATCAGGTCGATCGCGAACGACAGCAGCAGCACCGGCGTGGTGGCGAGGTACCGGAAGCCGTCGACGATCCCGGCCAGCCCGCCCCGCCGGGCCTCGCCGTCGGCGGGCGGTTCGGGGGGCATCGCGGGCAGCCGCAGGGTGGCGACCACCAGGCCGGTGAAGAGGACGGCGTCCACCGCGTACGCGACCGGCAGGCCACGTTCCGTGCCGAACACCGCGAGGATCAGGCCGGCGGCGAGCGGGCCGACCACCGAGGCCGCCGTGAAGGTGGTGTAGTTCAGCGTCGTGCCGGCCGGCACCAGCTCCGGCGGCAGCAGCCGGGGCAGGATCGCCGAACGCGCCGGCGAGCTGATCGCGAACGCGATCGAGTGGACCGTGACCAGCGCCAGCAGCAGCACCGGGCTGCCGACCCCGGACACGGCGTGCACCAGCAGGCCGAGCATCGACGCCCAGAGCAGCGCCGACCCGCCCAGCAGCACACGCCGCCGGTCCCGGGCGTCGGCCACCGCGCCGCCCCAGAGCCCGAACACCAGCAGGGGTACGAAGCCCGCGACCCCGAGCAGGCCGACCCAGAACGAGTCCTCGGTCAGCGCGTACATCTCGACCGGGACGGCGACCGCCGTGACCTGGAACCCGAACATCGCCAGCGTGTTGCCGAGCCACATCCGGCGGAACGCCGGCACCCCCAGGGGACGCAGGTCGATCGCCCAGCGGCGCGCTCCGCGCGGCCGGGCCTCCTGCACGCCGGTCACGGTGCCAGCCGCTCGACGACCCAGCCGGCGCCGGTACGCCGGAACCGCAGCCGGTCGTGCAGCCGGCTCGCCCGCCCCTGCCAGAACTCCACGCAGTCCGGGCGGATCCGCAGCCCGCCCCAGTGCGGCGGCGCGGGGATCGGGTCGACGTCGGCGAACCGCTCCGCCGCCGCCCGGTACGCGTCGTCCAGCGCCGCCCGGTCCGGCAGCACCCGCGACTGGTCGCTGGCCCACGCACCGAGCTGCGAGCCGCGCGGCCGGCTGGCGAAGTACGCCTCGGTCTCGGCCCGGTCGAGCCGCTCCGCCCGGCCCGTCACCACCACCTGGCGGTGCATGGGGAACCAGGGGAAGACGAGGCTGGCGTACGGGTTCGCGACCAGTTCGGCGCCCTTGCGTGACCCGTAGTTGGTGAACAGGACGAAGCCGTCCGGGTCGTACCCCTTGAGCAGCACGGTCCGGCCGCTCGGCCGGCCGTCGGCGTCGGACGTGCCGAGCACCATCGCGTTCGGCTCGGGCAGCCCCGCCGCGACCGCGTCGGCGAACCAGCGGTCGAACTGCATGTGCCAGTCAGCCGCCAGGTCCGCCTCGGTCAGGCCCAGGTCCGCCGCGTACTCGTTCCGCATGTCCGCCGGCGGCACTGTGTCGCCCGTCACGTCGTCTCCCCTCCCCGTCCGGCCGGTGAACGCCCTGCCGCGCAGGCCAGCCCCCATCGCACAGTCTCACCGACCCGACCGGACCGCGCCCGGCCGGGGATGTCGCGTGTAGCACAGCGGTCGCGGGTCGCGCACTTCCGTAACCAGCAGGCAAGATGGCACGAACACATCCCTGAGGGTCGCCTAAGGCGCTCGCCCGGCTGGGCCGGGGCCGGAGCCCCGGGCGGGCGCACCGAGCAGATCCAGGAGAGCGACATGGCCGATTTCAAACCCGGACTGGAGGGCGTCGTAGCCTTCGAGACCGAGATCGCCGAACCCGACCGTGAGGGCGGCGCGCTGCGCTATCGCGGTGTCGACATCGAGGATCTCATCGGCCAGGTCTCGTTCGGCAACGTCTGGGCGCTGCTGGTGGACGGGCGCTTCGGCCCGGGCCTGCCGCCGGCCGAGCCGTTCCCGGTGCCGGTGCACTCCGGTGACATCCGCGTCGACGTGCAGTCCGCGGTGGCGATGCTCGCCCCGTACTGGGGGCTCAACCAGCTCCTCGACATCTCCGACGAGCAGGCCCGCGAGGACCTGGCCCGGGTGTCGGTGACCGCGCTCTCCTTCGTCGCCCAGTCCGCCCGCGGCCTCGGGCTGCCGGCGGTCCCGCAGAAGGAGATCGACAAGGCGTCCACCATCGTCGAGCGCTTCATGAAGCGCTGGCGGGGTGAGCCCGACCCGCGGCACGTCAAGGCCGTCGACGCGTACTTCATCTCGGCCGCCGAGCACGGCCTGAACGCCTCCACGTTCACCGCCCGGATCGTCGCCTCCACCGGCGCGGACGCCGCCGCCTGCATCTCCTCCGGCATCGGCGCGCTCTCCGGCCCGCTGCACGGCGGCGCCCCGTCGCGGGTGCTCAGCATGCTGGAGGCCGTCGAGCGCAGCGGCGACGCCGAGGGGTACGTCAAGGGCGTCCTCGACCGCGGCGAGCGGCTGATGGGCTTCGGCCACCGGGTCTACCGCGCGGAGGACCCGCGCGCCCGGGTGCTCCGCCGCACCGCGAAGGAGCTGGGTGCCCCCCGCTTCGAGATCGCCGAGGCACTGGAGAAGGCCGCTCTCGCGGAGCTGCAGGCCCGCCGCCCGGACCGGGTGCTCGCCACGAACGTCGAGTTCTGGTCGGCCGTCGTGCTGGACTTCGCCGAGGTGCCGGCGCACATGTTCACCTCGATGTTCACCTGCGCCCGGATGGGTGGCTGGAGCGCCCACATCCTGGAGCAGAAGAAGCTCCAGCGGCTCGTCCGCCCCTCCGCCCGCTACGTCGGCCCGGCCCCCCGCAAGCCGCACGAGGTCGACGGCTGGGACCAGGTCCCGCACGGCGTCTGAAAGGAAGGGCCCCCTGTTAACGCCTCCGGTAGAGGAGGGGCCCCTTGTTAACGCCCTCGAAGGCCCCGGCCGCCCGTCCGGCCGGGGCCTTCGGCGTACCCCGGGCCCGCTGTGGCGCACGACTCAGTGCCGCTGCCGGGACCGGCGGCCGGCCGGCGGGCAGCAGGTGGGAGGATGAGGGCCGGCAGTGTCGCCGGACCGGGTACGGATCCCGGCCGAGCCGTGCGCTCCCGCACGCGTTTGCCGTCGATCCGCGCCCGACCTGTTACGGGCCCGCCCTCGCCCATGCGGAAGGATCTCCAGAACCGTGGCTGACGCACCGACCATCCGGATTCCCGACGACATCAAGCCCGCCGACGGGCGGTTCGGCTGCGGGCCGTCCAAGGTCCGTCCGGCGGCGGTCTCCGCCCTCGCCGACGTGGCGACCAGCTACCTGGGCACCTCGCACCGGCAGAAGACGGTCCGCGACCAGGTCGCGCGGCTGCGCCGGGGCATCGCCGAGTTCTTCTCCCTGCCGGACGGCTACGAGGTCGTCCTCGGCAACGGCGGCACCACCGCGTTCTGGGAGGTCGCCACGTTCGGCCTGATCCGGGACCGGGCCCAGTTCGCGAGCTTCGGGGAGTTCGGCGCCAAGTTCGCCAAGGCCGTCAAGGACGCGCCGTTCCTCGGCGAGCCGACGATCCGCAAGTCGGAGGCGGGCACGGCACCGACGCTGGCGGCCGAGGCCGGGGTCGACGTCTACGCCACCCCGCACAACGAGACCTCGACCGGCGTCGCCGTGCCGATCAGCCGGGTCCCGGGCGCGGACGAGGGTTCGCTGCTCCTGGTGGACGCCACCTCCGGCGCCGGCGGCCTGGAGGTCAACGTCGGCGATACCGACGTCTACTACTTCGCCCCGCAGAAGTGCTTCGGCTCCGACGGCGGCCTCTGGCTCGCCCTGATGTCGCCGGCCGCGCTGAACCGGGCCGCCGAGATCAAGGCGTCCGGCCGCTACATCCCGGCCTTCCTCGACCTGGTCACCGCGATCGACAACTCGCGGCTGGAGCAGACGTACAACACGCCGGCGCTGGCCACGATCTTCCTGGCCGCGGAGCAGACCGACTGGATGAACTCGCAGGGCGGCCTGGCGTGGGCGGCCAAGCGCACGGCGGAGAGCGCCAGCATCGTGTACGGCTGGGCGGAGCGCTCGGCGGTGGCCACCCCGTTCGTCACCGATCCGGCGCTGCGGTCCAACGTGGTCGCGACGGTCGACTTCGCGGACGAGGTGGACGCCACCGCGATCGCGAAGGCGCTGCGCGCCAACGGCATCGTGGACACCGAGCCCTACCGGAAGCTGGGCCGCAACCAGCTGCGGATCGCACTCTTCCCGGCCGTCGAGCCGGCCGACGTCGAGGCGCTGACCGCGTCGATCGACTACGTCGTCGAGCGGCTCTGACGATCGTCACGGTGGGTGGCCAGCGAGGCCGCCCCGGCCACCCACCGTGATCATCACCGCAGCTCAATCACGACATGCGGGTGTCGCATCCCCCACCTCTGGGCAGAGGAGCGTACGGTGGTGCGAGACGCCCGGGTGGCCGACCTGTGGCGTGCGGCCAGCGAAGCGGGACGGAGGCAACGCAATGCGCCCAGTACGCTTCGTCGCCCTCTCCGAGGACGGCCAGGCCCTGGTGCTCGCCGACGAGGTGGGGCGTCTGCTCGCCCTGCCCCTCGACGAGCGCGTCGCCACCGCGTTGCACGCCGAGCCCGGCGCCCCGCCGCTCGCGGTCGCCCCGGCTCCCGCCGCCGAGCCGACGCCCTCCCTGTCGCCGCGCGACATCCAGGCGCGGATCCGCTCGGGTGAGTCCGCTGAGGACGTGGCCCGCATCGCCGGCGTCCCGGTCGACCGGGTGCTGCGCTACGCCGGTCCGGTGCTCCAGGAGCGGGCGATGCTCGCGCAGCACGCCCGCCGCACGCGTCTCAAGGGCGCGGAGAAGCCCACGCCGCTCGCCGAGGTGGTCAACGGTCGCCTGGCCCAGCACGGGATCGACACCGAGAAGATCTCGTGGGACGCGTGGCGTCGCGACGACGGCACCTGGCGGATCGTGGCCACCTGGCCGTCCGGCAAGGCCACCGCGCAGGCCGTCTGGGATCTGGACAAGACCCGGCAGTCCGTCACGCCGCACGACGACATGGCACAGTACCTGTGCGCCGAGCGTCCCACCCCGATCCTCGGCCAGGAGCCGGCGCCCGAGCGTGGTGGCCACGCGCTGCCCGGCCCGTCCCGCGGCGAGCCCGGCCGGGGCGGGCACGGCCTGCCGGCACCGGCCGAGCACGCGCGCCCGGGCCGCGACCCGATCCGCGCCGGCCGCGACGCCCTGCTCGCCTCCCTCGACCGGCCGCTGGGCGGGACCGGCCGCGGTCTCGAACCGCGTACCCCGGCCGCCCTGGCCGGGTCGGACGCGCCGCGCCAGCGCCCGGTCGGCGGTGGGGCGGCGGCCCTGCTCGGCGGCGGTCCCGGTTCCGCCTTCGACGACGACTCAGACGCGCCGAAGGAGGTCCCGGCCGTCCCGTCGCTGGCCGTGCTGCGGCCGCGCCGGACGGGCGCGTCGGCGGCCGCCGGTGGCGAGTCGACCGACACCGGAAAGCCGCGCAAGCGGCTCCCGAGCTGGGACGACGTGCTCTTCGGCAGCGGCCCGGCGGCACGCGAGTCCTCCTAGGACCGGCGGCGACGTCCCTGGTCGGCCAGGGACGTCGCCGGCAGGCGCTGCCTCCCGGCTCAGCTCCGGCGGCGGACCGGCGGCGGCCGTGGCAGGGTTGGCCCATGGAGTACACGAACCTGGGTCGCACCGGCCTGTCGGTCAGCCGTCTCTGCCTCGGCACGATGAACTTCGGCCCGCAGACCGACGAGCCGGACAGTTTCGCCATCATGGACCGCGCCCTGGAGCACGGGATCAACTTCTTCGACACCGCCAACGTGTACGGCTGGAAGCTCGGCGAGGGGGTCACCGAGCACATCATCGGCCGCTGGCTGGCGCAGGGCGGCGGCCGGCGGGACAAGGTCGTGCTCGCCACCAAGGTGTACGGCAAGATGGGCGACTGGCCCAACGAGCAGGGCCTCTCCGCCCGGCACATCATCCGGGCCTGCGAGGACTCGCTGCGCCGGCTGCAGACCGACACCATCGACCTCTACCAGATGCACCACATCTCCCGGTCCACCCCGTGGGAGGAGATCTGGCAGGCGATGGAGACCCTGGTCGCCCAGGGCAAGGTGGTCTACGTCGGGTCGTCCAACTTCGCCGGATGGCACATCTCGGTGGCGCAGGAGGCGGCCGGCCGCCGCAACTTCCTCGGTCTCGTCGCGGAGCAGTGCATCTACAACCTGCTCACCCGGCACGTCGAGTTGGAGGTCGTCCCGGCCGCGCAGCACCACGGCCTCGGCATCATCCCGTGGTCGCCGCTGCACGGCGGGCTCCTCGCGGGCGTGCTGCGCAAGTTGGCCGAGGGCGGGGCGGCCCGCGGCACCACCGGCCGCGCCGCCGACGCGCTCGCCGAGCACCGGCCGACCATCGAGGCGTACGAGAAGCTCTGCGCCGACCTGGGGCACGACCCGGCGGATGTGGCCCTCGGCTGGCTGCTCACCCGGCCCGGGGTGACCGCCCCGATCATCGGGCCGCGCACCGTCGAGCAGCTCGACCGGTCCCTCGGCGCCCTCGACGTGGCACTCGACGACGCCACGCTGACCCGGCTCGACGAGCTGTTCCCGCCGGTCGGCAACGGCGGCCCCGGCCCGGAGGCCTGGGCCTGGTGACGCGGGACGGACGGGTGACGCGGACGGACCGCCCCGGTCAGAGCGGCCAGGCGGCGACGCGGTCGTAGGTCGGGCGGGGGCCCGGGTGGCTGCGCATCAGCACCAGTTCGCTGGCCGGCCACTCCGGGCCCTCGTACGCGTGCAGGGTCTCGACGTCGGCCGCCACGTCGGCTTCGGGCACCCGGTCGCCGGGGCGGGCGATCGTCAGGTGCGGGCGGAACGGCTTCTCGTCGTACGGCAGTCGGTTGTTGCGCAGGCGGGACCGGATGAGCCGGGACAGCACGGTCAGCGCCTCGACGTCGCCGAGCAGGTCCACCCAGAGCACCGTGAAGCGGCCCCGCCCGAACGTCCCGCCGCCGCCGAGCCGGAGTCGGGGCGGGACCTCCCGCCCGTCCCGGGACCACTCGGCGGCCAGCCCGAGCGCGCTCTCCACCGCGGTCAGCCGGTCCGCCTCCACCTCACCGAGGAAGGCGAGCGTGACGTGCTTGTGGGCGGGATCGGCGAGGCGGACGTTGATCCCGCCGGCGGCCGCCGCACCGACGCGCAGGCGGGTGACCTGTGCGCTGAGGTGCTCGACGGCGGCGGGCGGCGGGTAGACGGCGGCGAAGAGCCTCAAGCCCGGCCTCTCAGCGGTGGCGCTGGTGGTGCTCGGCCCGGGCGGCGGGGAGGATCAGCCCGGCCCGGTGCAGGACGCCTTCGACCCGCACCCGTTCGATTTCCCGGTCGACCCCGGTCAGCTCGTCGAGGTGTTCGACGACGCCGAGGGCCGCGCAGGCCCGCCGCAGCCGCGCGTCGTACGCCTGGAGCACCGCGCCGTGCCAGACCGCGGACCGTCCGCTCGCGCCGATCCGCTGGCCGCCGAGGCGCCGGAGGTCGGCGGCGAGCTGCTCCAGCGGGCGCCGGTCCGGCCGGTCGAACCCGCTCAGGTCCAGGTCGCGGGTGAGCGCGTCGGCCTCGACCGCCCGATCCAGTCGGGCGATGGTGCGCCTTTCCCGCCGCCGCTCCCGCCATTCCGCGAGGCCGCATGCCAGCCGGTCGACCAGCTCGTCGGCGCAGAAGAACAGCGCGATCACCACGGGCAGGCACACCACCGCGCCGACCATCAGGGTCAGCAACAGTGCGCGTCCCAGCTCCACGAACCGACGCTAAGCCGCCCGGTGCCGCCCCGCCACCGGATTGGCCGCATCCGCGGCGTTAAGAAGGGACCCTTCCACTACCGGAGGCGTTAACCGGGGGCCCTTCCTTACAGCCGCTCGGTGACGTAGAAGCGGGGCATCGGGAGGATCCGGAACCGCAGCCGGGCCCCGGAGCGGCGCAGCTGCCAGGCGAGCGACAGCAGAGCGGTGACGAGTGAGACGAGGCCGCCGATCCAGATGCTCGCGCCGGCGCCGTACGTCTCGGCGAGCCAGCCGATGACCGGCGCGCCGACCGGGTTGGTGCCGAGGAACACCAGCACCCAGAGCGCCATGACCCGGCCCCGGAAGGCGGCGTCGGTGCCGAGCTGGATGCGCTGGTTGCACGCCTGTGCGAAGAAGACCATGAAGAACCCGGTCGGCAGGAGCAGCGCCACCACCAGCCAGTACGTGGACGCCAGCCCGACCAGCGTGCCGAAGGAGGAGCAGGCGATGGCGGCGCCCAGTACCAGCCACACGGACGGCCGGCTGCGCCGCCCGGTGCCGGCCAGCGCCCCGATCAGCGCTCCCACGGCGAGGGCGCTGCTGAACAGGCCGAACGACGCGGCGCCGGTGTTGAAGACGGTCTTGGCCAGTGCGGCGAGGGTGAGCTGGAAGTTGAACATCGAGGTGGCGATCACCAGGATCATCACCATCGGCAGGAGCAGGTCGGGTCGGCCCCAGACGTAGCGCAACCCGTCGACGACCTTGGCCGACGCCCGCTCCTCGCGGGGCGGCAGCGCCTCGCGGTGCAGCTCGGCCGGGCGCATCCGGACCACGTTCACCAGCGGGGCGATCGAGCTGAGGGCGGTGACCAGGAAGACCGGCCCGACGTCGAAGGCGGCGATGGCCAGGCCGGCGAGGGCCGGGCCGACGATCCGCGCGGCGTTGAACGTCGCCGCGTTGAGGGAGAGGGCGTTCGGCAGCAGCGGGGTGCCGACCAGCTCCGACACGAAGGCCTGCCGGACCGGGGTCTCCACGGCGTTGGCGACGCCGAGCAGGGCGGCGAAGGCGAAGACGTGCCAGAGCTCCACCAGCCCCGTGATGACCAGCAGGCTCATGGCCAGCGCCAGCACCGTCCAGAACGCGTTGGCGACGAAGAGCAGCATGCGCTTGTCGTACCGGTCGGCGAGCCGTCCGGAGATCAGCGTGAGCAGCAGGACGGGGGTGAACTGGAGGGCGGTGACGACGCCGAGGGCGGTGGCCGAGTTGTCGGAGAGCTCGAGGACGAGCCAGTCCTGGGCGATGAACATCATCCAGACGCCGATCAGCTTGATCAGCTGCCCGGATGCGAAGAGCCGGTAGTTGCGGACCTGCAGGGACTGGAACATCGTGCTCAGCTTCGACTGCACTCTAGGTGCGCCTCCCTCGCGTACGCGTCATCACCGTCGGACGGCGCGGTCGCGGGTGGCTCGAAGCCTCAGGCGCGGGCGAGCTGGTGCAGGATCTCCGCCGCCTGGCGCAGCGTGTCCTGTTCCTCCTCGCTCAGTTCGGCCAGCCGGTGGGCCAGCCACTCGTCCCGGGCACGCTCGAACTGGTCGAGCACCGCCCGGCCCCCCTCGGTCGCTGCGAGGATCACCTGCCGGCCGTCGGTCGGGTGGGGTGTGCGCTGCACGAGGCCACGCTCCTCCAGCTTCGCGACGATCTTGGTCATCGTCGGCGGCTGGACCCGTTCGACATCGGCCAGTTCCCGGGGCGTCAGCGCGCCCGCCAGCCGGAGGCTGGTGAGCGCGGAGAGCTGGGTGACCGTGAGGTCGCCGACCGGCCGGGCCTGCCGGACCCGTCGGTTGAGCCGGGTGATCGCATCACGCAACTGAACCGCCAGTTGCGCCGGTGGCATGCTCTTCGCCGTCACCGTCCGCTCCGTCACGATAGTTAGCCTAACTAATGGGCCTGGCTAACGACATGCGATATGACCAGGCTCACGGGGAGGTTCGCCCTGCTCCGGGCCGGGAATCCGATGTGGAGCACCCGACCCGGAACGGGACGTCACTGCAGCACGGACTCGATGGGCCCGCGCAGGAAGTACAGCACGAACAGAGCGGCGACGCCGTAGAGCAACGGGTGGATCTCCCGCGCCTTGCCCTTCGCGAGCTTCACCACCACGTACGTGATCAGGCCGGCGCCGATCCCGTTGGAGATCGAGTACGTGAACGGCATCAGCACGATCGTGAGGAACGCGGGGATCGCGATCTCGTAGTCCGTCCAGTCGATCGTCCGGACCGCCGTCATCATCAGGAAGCCGACCACGACGAGGGCGGTCGACGCCGCCTCGAACGGCACGACCACCACCAGCGGCGCCAGGAACATCGCCAGCAGGAACAGCACGCCGGTGACCAGGTTGGCCACGCCGGTCCGGGCGCCCTCCGCGACACCGGCGGCGCTCTCGATGTACGACGTGTTGCTGGACACGCTCGCCGCGCCACCGCTGGCCGCGGCGATCGAGTCGACCAGCAGGATCTCCCGCGCCCTTGGCGGGGTGCCCCGCTCATCGAGCATGCTCCCCTCCTGGCCGACCGCGACCATCGTGCCCATCGTGTCGAAGAAGTCGGTGATCAGCAGGGTGAAGACGAACATCAGCACGACCAGCCAGCCGGCGCGGCTCCACGAGTCGAGCACGTTGAAGTTGCCGAGCAGCGACAGGTCCGGCACGTCGACGATCGTGCTCGGCAGCTCCGGCACGTTCAGCGACCAGCCCTTGGGGTTCGACACACCGTTGACGAAGGACGGACCGATGTTCCACAGCGCCTCGACGACGATCGCCAGCGCGGTCGAGGCGAGGATGCCGATGAGGATCGCGCCCTTGACCCGGCGCACCACCAGCACCAGGGTCAGCAGCAGACCCAGTACGAAGACGAGCAGGGGCCAGCTGGCCAGCTTGCCGCCGATGCCCAGGCCGACCGGGACGGTGGTGTTCGCCTCGTCCGGGATGCGCCGCACGAAGCCCGCGTCGACCAGGCCGATGATGGTCAGGAAGAGGCCGATGCCGACGCCGATCGCGGTCTTCATCTGCGTGGGCACCGAGCGGAACACCGCCGTACGCAGACCGGTGAGCACCAGCACCGCGATGATCAGACCCTCGATCACCACCAGGCCCATCGCGTCCGCCCAGGTCATCTCCGGTGCGATCTCGTACGCGACCAGCGCGTTGACGCCGAGGCCGGCGGCGAGCGCCAGCGGGAACCGGCCGACCACGCCCATCAGGATCGTCATCAGGCCGGCGATCAGGGCGGTCGCCGCGGCGAGGGCGGGGATCGGCAGCTTCTGGCCGTCACCGTCGACGGCGGAGCCGAGGATGAGCGGGTTGAGCACCACGATGTACGCCATCGTGAAGAAGGTGGCCAGGCCACCGCGGACCTCGCGGCTCATCGTGGAGCCACGGGCGGAGATCTCGAAGTAGCGGTCGAAACCGTTCCGCGGCTCTGCGGACGGTGTGCCGTTGTCGGGCGGGGCTACTGCCATCGGGTCCTCGCAGGTGATCTTCCGTTGTCGCGCCGCATCGTCCCAGATCACCGGCCGGGCGGGAAAGTTCATCCCGTACGCTTGCCGCGTGCCGAAGGAGCAGCCACCGCGGCCCGAGCCGCTCGACCCGCCGATGGTGCCGTTCGCCCTCGCCGGGATGGCCGCCTGGGCGGTCGCCGGGGTCGTGCTGCTGCTCTTCCGCGACCGGCTGATCGAGAACGGGCACGAGAACTGGCTGTGGACCTGCCTGGCCGGTTTTCTGTGGGGGTTCCCCGGTCTCGCCGTGATGATGCGGCACGACGCGAACCGTCGCCGCCGCCGCGCCGGCCGCTGATCAGCAGCGGCGGGTCACCTTACGGGTGCCCGTACGGCTCGGCCGGCTCGGCGGCCTCCACCGACCCGTGCGCCCGGCTGACCGAGACGGCCTCGACCGCGCTGTCGTCGTAGACGGTCGGCATCTCCTCGACCGGCGTCTCCGGAGTCTCGACGAGGATCTCCGAGTGGGCGCCGCAGCCGTGGTCGGAGCTGACCACCCGGCCGTCGTCCGGCGCGTAGAAGTTGCCGCAGGCGCCGAAGGCCTGCCGCATGGCGCCGGCCAGCGGCAGGTAGAAGCCGCAGGTGCCGCAGCGGGCGGCGGCGGGGGCCGCGGTGGAGATCGGCGCGGCGGGCCCATGGTCGCTGTCGTACCACCGCTGGGCGGCCTCACCGCGCCCCTCCCGGGACAGCACCCGCGCCCGGCCGAGACCCAGCTCCCACGCGGTCTCCTCGACCGCCGGGTCGTCGGAGAGCAGGTAACCGGGCTGGAGGCGCTCGTCCTCCGGCGGGGTGGGCAGCAGGTCCCCGGGGCCGAGGTCGCCCGGCTTCAGCCGCTCCTGCCAGGGCAGCCAGCCGGGAGCGAGCAGCGCGTCCGGGCCGGGCAGCAGCACGGTCTCGCAGATGGTCACGGTCCGGCTCCGGGGCACCCGGGTGACGGTGACCGCCCAGCGCCAGCCGCGGTAGCCGGCCAACCGGCACTCGAAGTAGTGCGTGACGAGGCGGTCGCCGTCCGCGACGGCCTGGATGTGGTCGCCGACGTCCGATGGGTCGACCTCGGTGATGGCGTCGCGCGCCAACTCGACGGCGGCGGCGCAGACCTGGTCGAGGCGGGCGGCACGAGCGGAGGCGGGCCTGGTCACCCCACCATTGTTCCCCATGCGGGCGGCTGCCTGACAGGCACTCCCCGGAACCATCTGCGGCGGTGGTGGCGCGTACGCCGGGCGGATGGGCGAGGATGTTGCTCATGCCGTTGTTCTCCCGGTCCGAGCGTTCCGTCCTCGGGCGGACCGTCGGCACGGGCATCAAGGCCGTCCGTCTGCTGTTCCGCGGCTCGGTCAGCAGCAGCCGCTGGGTGACCCGCTCGGCGGGGCGCGCCCGGGCGCGGGGTGCCGGCGGCGAGGTCGGCATGGTCCGCCTGTTCGACCTGCACGCGATCTCCTGCGCCGGGGACACGCTCATCGCGATCGGCCTCGCCGGGACGATCTTCTTCAACGTCCCGCTCGGCGAGGCACGCAGCAAGGTCGCGCTCTACCTGCTGGTGACGATGGTGCCGTTCGCCATGCTGGCGCCGGTGGTCGGCCCGCTGCTCGACCACTTCCGGCACGGTCGCCGGTACGCGCTGGCCGCCACCATGCTCGGGCGGGCCTTCCTGGCCTGGCTGGTCTCCGACTACATCCACGGCTTCGGCCTCTATCCGGCGGCCTTCGGCGTCCTGGCACTCTCCCGCGCGTACGGGGTGGCCCGCTCGGCCGCCGTGCCGCGGCTGCTCCCGGAGGGCATCGGGCTGTCCCAGGCCGGGGCCCGGGCCAGCGTCTACGGCACGGTCGCCGGGGCCCTGGTCGCCCCGATCGGCCTGGCCGCCTTCTGGTTCGGGCCGCAGTGGCCGCTACGGGTCGCCTCGGTGATCTTCCTGGTCGGCATGGTCATCTCGCTGCGACTGCCACCGAAGGCGGATTCGGAGCCGCCGGAGCGGGTGCCGCGCCCGCTGCGGGCGCTGGGGCGGCGTACCGGGGATCGGCCGTTGGGCCGGGGCCGTCCGCACGGCCGGCTCGTGATCGCCACCCTCGTCGGCGCCGCCACCCTGCGCGCCGTCTACGGCTTCCTCCTGCTCTTCCTCGCCTTCGCGATCAAGGCCGGTGACCTCACCACCACCTTCTTCGGCCGGCCCCTCAGCGACGAGGCGGCCCTGGGCCTGGTCGGCGGCGCCCTGGCGGTCGGCAGCTTCCTCGCCACCGCGATCGGCACCCGGCTGCGCATCCACCGGCCGACGGCACTCCAGTCCAGCGGGATGGTCGTGGTCGCCGGCGTGGCCGTCCTCGCCGCGCTGAAGTTCTCGCTCCCGATGGTCGCGCTGCTCTGCCTGGTCGCCGCCCTGATGAGCGGCATCGCGAAACTCGCGGTCGACGCGTCGATCCAGGAACGCATCCCGGAGCGGCTGCGGGCCAGTTCGTTCGCCCACTCGGAGACCGTCCTGATGCTCGCGTTCGTGGCCGGCGGCGGCCTGGGTCTCGTCCCGTTCGACGGTCGGCTCGGCATCGCGGTCGCCGCCGGCGTGGCGGCGCTCGCCACCGCGCGCGGCGTCGTGGTCGCGGGCCGGCTGCGCGCCGAGAAGCTGGTCGGCCGGCCGCTCGCCGACGACGAGCTCACCGAGGACGAGTCGGCCCCCGACGAGCCCGGGCACCTGGGCCGCACCGTCGAGGACGCCACCCCCACCTCCCCCGCTCCCACCCGGAGCGGGCCGGTGGACGACGACGGTCTGGCCCCACCGGGCTACCACATCTACCGCCCGTCGTCGGCGGTCGCCGGCCCGGGCGGCACCGACGAGGAGACCCGCCGGGAGCCCCGGGGGCCGCTCACGTGACGCGGCTGCTGGTGGTCACCGCGGTGCCCGCGGAGGCCGACGCGGTCCGGGCCGGCCTCGCCGCGGTTCTCTCCACCCCGCCCGCCGGGTCGGGCCCGGGTACCGCGGGTGCCCCGGATCAGGTTCCGACCGTGGCGTCGGTCGGTGTCGGTCCGGCGGTCGCGGCTGCCGCCACGGCCCGGCTGCTGGCACTGGCGGAGGCCGCCGGGCAGCCGTACGCGGCGGTCGTCAGCGCCGGCGTCGCGGGCGGCTTCCCCGGCAAGGTCGCGGTCGGCGGTGCGGTCGTCGGCACCAGCGCGATCGCCGCCGACCTGGGCGCCGATTCCCCGGCGGGTTTCATCCCGGTCGACCAGCTCGGCATGCCGGCGGAGCTGCTCGGCGGCGGCACCACCGTCACCGCCGACCCGGCGCTGGTGGCCGCCCTCCGGACCGCCCTCCCGGCCGCCGCCGTGGGCCCGGTGCTGACCGTCAGCACGGTCACCGGCACCGCCGCCAGCACCGACGCGCTACGCCGCCGGCATCCCGACGCCGTGGCCGAGGCCATGGAGGGGTACGGGGTTGCCGTCGCCGCCGCGCACGCCGACCTGCCCTTCGTGGAGCTGCGTACGGTCTCCAACCCGGTCGGCCCGCGCGACCGCGACGCCTGGCGCCTGCGCGAGGCGCTCGCCGCCCTCACCGAGGCCGCCCCGGCCCTCCTGGCCCTGGCCGCTCAGTAGGCAACGGGCGGGCGATCCAACCGCAACGTCCACGCTCGCCTCTCGGCCCGGTACCCACAGGCGAACAGCAGACGGGACTCGGCAACGTCGGCGAGCGCCCACGACGTCCTGACTCCCGCCCGGTCCATCTCCTCCATGAGGCGCTCGACCAGGCGCCGGCCCACGCCCAGGCGCCGGTACCAGGCGGCTACCAGCACCCCGTCCAGCACGACTTCCCGCTCGCCACGCGGCTCGTCCCCGTTACGGAGGTGCGGGCTGCGCTCGTGGGCGCGTAGTTCACCAATCAGCTCGCCGTCCGGCAGTTCGGCGACGAACCGCCACGAGGTCTCCGGCAGCCCGGCCCCGGTCACGCGCCGCACCCGGAAGGTCCGGCGGATCTCCTCGGCCCGCCGACGTTGGTCCCGGTACTGGCGGTTCACCTCGTACGCGAACGCCGGAACCTTGAGCGGGTACCGCTCCGGCGGCAGCCGGTACCACTCTGCCCACCAGGCACCCGGCCAGTCCCTCGGCTCGCGGACCTCCCAGGCGTCAAGGTGCGCCGGGTAGCGACGCGCCGCCTCGTCCGTCCACTCGTCGTGCGGCACCGGCGGCGGAGGCACCACATGCGCCGCGGCGCCCGGCAGCCCTGCGACCACCACGCCGCCGGCCGCCCGCACCAACCGCTCCACCGTCCGGAACCGTGGATTCGTCGTACGCTCCGCCTCGATGCGCGCCAGGGTCGCCTGCGGCACGCCGGACTTCTCCGCCAGCTCCCGCTGGCTCAGATCTGCCGCGCGACGAAGCGCTCGGAGCAGGGCACCGAGTTTCACCACATCCGTCGACCCATCACCTGGCCCTCCGCCACCTGGCCCTCCGCCGCCTGACAGCTCGTTCCTCGTCGATGCGTTCACGACCTCATGCTCCCCACGTACCCCCAGCTGTTTCAACAGGCACCCGCTGCCTGTGGAAAACCTGTGGAGAACCGGCCCGACCTGCCAGCGATACGCGGTCTGGCGTCCTTTGGAGCTGATTCGTTCATGTCATCGCGCCGCCCGGCCAGACTGGCGTGGTCCGACCTGCGGAAGCCGGCGATTCTGCCGCCTGCTTGTCCGGCGACCTGCTTGTCCGGCGGCCCGACCGCACCTGCGAGCCGAAGCCCCCGCCCCGCACCCGCCCCGGCCCCGCCCCCCGGCACCGGCACCCGCACCGGCACCGGCACCCGCACCGGCACCCGCTCCCGCTCCCGCACCGGCACCGGCACCGGCACCGGCACCGGCGAACGCGATCGCACCCCAAGCCGAAGCCCTCCGGGGCGGAGCCGTCCCCGCGCTGGCTACGGTGACGCCACCCCGCCCCGAGGCGAAGCCGCCCCCCGTCCCGGCTCTGGCGACCCGCCACGTCGCCGCCGCCCAGGTGGGCCGTGGCCGCCGCCGACGGACGCGAGTGTGACCCCTGATGCATCCACGACATCAGCTCCAAAGGACGCCAGAGCGCGTCTCGCTACCCGGCGGCTCGACGCCGCCTGGCGAGCTACTGGACCCGCTCGCCGACCGGCTCTACATCCGCTGCAAGCCGGGGACAGACAGCGACGAATCTCTCCGCCGAGCACCGGCACCGGCACCGGCACCGGCACCGGCACCGGCACCGGCCAGGATGCGGGCCGGGGCCGGAGGACGGAGAGCGGGAGGACGGAGGGTGGAAGGACGGAGGGCGGAAGGACGGCTTCCCAGTCGCGATGGCGGGACTCGCAGACGCAACGGGGCGGGGCTCACAGTCGCGAGGGCCGGGGTGGCCGCTCGGGCCGGGGGCGGGGCTACGGTGGGGGCGTGGCGCTCTCGCTGGCGATCTCGCCCTGCCCCAACGACACGTTCGTCTTCCACGCTCTCGTGCACGGGCAGGTGCCGGGGGCACCGCCGGTCGAGGTGACCTACGCGGACGTGGACGTCACCAACACCGCCGCCGAACGCGGGGCGTTCGACCTGGTCAAGGTGAGCTACGCGGCGCTGCCGTGGCTGCTCGACGACTACCACCTGCTGCCCTGCGGCGGCGCGCTCGGCCGGGGCTGCGGCCCGCTGGTGCTGACCCGACCCGACCGCGCCCGCGCCAGCCGAGCCGCCCGCGCCAGCCGAGCCGCCCGCGCCAGCCACGCCGGCCCCGCGGACGACGCCGGCCACGCCGGCCTCGCGGACCTGACCGGCGCCACGGTGGCCGTGCCGGGGGACCGGACCACGGCGTACCTGCTGTTCCGGCTGTGGTCGGCCGGCCGGCCGCCAGCCCGGATCGAGGTGGTGCCGTTCCACGAGATCATGCCGGGGGTCGCGGCCGGACGGTACGACGCCGGCCTGGTGATCCACGAGGCGCGGTTCACCTATCCGCGACACGGTCTGACCGCCCTGGTCGACCTCGGTGAGTGGTGGGAGGCCGACACCGGCCTCCCGATCCCGCTCGGCGCGATCCTGGCCCGGCGCGGCACGGTGGACCCGGCGGCCGCCGCGGAGTGGATCCGGGAGTCGGTCCGCCGGGCCTGGGCGGACCTGGCGGCCAGCCGGGAATACGTGCTGACGCACGCGCAGGAGATGGAGCCCGACGTGGTGGACCGGCACATCGGCCTCTACGTCAACGAGTTCACCGCCGACCTGGGTGAGGCCGGGTTCGCCGCCGTCGAGGCGCTGCTCGGCCGGGCCGCCGACGCCGGGCTGGTGCCTCAGACCTCCAGCTCGCGGGCGACCGCGTGGACCAGCTGAGCGATCTTCTGCGCGGTCTTCCGGTCCGGGAAGCGGCCCCGGCGCAGGTCCGGCTGGACCTTCGCCTCGAGCACCTTGATCATGTCTTCGACGAGGCCGTGCAGCTCCTCGGCCGGCCGGCGGCGCAGCTCCGCCACCGACGGCGGGGCCTCCAGCAGCTTGACCCCCATCGCCTGGGCGCCCCGGCGGCTGTCGACCACACTGAAGTCGATCCGCTGACCGCCCTTGAGGTCGGTGACACCCGCCGGTAGCGCGGCCTTGGGCAGGAACACGTCGCCACCCTCGTCACTGGTGACGAACCCGTATCCCTTGGTCGCGTCGTACCACTTCACTCGGCCCGTCGGCACCTGAGAACCTCTGCTTCGCTCAAGACGTCTACTGCCTCAAGGCTAGCCGGATCATGCGGTCCAGCGCCGCCGGGAATCCGGTGAGATCATCCAGCATCAGCTCGGCGCCGGCCGCACGCAGCTCGTCGGCGGTGCAGGGACCGGTGGCCACCGCGATCCCGGGCACCCCGGCGGTCCGGGCGGCCACCATGTCCGCCACGTGGTCGCCGACGTAGTGGGTGGCGCCGTGCTCCCGCAGGGCGGTCGCCTTCTCCTCGGCGAACAGGTCACCGGCCACCTCGTCGACCAGCAGGCCCAGGTGGTCCAGGTGCAGCCGGGCCAGGCGGCCCAGCTTCGACGTGACGACGAGCACCCGACCCCCGTGGGCGCGGACCGCCTCGATCGCCGCCCGCGCGCCGGGCAGCGGGACGGTCGGTGTGATCGCGTACGCCGGGTAGAGCTCGCGGTAGGTGCGGACCGCGTCCTCGACCTGCTCCGGCGGGAACCACCGGGCGATCTCGGTCCGCAGCGGCGGCCCGAGCCGGGACACGGCCGCGTCGGCGTCCACGTGCACGCCGGTCCGGGCGGTCAGCGCCCGGTACGCGGCGGCGATCCCGGGGCGGGAGTCGACCAGGGTCATGTCGAGGTCGAAACCGACCGTCGGCGGCGAAGGCATGCCGAAGACCGTACCCGTCCCCGCCGGGCGAGCCGGACGTCCGGCGGGCGGGAGGGCCTCCGGCCGGGCTAGCGTGGAACGACGATGAGCACCTCACTCGCCGACCACCTGCGCGCGCTGCCCGACGAGTCACTCGCGGCCCTGCTCCAGCAGCGGCCCGACCTCGTCGTGCCCGTGCCGGCCGACATCGCCGCGCTCGCCATCCGCGCCCAGTCCCGGGTGTCGGTGGCCCGCGCCCTGGACGGCCTGGACCAGTTCACGCTCCAGATCCTGGACGCCGCCCGCCTCACCCGGGAGCCGTCGGACGGCACCACCAGCGTCGACGCGGTACTCGCCATGGCGACCGCCGGGGCGCAGCCGCCCGCCCCGGCCACCGTACGGGCGGCGGTGGAGCGGCTCCGGTCCCTCCTGCTGCTGTACGGCCCCGACGACCGGCTCCACCTGGTCGGTGGCGTCGACGAGATCGCCCCGTACCCGGCGGGGCTGGGCCGGCCGGCTGCGGAGCTGGACCTGCGGACGGCGGCGCTCTGCGCGGACCCGGCGAAGCTGCGGCGCACGCTGCTGGCGGCACCGCCCTCGGCGCGGGCGATCCTGGACCGGCTGGCCGCCGGACCGCCGGTCGGGAGCGTGCCGCCGGGCGCCCTGCAGGCCCCACCGGTCGGCGCGGAGGACGACCTGCCGCCCGACCTGACGAACGGCGGGGCGCCGACCGGCTCACCGGTGCGCTGGCTGGTCGACCACCGGCTGCTGGTGCCCGTCACGACCGGCCGGAGCGGCGGACCCGGCACGGTGGAGCTGCCCCGGGAGATCGGGCTGCTGCTTCGCCGGGACACCGGCCCGCTCGGCCCGCTGCGTACCAGCCCGCCGCCGGTGTCGGCCGCGCCCCGCGAGCCCAAGGCCGTCGACTCGGCCGGGGCCGGGCAGACCATGGAGGTGGTACGCCAGACGGAGTCGCTGCTCGAACAGCTCGCCGCCGAGCCCGCCCCGGTCCTGCGCTCCGGTGGCCTCGGTGTCCGCGACCTGCGCCGGTTGGCTCGTGCCGTCGGGCTGGACGAGTCGACGGCCGCCCTGCTGCTGGAGGCGTCGTACGCGGCGGGGCTGACCGGCGAGCTGGAGCTGCCCGGGGCGGTGACCACCCGGCACGGCGCCGACCAGCAGGTGGTGCCGAGCGCCGGGTTCGAGGTGTGGCGGGCCGGGTCGTTGGCCCAGCGGTGGGAGCAGCTTGCCCGGGCGTGGCTGACGATGACCCGGCAGCCGGGGCTGGTCGGTCAACGCGACGACCGGGACCGGCCGATCACGGTACTCTCCCCGGAGGCGGAGCGGGCCGGGGCGCCAACCGTCCGGCGGGCGGTGCTCCAGGTCCTCGCGGATCTTGAGCCGGCCACCGCGCCCACCCCGGAGGAGGTGTTGGCCCTGCTCGACTGGCGGGCGCCGCGGCGCAGCCGGGGACGGGAGGCGGCGCACCGGGAGGTGCTGGCCGAGGCGGCCACGCTGGGCGTGACCGGGCTGGGGGCGCTCACCTCGTACGGGCGGCTGCTGCTCGCCGACGTGACGTCGGGCGACGAGCGGGGCGCGGACGACCCGCTGGGGCTGCGGGCCGACGCCGAGGGCGAGCCGTCCACGGCGGTCCGCGCCCTGGACGCGCTGCTGCCCGCCCCCGTCGACCACTTCCTCGTCCAGGCCGACCTGACCGTCGTGGTGCCCGGTCCGCCCGACCCGACGCTCGCGGCGGAACTCGACGTGGTGGCCGAGCACGAGTCGGCCGGCGGCGCCAGCGTGCACCGGGTCACCCCGGCGAGCGTGCGCCGGGCGCTGGACGCCGGCTACTCCGCCGACGACCTGCACGGGCTGTTCCGGCGGCGCTCCCGCACCCCGGTGCCGCAGGGGCTCACGTACCTGGTGGACGACATCGCCCGCCGGCACGGCGGCCTGCGGGTGGGCTCGGCGGGGGCGTACGTGCGCAGCGACGACGAGGCGCTGCTCACCGAGGTGGTGGCGGACCGGCGGCTGGAGGCGTTGGCGCTGCGCCGGCTCGCGCCGACCGTGCTGGCCACCCCGTACCAGGTGGGCCGGATGCTCACGATGTTGCGTGAGGCGGGGTACGCGCCGGTGCCGGAGGACGCCACCGGGGCGGCGGTGCTCACCCGGCCCAAGGCTCGCCGGGCTCCGGCGCGCGTGTCGGTCGCCGCGCGGACCGTCGACCCGCTCACCGCCCCGAAGTTGCCGATGCCCCGCCTGCTCGGCGTGGTCGAGCAGATCCGGCGTGGCGACGCCGCCGCCCGGGCGGCCCGGCGGGCACCGGCGGTGGTGCGCGGTCAGGTCCCCACCGGCCCGGTGCCGGTGCACAGCCACAGCGACGCGCTGGCGGTCCTGCAGCAGGCGGTACGGGACAAGGCGTTGGTCTGGGTGGGGTACGTCGACGCGCACGGGGCGACCGCGTCGCGGCTGGTGCGGCCCGTGTCGATCGGGGCGGGCTACCTGCGGGCCGAGGACGAGCGGACGGAGATGCTGCACACGTTCGCCCTGCACCGGATCACGGCGGCGGTCTTGGAGGACTGACCGCGGCCGGGCGCGGGGCGGCGTCGGGTCAGCGCCGGCCGCGGCGGACCGTACCGACGACCGCGATCAGCAGGAGCAGGCCGAACGCCGTGCCGGCGGTCTCACCGACCGAGGCGACGAAGCCCTGGCGCTGCACCAGCCAGCCGAAGAGAAACCAGCCGAAGAGAAGCACCCCGGCGGCCGCGTACGCGACCACGGTGGCGGTGGTGACGGCGGTGGGTGACTCGGTCGGCTCGGCCCGCTGTTCACGGATCGCATCCCGCTCAACCGTCATTGCGCCTCCCCGCGTGTCCCGCCCTGCCGTCCAGCGTGACACCGCCGGAGCGGAAGCGACAGGGGTTATGTCACCGGCCGCACGGGGTGTGCGATCAGTCGCCGGCGATTCGGCGGTCCCGGCGGTATCGCTGACGCGAGAGCAGGTAGAAGCCGGTGGAGCTGGAGATGAGGATGACAGTGAGGATGAGGAGGGCGTACTCGACCTGTGCGAGTTCGCGCATGGCGATCAGGGTCGCCGCCAGGAGGAAGCAGACCCCGAAGCCTTTGATGGAGTTCACCTGTGACGCTGCCTTACTTCCATGCCGACACGGGCGTGAAATAGGACTTGAGGAGGGACGACAGGAGCCAGTACATGCGTACGATCGTGTAGACCAGTTCGGGAATGATCAGGGCCTCGACCAGCATCGCCTTCCAGCCGAGGTTGCGTACCATCACCGCGGGGTAGATGACCCAGAACGCGAACAGCAACCAGAAGATGGGCTGTTGCGCGAAGCCGTTCGCGACGGCGGCGGCCAGTTGGGTGGCCCCCCAGCCGATGAGGTACACGACGCCGAGCAACCCGAGGATCATCGTCGCGATCGAGTGCCAGGTGAACTTGGTCCAGCCTCGGGCGCGCAGGGCATCCACAGTGCCGCGAACCCAGCGCTGACGTTGTTGCAGCAGCTCACGAAGCGTGGGCATGAGATCGGTGTAGGCGATGCACAACTGGTTCGCGGTCACCTTCCAGCCGCATTCCTTGAGCGTCAGCGTCGTCTCGTAGTCCTCGACGAGGTTGCGGTGGTCCTCCCAGAACACCGCGCCGCGCTTGTCGATGACCGATTGCAGCGCCACGCCCCGGTAGAACGACCCGGCTCCCGACATGGTGTGCACGTCGGTCATGAAACGGGCGTTGGCGGCGCGGCCGTACTCGATGATCTGCATGCCCAGCAGGAACCTCTGCCAGGGGTTGCGCCACAGCCCGGTGCGGCCCAGGCAGACGGCGCTGACGCCGCCGATCTTGGGATCCGCGGTGATGACGTTGCGGGCCCGTTCGATGAACTTGTGGTGCAGTTCCGTGTCGGCGTCCATCACCAGGACGTGCTGCACCGGGTCCAGCCGCCCGCCCACTCGCTTGCTCAACCAGGCGAGGCCGTAGTTGAGCGCGCCGGCCTTCTTGTGCTCGTTCTCTGGCATCAGCAGGACGTCGGTGCGCGGTGTGCTCGGATCGGCGGCGAACCGCCGGGCGTAGGCCTCCGTCTGGTCGGTGGAGTTGTTGACGACCACGACGATGCGGTCCGGGCGCCAGGTCTGCCGGGCCAGCGAGTTCAGGGAGGTGAGGATCCCGACTTCCTCGTTGCGGGCCGGGATGATGGCGACGATGTCGTGCAGCGTCGGGCCGCTGGGCTTCGGAGTGCCGTGGTGTCTCCAGCGGAGACCCTTCAGGATGGTGGTCGCTTCAGGCCCCGCTTGGCCCATCATGTTGTATGACACGTGTTCCCCGTTTGATGATCATCGCCCACGCCGACTGTCGGGGCATGGAGCAGGAGAAACATAGCTGACCTCATAACCGAGTGACGCCTCCTTCCGGCCCAGTTTCGGCTGACTGTTCGGCTGATCCACGGTGACGGGGCGGCCATGAGGCCGCCGGGGAAGATCCCCGTCCTGCGGAACGACGACGTCGGACCGGCGCCGGTAGGATGACGCCTGTTTGTCTAGGCGCCCCGGCCAGCTTTCCTGTTACGCGCGGGCGTCGAGTCGTCAAGGAGTGGCATGGGCCGGTCGCGTTCTCGTTCCTCTCACCGTTGGCTGAGCCCACTCCTGGTCATGGTGGTGGTGCTCGGTGCCGGGCTTGCGCTCTACGGTGGGTGGCGGACGACGTTCGCCGACCGGTCCGCTGACGAGAGTTCACTGCTGACCGTCCGGTACCGGACGGAGACTCCTGCCACCGCCCCGGTCGCGAAGCCGTGGTTGGAAGTGATCAACACATCCAGCCAGCCGGTGGCGCTGCACAAGGTGACGCTCCGGTACTACTTCAGCGACGACGCCAGTGCCGGTTACGCGGCCAACTGCCTGCAGACGACGCTCCAATGCTCGAACGTCACCCAGGTCGTCGGTGCGATGCCGGATCCAGCCCCCACCGCGACGCACTACCTGCAGGTCGGCTTCACCTCCGCTGCCGGCACGCTGGCACCAGGCCAGACCAGCGAGGGCATCGGGCTGCAGCTGTACCGCCTCGACCGCGAGGACCTGGATCAGGCCGACGATCGCTCGTTCGATCCGAAGCTCACCCGGTACGCGCCCTCGACCCGCG
The DNA here is from genome assembly GCF_040704235.1 of Micromonospora sp. NPDC047707. Lineage (NCBI taxonomy): Bacteria > Bacillati > Actinomycetota > Actinomycetes > Micromonosporales > Micromonosporaceae > Micromonospora > Micromonospora sp. NPDC047707. Next base: position 40,271 of record NZ_JBEYSU010000019.1, read on the forward strand.
TGACCGGCTACGTCGACGGGGTTCTCCTCTGGGGGGAGGAACCCGGTGCCGCTCCACCGGCAGCGTCCCCCCAGCCCGCGAACGCCCCGGCCCTGACCGCGCCGGCCGGAACTCTCTTCGACAACTTCCACTACACCGACGTCGCCGATCCGGCGGTGACCGCCAACGGGTGGCAGGTCCGCACCGACGGCGGCGGGCCAGGGATCGCGAGCACCTGGTCAGCGGACGCCATCAGCTTCCCCGCCAACCGGAAGGCGCAAGGCGGGCAGGTACTCCAGTTGCAGGTGTCCACCGACGGCACCCGCGACGGCACCCGGCAGGCCGAGCTGATCGGCATCGACAACACCTTCTTCACCGGCACCATCGCCGCACGGATCCACTTCACCGACAAGCCCGCCGACGGTCGCAACGGCGACCACATCATCGAATCGTTCTGCATGATCTCGCCGCAGCCGACCTCAGAGCGCTACACCGAACTCGACTTCGAGTACCAGCCCAACGGCGGCTGGGGCGCCCCCGGTCCCAAGCTCGACACCACCAGTTGGCGTAGCGCCACACCCGGCGACCGCACCACGCGCGCTCTGAATCGCTCTCTCGCCGGGTGGCACACCCTGATGATCACCGCAGTCGACGGCAAGGTCACGTACTCCATCGACGGCCGACCGGTCTTCAGCAGCAGCGGCAGGACCTTCCCCCGCGAACCCATGCGCATCCACCTCAACACGTGGTTGATCGACCTGCCCTTCGCCGGCGAACGCACATGGAACATGCAGGTCAACTGGATCTACGCGGTAGACGGCAAGGCGGTGAGCATGGCGCAGGTCAAACGCACCGTTGACGGCTTCTACAAGAACGGAATCAACTACATCAACACGACAAGCCGCCAGTAGGGGACGGGCCAGCCCGACCTGGCTCGGCGATCCCCGATCCGTCCTCGCGTGTCACCCGGAACGGCTGCCGACCAGCACCACGCGGCTGCCGACCCGGCCCAGCTCCCAGTAGCGGACGGCGTCGGAGTGCAGCAGGTTGACGCATCCGTGTGAGCCGATCGACCCGTCGTGCAGGTAGGTCGTGGTCTCGTGGAAGCCCATGCCGCGGGTGAAGTGCTGCCAGTACGGCAGCCACACCTCGTACGGGTTGGACCACTCCTTCACGTTGCGGCGGTCGATGGTGAACGTGCCGGCCGGGGTGCGGAAGCCGGCCATGCCGGTGCGGGTCACCGTCGGCTTGACGATCACTCGGCCGTCGCGCTTCACCCACGTGGTCTGCCGGGTCAGGTCGACGCAGAAGGTGAGCCCGGGGCGGTCGCCGCACACGTCGGTGTCGGTGGTGGCGAGCCGCTTCGCCACGTCGTACGTGGTGGGGCCGGCCCGGCCGTGGGCGGGGCGGATGTCGTACCTGCGCTGGAACCGTTTGATGGCGGCGCAGTCGGCGGCGGACTGGCGGCCGTCCACGGTCACCGTGCCGAAGCCGCCCAGCCGGGTGAGGTACGTCTCGACCTGGCGCTGGTGCTCGCCCTGCGGGCAGCCGGCGGGTGACGGCGAACCGCTCGGCCGGGGTGCGGTGCGGCTGGGTTTCGGCTCGGCGGTCGGGCTCGACCGGGAGGTCGTCGGCGACGACGTCGCCGGTGCGGGCCGGTCCGGGCCGGGCGTGCCGCTCGCCCCCGTTGACTGTTCCGCCGCTCCGACCGGCACGGGCCCCCCGCCCCCACCGCCCTCGGCCTGCGGATCGAACGCGCACGCACCGGCGCCGACCAGCGTGACAACCGCCACGGCGAGGAGCCGGGTGGCGAGCCGGGTCCTGATCATGGCGCCTCCCCTGGGACGGTCGTCTGCCATACAGACGTACGGCACGGGCGCAACGGTTGCACCGGGTGCACGTTTTCCTGACGTCCGGTGAGCGCGTGCAACACTGGATGGTCGGCCTGCGGCAGGTCACGTCCGCACCCGGTGGCCGACGACCCGAGATCGAGGAGAGGCGCTTCCCGTGAGTGGTGGACCCCTGATCGTGCAGTCGGACAAGACCCTGCTGCTGGAGATCGACCACCCCGACGCGCAGGCCTGCCGGATGGCGATCGCCCCGTTCGCCGAGCTGGAGCGCTCCCCCGAGCACGTGCACACGTACCGGCTGACGCCGCTCGGCCTGTGGAACGCCCGGGCCGCCGGCCACGACGCCGAGGCCGTGGTCGACGCGCTGATCAAGTACAGCCGCTACCCGGTGCCGCACGCGCTGCTGGTCGACGTCGCCGAGACGATGGACCGGTACGGTCGGCTCCAGCTCGCCAACGACCCGGCGCACGGTCTGGTCCTGCGCGCCCTGGACCGGGTGGTCCTGGTCGAGGTCGCCAAGAGCAAGAAGCTCGCCGGCATGCTCGGCAACAAGATCGACGACGACACGATCGCCGTGCACCCGTCCGAGCGGGGCCGGCTCAAGCAGGCGCTGCTGAAGCTGGGCTGGCCGGCGGAGGACCTGGCCGGGTACGTCGACGGCGAGGCGCACCCGATCGAGCTGGCGGAGGCCGGCAAGGACGGCCGGAAGCCGTGGACGCTGCGGTCGTACCAGCGGGAGGCCGTCGAGGCGTTCTGGGCCGGCGGCTCGGGCGTCGTCGTGCTGCCCTGCGGCGCGGGCAAGACGCTGGTCGGCGCGGCGGCGATGGCCGAGGCGAAGGCGACCACGCTGATCCTGGTCACCAACACGGTCGCCGGGCGGCAGTGGAAGCGCGAGCTGATCGCCCGCACCTCGCTGACCGAGGAGGAGATCGGCGAGTACTCGGGCGAGCGCAAGGAGATCCGCCCGGTCACCATCGCCACGTACCAGGTGCTCACCTCGCGGCGCGGCGGCGCGTTCACCCACCTGGACCTGTTCGGGGCCCGCGACTGGGGCCTGGTCGTCTACGACGAGGTGCACCTGCTGCCGGCGCCGATCTTCCGCTTCACGGCGGACCTCCAGGCCCGCCGCCGGCTGGGCCTCACGGCGACTCTGGTACGCGAGGACGGCCGGGAGGGCGACGTGTTCAGCCTGATCGGCCCCAAGCGGTACGACGCGCCGTGGAAGGACATCGAGGCGCAGGGCTGGATCGCCCCGGCCGAGTGCACCGAGGTACGGGTGACGTTGACCGACGCGGAGCGGATGGCGTACGCGACCGCGGAGGCCGAGGAGCGCTACCGGATGGCGGCGACCGCCCGCACGAAGCTGCCGGTGGTTCGCGCGTTGGTGCAGCGGCACCCGGATGAGCAGGTCCTCGTGATCGGCGCGTACATCGACCAGTTGCACCAGTTGGGGGAATACCTGGACGCGCCGATTGTGCAGGGGTCGACGACGAACCGCGAGCGGGAGCGGCTGTTCGACGCGTTCCGGTCCGGCTCACTCCGGACTTTGGTGATCTCCAAGGTCGGGAACTTCTCGATCGACCTGCCGGAGGCGGCGGTGGCGATCCAGGTGTCCGGCACGTTCGGGTCGCGGCAGGAGGAGGCGCAGCGCCTCGGCCGGGTGCTCCGCCCGAAGGCCGACGGCCGGCAGGCGCACTTCTACACGGTGGTGTCCCGGGACACGATCGACACCGAGTACGCGGCGCACCGGCAGCGGTTTCTGGCCGAGCAGGGGTACGCGTACACGATCGTCGACGCTGACGACGTCCTCGGCCCGAAACTGCCATCGGTCGACTGATCAGGATCGACCAACTCGACTTACCGGAAGTCGGGCCGTTCGAGCTGGTCGGACACCCCGACTTCCGGGAAGCCGAGTCGATCACTGTGCGGGAGCAAGAGACCGCCGGTCCGAGCGTCTCTCGCGGTCGCTTTGGAGCTGATGTCGTGAATGACTCAGTCGTCAGCGCTTTCTCGACTCGGCAACGAACTGCAGCACGGGCGCTTCTGCATGCAGAATGAATGCATGGTTGCTCTCCAGATCCGCGACGTGCCGGAGGAAGTGCGGGATGCCTTGGCAGCCCAGGCAAAGGCGCGCGGACAGTCACTTCAGGCGTACCTGTTGGAGTTGGTGGAGACGCAGGCTCGACGTCTCCGCAACACGGCGGCCCTTGATCGCTTCGCCGGCCGCTCGGACGGTGCGCGTTCCCTGCCTGGAGAGAGTGCCGCTGAGCTGACCGAGCAGCGGGAGCAGCGGGGGCCGTGGGGAGATTCGGCGTGATCGTGGTTGACGCGTCAGCACTTGCCGACGCTCTGGTCGACGACGGCCCCATCGGCGACGCGGCGCGGGCGGCGCTGACCGGAGATCCGCACTGGGCTGCCCCCGCCCACCTCCTGGTCGAGGTCATGTCCGTGATCAGGGGCAAGGTGCTCGGCAACAAGCTCGGCCTTGCCCGGGCGCAGGAAGCGATCGAAACACTCCCGTCGCTGGTCATCGACGAGGTCAGCACCTCGATGCTGCTCGATCGGGTGTGGCAACTGCGCGGCAACCTGTCGGCCTACGACGCGGCGTATGTCGCGGTTGCGGAACTGATGACCTGCCCACTCGTGACCGGTGATGGTCGCCTCGCCAAAGCCAGCGGCGTCCGTTGTGAGATCCAGCTGATCGCGGCCTCCTAACCTTCATGCTGGCGACGTGGCGGCATCCGGGTAGCTCGGAAGCCTCGATGCCCCCGGCATGGAGTTGATCAGGTGGGCAGGACCGGCGCCAGCAGGTCCAACAGGGCGTCGTGGTGGCGGCCGGTACTGAGCAGCGCGGTTCCGTCCCCGGCGAGCAGCGGGCGACCGCGAAGATCGGTCGCCCTCCCGCCGGCCTCCTGGACGATCAGCGGTAGCGGTGCGAGGTCTTCGTACCCATTTCCGGGCCGGCGATCACGATCGCATCCACCAGTCCGGTGAGCAGACCACCGATCCCGCCCAGGTGGCCGGTGATCCGCGTACGACGGTGCAGCGCGAGTAGCACGTCAGCGGGCCAACCGGCCGGGTTGACCAGCTCCACTCGGGCAGCGGCCAGGTCCGGGGTATCCCGCAGCACCGGCTCCAGATCCCTGCCGTCGATGCGGACACGGCAGCCGCAGTCGCGCCCCGCATATATCAACTGTCGGGCGACAGGCTGATTGATCACGGCGAGAGCGGAGCCATGCTCGTCCTCAAGGGCAAGGTTGGTGCCGAAGATGGGGATGCGGTACGCGAAGTACTTCGTGCCGTCGATCGGGTCGATGATCCATCGCCGGCCGGAGGTGCCAACCGTGTCACCGGTCTCCTCGCCGTACACGCCGTCAGCCGGAAACCGCTCCGCCAGCTCGGTACGGATCAGCGCCTCGACGGCAACGTCGGCATCGGTGACCTCGGTTCCGTCCGCCTTGAGCGTCATCGCGAAGTCAGCCGCGAAGAACCGCTCGGCGGCCAGGCTTCCCGCACGCTCGGCCAGCCCGACCGCGAAGTCCAGCAGCTCTCGATCGGGCGGGGGCGCGTTGATTCCCGGGCCCACCCTCGTCGACCGAGTCAGCGCTGCCTCGAATCCGCGACGAAGACGCCGCGCCCCGGTCGGCCGACCAACACACCCTGCCCCCGCAGCCTCGCCACCGCACGGTGGATGGTCGACACCGACACGTCGTAGTGGTCAGACAGCTCCTGTGTGGATGGAATCTGCGACCCGGGCTGAAACTCGCCCACCTCGATCCGCCTCAGCAGATCCTCGATCAACTCGTCCATGGTCGGCGGAATCGGCACGTGAAGGCCCCTTGCAGTCGGTTGGCCCTCCCAGTATCGAGCACCAGGTGAAAGAGCGGCAACAACTGAAAGAGGTGCAGCAGGCAGGCAGGCGCTAGCCAGATTCGACAGGTAAGAGAGCGTTGACAGAGGTGAGAGGTATCGGTAGCGTCGCTCTCGGTGATGCGGTTCCGCTGCGGTCGGTTGGCGCCTCTCGTACCGGTCTCGCATCGCCGCCGAGACCTCACCCTCCGCGCTCCCCCGGCGCGGCCCTGCCGTCGTACCGCCGATCGAGGCTGCGGTGGCAGGGCGGGGCGGTCTCCGCCGTCCCAACCGGCGGAGACCGCCCCCTCCACTCTGACTCGATCCGAGAAAGGGCGGTCACCCGTGCGCAACCTGATCCGCCGGCTGGCGGGCCGACGCGAGAAGCCACGTCCGGCAGAAGTCCGCCCACCCCAGCGACTACGGCCCTGGCAGATCCGTGAGCGGTGCTTCAACGTCCGCCGGCGCGGCCTGGACCCGGTCGAGATCCGCGCCTTCCTGCACCAGGTGGCCGACGAACTCACCGTCGCGCAGACCGCCCTGGTCGCGGTGCAGGAGGAGAACGTACGGATCAAGAACGCGCTGCGTGCGTGGCAGAGCGCCCAGTCGGCGAACCACCGCTACCGATGACCGACCGCTGGGTGATCCACCTGCCGGTCACCGCGCCCGATCTGCACCGCGCCCGGATCTTCGCCCGTACCGCCGCCCGGGTGCTGGCCCGGCTCAGCGCCCGGGTCGAGCCGGGCGGGGTGACCGTGTCGGCCGAGGACCAGCAGTGCGTACGCCACTGGGTCTTCTGCGACCGCCCACTGCCCGGCGGCGCGCGGTGTGCGCTGCCAGCCGACCACCTGCCGCCGTGCTCGCGCCGGCTACCGCCGCGCGTCGGCTGAGCCGGGGAGCCGGCCCGGCGACGACGGCAGGCTCGGGCCCATTTGATCGACTCGACATCACTGAAGTCGGGGCATCCACGGAGCGTTTTCAGCCCGACTTCAATGATGTCGAGTAGATCTACCTCCGGGCGGGATGGGCGGGCCGCTCGCGTGCGGCCCGCCCATCCCGATACGTGCCGGTCAGTTCTTGGTGCCGCCAGAACGGAAGGCCACCCAGGCGTCGCTCATCCGGTCCGCCTGGCCCGGGGTGAACATGTTCATGCAGGAGTCCTCCGTGTAGTCCATCAAGTTGTGGATCGGGTCCAGCCCGGGTGCGTTGCAGGTGTCCGCGCCGACCGGGCAGTTGAACTGCGGGTGCGCCTCGCGCGGCGTGTCCGCCACGAAGTCGCCGGAGGCGGAGCAGCCGTGCGCGAAGGTGTGCTCCAGCATCAGCCAGTGCCCACCTCGTGGGTCAGCGTGTCACCCAGCGCGTACTTGCCGGCCGTGCCGCCCGGCATCGACTCGTCGAGGATCACCACGCCGTCGATGTAGTCGCGGCCGTTGTTGTAGGAACGGCGTGTCGGAGGCGCTGCCGTTGGCCAGCCGCAGACCCTGAGCAGACGAAACGCCGGACCCACGCGACGCGGCTGGGGAGCGGTCCGCCGGCGCATGACCGCCGCCTCCGGGGGTACGCGAGCGGCGATACCGGAATCGACATCTCCGATCTGGCGTACGCGGGAGGAGAGCATCCGATGAAGGACAGACTCATCAAGGGGCTGAAGAAGAGCACGGGTGCACTCATGGTGCGCCGCCGGCGCAGGGATGCCCTGGTCGCCAAGCCGAGCCGGTCCAAGCGGCCGGGCCGGCTGTTCCAGTAAGCCTGGCGTCAGAGCACCCGCGTGACGCCCTCGGCCGTGACCAGGGCGTCCCGGCGGGCCGGGTCGAGGTTGGCGCAGAGCACCACCGAGGCGCCGGCTGACAGCGGGGCGAGCAGCCACTTCAGCGGCTGCTCGTGCTCGGCCACGTCCACCAGCAGCCGGTCGCCGGCCCGCAGGTCGAGCTGGTCGGCCACCGCCTCCGCGATCGCGCCCCACTGCCCGTAGCTGGTGCCGTCCGCGCTGGCCGGATCCGTCGCGCGGATCGTCGCGTGGTCGGGCGGGGCGTCCGTGTGCCGCAGCACCTCGACGGACCAGTCGAGCCAGCCGGCGGGCACCCCGGTCAACGGTCCGGGACCCACCAGGTACCGGTGCAGCCCTTCCGGTACGTCCTCCAGCCAGTCGTCGAGCCGTTCCGGCGTGACGAGGACCGCGTCGTACGGCCGGTCCGCGCCCGGTTCGAGGACCGGCAGCCCGGCGGTGGCCCGCGGCCGGAACGACACCGCCATCCCGACCGCTCAGGCGCCCAGGAGCATGGCGGCGGTACGCCAGTGCGGCGGCAGCAGCACCGCGACCCGGCTGCCCGGGGCCAGCCCGCACCCGTCCCGCAGCAGGCCGGCCGACCGGGCCGCCCACCGACCCAGCTCCGGCGCGGTCAGGTCGACACGTTCACCGGTCGCGCCGTCGAGCCAGGTGAGCAGCGCGGGTCCACGGGTCGCGGCCACGGTCCCGGCACTCGCGTCCGGCAGCGTCACGTCAACCCGTGCCATCGCACACTCCCCTCGACAGGCTCCGCCCCAGCCTACGGGCCCAGGTTGACGGCGGTTGCCAGACTCGTGGGCGGGTCGAGTGTCCGATGTCCACGGACCGGCCCGGCCGGGCGGGAGGGCTGCTGTCATGCGAGCTGGAGGATGGGTCGCGGCGGGAATCAGCGCGCTGCTGCTCGGCGCGGCGCTGACCGTGCCGGGGCCGGCCGGAGCGGATCCGATCCCCGAGATCGACCCGATCGTCACCGCCACCGTCTGGGCGGACCAGCCGACCACCGCCGAGTACCCGGTGACCAACTCCTACACCGCGAACTCCATCGAGGGGGACGTGGTCGTCCGGCGTACGGGCACCGGGGCGTACACGGTGGTGCTGGAGGGCGCGGCGACGAGCGGCGGCGTCGCGCACGTGGTGGCGTACGGCGGCGGGCCGGTGCACTGCACGCTGGCCGGGTGGTACCGGACCCTGCTCGGCGGCGACGACCTGCTGATCCAGGTGCGCTGCTTCGCGGCGACCGGCGCGGCCGTCGACAGCCGCTTCGTGGCGACCTTCACCAACCGCCGGCAGATCCACCAGGGCCGGCTCGCCTGGTTCGTCACCGACCAGACGGCGCCCACCGGGCTGCGCACCCTGGCCAGCACCTACCGGTACGACTCCACGGGCGGGACGATCGCCTACGAGCGGCTGGCCACCGGTCACTACCGCTTCCGCATGAACCCCAACCCGGCCAGCGAGCACGGGCACCCGTACTTCCCGATGGCCCACGTCACCGCCCTCGGCACCGCCGCGGTGAACTGCCAGATCGCCTGGCCGGACTCCTGGGAGGTCCGCTGCGCCAACGCGGTCGGCACCCCAATCGACGCCCGCTTCGCGGTCACCTACGGCGTCCGGGTCGACCTGCTCGGCCACTCGGCCGGTCCCCGCTTCGCGAGCGGCACGCTCTACGGCGAGTACGCGGGCGACGGGGTGCTCGGCGGCGACAGCTACAACTCGACCCTGGGCACGTACGGCGGCGCCGTGAAGACGCTGCTCGGCACCGGCCGCTACCAGGTGACGTTCCGGGGCACCGGGACGGCGTTCGGCACCGCCTTCGTCAACGCCCACGGGCCGTCCTCCCCCAGCCAGCCGAGCCGGGGGCACTGCGTCCTGGCCGGCTGGGGGCGTTCCGGCACGACGGACACGTCCGTCCGGGTCAACTGCTACGCCTGGCGGGGCGTGCCGGCCAACCTGAACGCCCGCGTCTCGTACACCACCTGGCTGGCGGCGTGAGCGCTGGCGCCGGGTGTTAACAAGGGACCCTTCCTCTACCGGAGGCGTTGACAGGGGGCCCTTCCTTACACCGGGAGCTGGGGGCCGCCGGATAGGAGGGGGGTTAGGAGGTCGCCCTGCTTCTCCACCCGCTTGAGCACCTCGGTCGCCGTGTACGGCTTGGTCGACGGTCGCTTGCCGGCCGCTCCGGCAGCGACCTCGTCCCAGGTCAGCGGGGTGGACACCGACGGCACCGACTGGGCCCGCAGCGAGTACGGCGCGACCGTGGTCTTCGCCGCGTTGTTCTGGCTCCAGTCGATGAAGACCTTGCCCGGCCGCAGGTTCTTCGCCATCTTCGACACGATCAGCTTCGGGTGCGCCTTCTCCAGCTCCTGCGCGATGCGCTTGGCGTACCCGGAGACGAGATCGGAGTCCTGGGTGCCGGCGATCGGGCAGCACAGCTGCATGCCCTTCTTGCCCGACGTCTTCGGGTACGACTCGACGCCGTCGTCGGCGAGCCGGTCGCGCATCAGCAACGCCACCTCGCAGCACTGCTTCAGCGCCGCCGGCGCGCCCGGGTCCAGGTCGACGACCATCATGTCCGGGTGCTCGCCCACCTTCCACTGAGGGGTGTGCAGCTCCAGCGCGGCGAGGTTGGCGAGCCACACCAGGGTGGGCAGGTCGTCGGCGACCACGTAGTCGATCGTCTCCCGCCCCTTGCTGGACCCGGGCACGGGCAGCGTCTCGGTCCGCACCCAGCCGGGCGTGGCGGCCGGGGCGTTCTTCTCGAAGAAGGAGCCGCCGTCGACGCCGTTGGGGAAGCGGATCCGGGTGAGCGCCCGGTCCGCCAGGTGCGGGAGCAGCACGGGCGCGATCCGCGTGTAGTAGTCGATCACCTCGCCCTTGGTGAACCCGGCCGCCGGGTAGAGCACCTTGTCCAGGTTGGACAGCTCCAGCGTGCGCCCCTCGACCTCGACGCGGAACCGCTCAGCCGGCATCCTCGACCTCCTCGGCGGGCTTGTCGGGCCGCAGCCGCAGCACCCGGGGGAAGCGCAGCCGCCCGTCCGGGGTGCGCTGGCCGTACTTCACCTCCACCACGACCCGGGGAGTTACCCAGATCGCGCCCCGGGCATCCTCGCGCGGCACGTCGCCCGCGAACGGCGACCCGCCGCCGCGCAGCGGCTCCAGTTCGCGCAGCAGCTCGCGCTCCAGGGCCGCGCCGATCCCCCCGCCGACCCGGCCTCGGTAGGTGAGCCGCCCGTCCGGCCGGGGCACCCCGACCAGCAGCCCGCCGATCTTCCGCGCCCCCGGCCGCCAGCCGCCGACGACGAAGTCACCGGTGACCTCCAGCTTGACCTTCAGCCAGTCCGGTGAGCGCACGCCCGGCCGGTAGGCCGAGTCGGCCCGCTTCGCCATCACCCCCTCCAGGCCGTGCTCCCCCGCGGCCTGGTAGGTGGCCGGGCCGTCGGGAAAGACCGGGGGCACGGCCCAGCGCGCGCCGCCCAGGCCGAGCCCGTCGAGGGTCGCGCGCCGCTCCTCCCAGGGCCGGCCGGTCAGGTCGACGCCGTCGAGCCGCAACAGGTCGAAGATCATGTACGTGACGGGCATGACCGCCGCCAGCCGCGCGGCCTTGTTCCGGTCCCGGACGTGCATCCGCTCGGCGAGCGCGGTGAACGAGGGCTGCCCGGTCTCGCCGAGCAGCACCACCTCGCCGTCGAGCAACGCGTCGTCGACCTGCCGGTGCAGGGTGGCGAGTTCCGGGTACGCGGCGGTGATCTCGACGCCGGAGCGGGCGTACAGGTGCTGCCGGCCGCCGGAGATGTCGGCGAGGGCCCGCACCCCGTCCCACTTGAACTCGTACGCCCAGCCGCCACCCGCCGGGAGCTGCCCGGTCATCGCGAGCATCGGCTTGATCGGCGCGCCGGGCACGACCCGACTGTAGTGGCACGCGGAACGCCTCGCGTCCGGTTCGATCGGATGGGAGCATGGTCGATACCGGGGAAGGGAGCGCAGGATGCGGGCCATCTGGAAGGGAGCCGTGTCGTTCGGCCTGGTCTCCATCGGGGTGAAGCTGTACTCCGCCACCGAGGAGAAGGACATCCGTTTCCACCAGGTCCACCGCGACGACGGCGGCCGGATCCGCTACAAGCGCACCTGCCAGGTCTGCGGCGAGGAGGTCAGCTACGACGACATCGCCAAGGGGTACGACATCGGCGGCGGCGAGATGGTCATCCTCACCGACGAGGACTTCGCCGAGCTGCCGCTGAGCACCTCGCGGGCGATCGACGTGCTGGAGTTCGTTCCCGCCGAGCAGGTCGACCCGATCCTCTACGCCAAGTCGTACTTCCTGGAGCCGGAGGGCTCGGCCACCAAGCCGTACGTGCTGCTGCGGGACGCGCTCGTCGACTCGGAGCGGGTGGCCATCGTCAAGGTGGCGATCCGCCAGCGGGAGCAGCTCGCGACGCTGCGCGTCCACCAGGGGGTGCTGCTGCTCAACACCATGCTGTGGCCCGACGAGATCCGTACGCCGGACTTCGGCTTCCTCGACGAAGACCTGAAGGTCCGGCCGCCGGAGCTGGCGATGGCCAGCTCACTGATCGACTCGATGGCCGGCGACTTCCAGCCGGACGCCTTCACCGACGACTACCGGGCCGCGTTGCAGGAGGTCATCGACGCGAAGGTGGAGGGCCGGGAAGTCGTCCAGCCGGAGGAGGTCGAGGAGGCCCCGGCGGCGGCGGTGGACCTGATGGCCGCGCTGAAGGCGTCCGTTGAGCGGGCCAAGGCGGCCCGCGGTGAGGCGCCGGCCCGCGGCGCGGGTGAGCCGACGCCGATCACAGCGGCGCGTTCGGCGCAGAAGAAGGCGGCCGAGAAGAAGGCCGCGAAGGCCCCGGCGAAGAAGGCGGCCGAGAAGAAGGCGGCGCCGAAGAAGGCCGCCGCCAAGAAGACGGCGGCGAAGAAGGCCGAACCGGCGAAGAAGGCCCCGGCCAAGAAGGCCGCCCCGAAGAAGGCCGCCCGCAAAACCGCCTGAGGTGTAAGGAAGGGCCCCCTGTTAACGCCAGCGGTAGAGGAGGGGACCTTCTTGACGGTGGGCGTTAAAAAGGGGCCCTTCCTTCGGTCTCAGCCGCGGCCGAGCCTGTGGGTCGGGCGGATCTTCACGATCACCCGTTCCTCGCCGGGCTGGCGGAACGGGTACGTCTCCTCCCCCAGGTACTTCTGCGCCATCCGGTCGATGTGCTCGTCGGCACCCTCCTCGACCAGCTCGGCGGTGCCCTTCACCCAGAGGGTCCGGAAGTCGTTCTCCTTGTCGGCCACCGACACCGCGACCGCCGGGTTGCGCCGGATGTTGTCGTACTTCACCCGGCCCTTGGCGGTGTTGAAGATGATGTTCTCCCCGTCGGTGTCGATCCAGACGGGTGTGACGTGCGGGGTGCCGTCGACCTCGACGGTCGCGACGTGGGCGAGCTGCGGCTCGGCGAGCAGGGCAACGTCTTCGTCGGTGAGGATCGCCATATCGGTGACGTTACCGGCGACCGCCGGTCGCGGCCCGGTGATCGTCCCGCGCACCTGACGCCTGCACACCAGGGAGCCGGGCGGGTACCGTGTGCGTCGGCCTACCCCCGGCACGCGGTGCCGGCCACCACTTCGAGCAGGGAGTCGACGCCGTGAGCGAGCGCACGCAGAACCGGTCCCAGAAGTCGGAACGGCGGCTGGCCGCCCAGCTCGCCGCGCAGAAGGCGGCCGAGAAGAAGCGTCGCCGGCAGGCCTGGGCCGGCGGTCTCGCCGGTGTCGCCGTGGTGGCGGTGCTGATCACCGTGTTCGTGATCATCGACCGCGGTCGGGACGAGGCGGACCAGGCGGCCGGCACCCCGTCGGCGAGCGCCTCCGCGCCGGCCGCCGGTGGTGCGGGCGCCCCGCTGCCGGCCGGCGCCGACCCGGCGCTGAACACCAAGCCGGTCGTGGAGGCGGGCAAGGGCGACCTCACGAAACTGGTCGTCACCCCGCTGATCAAGGGCACCGGCCCCGAGGTGAAGACCGGGCAGACCATCACCACCAACTACGTGGGCGTCTTCTACGCCGACGGCCGCGAGTTCGACTCCTCCTGGAAGCGGGGCGAGCCGGCGAGCTTCGCGATCGGCGTCGGGCAGGTCATCCCGGGCTGGGACCAGGGCCTGGTCGGCGTGACCGTCGGCAGCCGGGTGCAGCTGGACATCCCGGCGGAGCTGGCGTACGGCGACGGGGGCGGCGGCCGCCCGGCCGGTCCGCTGCGCTTCGTCGTGGACGTGCTGGCCGCCCAGTGACCCGGGCGGATCGTCCGGGATGTCGCCCCGGGGTGATGCAGTTGCCCACAGAGGGCTTCCGGCCCGTCACCCCCCGGCAGTAGGTTCGGCGTCACCCTGGGGCGTCGGCCGTCCCGGGTGACCACCGGACCGCGGAGGTGCACGTGACGGACGACGCGAGGCGGACCGCCCGCTTGATGTGGACCCACTTCGAGCCGGCGCATGCCGTCACCTACTTCCATCCGCGCGCCCGGGCGGCGTACGAGGCGGTCGGGCTGCGCGGCTACTGGCGGGGCTACTTCGCCGGGCGGGCCGCCCCGCTCGGCCCCACCGAGTCGGCGCCGGTGGTCGCCGCGTTCTACAGCTTCGCCCCGCACATGGTGCAGCGCGCCCTGCCGGCGGTGTGGAAACTGGCCACCCCGGCGGAGGCGCTGCGGGCCCGGCTGACCGGGGCCGTGCAGGCGCTCGCGGAGCTGACGTACGAGCTGCCCGAGTCGCATCTCGCCGAGGCCGCCGACCTGCTGGAGGCCGCCGCGGCCGAGGTCGAGGTGGCCGGCCGGGTGCTGGGGGCGGCCAACGCGGCGCTGCCCCGCGGCGAGTACCCGCTCGCCCGGCTCTGGCAGGCCGCCACCACGCTGCGGGAGCACCGGGGCGACGGGCACATCGGCGCGTTGGTCGCCGCCGACCTCGACCCGGTGGAGACGCTGGCCTGGCGAGTGGCCGTGGACATGTCCCCGGTCAACCTGCTGGGCCGGGGGTGGAGCGAGGAGCAGTGGGCGGCGGCGCGCGGCCGGCTCGCCGAGCGGGGCTGGCTGACGCCGGACGGCGAGCCGACCGAGCACGGCCGTGCGGGTTTCCGCGCCGTCGAGGACGCCACCGACGACGCCGCCGCCCGCCCGTGGCGGGCGCTCGGCCCGGAGCGCACCGAGCGGCTACGCGAGCTGCTCGACCCGATCGCCCGCGCCGCGCACACCGTCATCCCGGCGGGCAGCCCGATCGGTCTGCCCGCACTCCAGGCCTGAGGTCACAGCGGAGCCGACCCCGGCGATCCGCGCAGCCGGCGGCCACCCCGGCCGGGGCGCGGGCGCCGCGACCGCCCGTCCGGCAGGATGGGTACGTGGCGGATGCGGTGATCTTCGACCTGGACGGCGTGATCGTGGACTCGGAGCCGGTCTGGGAGGAGGTCCGGCGGGCGTACGTGGCGGCGCACGGCGGCACCTGGCAGGCGGACACGCAGCGCCGGCTGATGGGCATGAGCACCGGCGAGTGGTCCCACTACCTCAGCGGGGAGCTGGGCGTCGACCGGACGCCCGAGCAGGTCGCCACCGAGGTGGTCGAGGAGATGACCCGGCGGTACGCGGAGCGCGTACCGCTGATCGACGGGGCCGACCAGGTCGTGCGCCGGGTGGCCGGGCGGTGGCCGCTGGGGCTGGCCAGTTCGTCCCCGACCCGGCTGATCGCGGCGGCGCTCGCCGCGACGGGCCTCACCGACGTGTTCGGCGCGACGCTGTCGACGGAGGAGACCGCGCTGGGGAAGCCGGCGCCGGACGTGTACCTGGCGGTCGCCGAACGGCTGGGCGTCGATCCGGCCCGCTGCGTCGCGGTGGAGGACTCGTCCAACGGGGTGCGGTCGGCGGCAGCGGCCGGCATGGCGGTGGTGGCGGTGCCGCACGGGGCGTACCCGCTGGACCCGGACGCGGAGCGGCTCGCGGCGCTGGTGCTGGAGTCGATCGGCGAGCTGACGCCGGAGGTTGTCGCGCGGCTCGGCTGACCGGGGCCCCGTGGCCGCCATCGGGTCGGCGTAGGGGACGCCGTGCCGGCAGGTCAGACCGAACGGCTGCGGCTCGACCGGGGCAGGAACCGGCGTGGCGGGCGGCCGGCGTCCCACCCGCCCGGCTCGTCGGTGGTGGTCGCCGCCGGCGCGCCACCGCGTCCCGCGTCCCGGTCCGCCGGCCGCCCGGTACAGGCGGGTTCCGCGTCCTTCTCCAGCACCTCGTGTCGCATGGCCCCATCCCTCCCGCCAACTACCTCGTTGTACGGTTTCCGGGGCTCCGGGGATCGGTGTCCGTGGGCTCGGTTGCCGGCGAGTTCGTGAACGGGCGTGCCGCGCCCCGCACCGGCCGCGTCCGGAGGTGCCGGCATGAGCGGGGATCGGTCGGGTACGGCAGCCGACGGCGGACGCGCGGGTGAGGAGACGGGGATGAAGGCGATCGTGTACGAGCGCACCGGCGACGCCTCGGTGCTGCAACTGATCGACCGGCCGGTGCCGGAGCCCGGCCCCGGTGAGGTGCTGGTCCGGGTGGCGATCTCCGGGGTGAACCCGACGGACTGGAAGGCGCGCCGGCAGTGGCCGTTGCCGGCCGGCTGGCAGATTCCCGGGCAGGACGGCGCGGGGGTGATCGAGGCGGTCGGTGAGGGCGTCGACCAGATCCGGATCGGCGAGCGCGTCTGGTTGTGGGAGGCGGCCTGGCAGCGGCCGTGGGGCACCGCCGCCGAGTACACGGTGGTCCCGGCCCGCCAGGCGGTACGCCTCGGCAGCGCCTCCTTCGACCTGGGCGCGTGCCTGGGCATCCCCTTCCTGACGGCGCACCGCTGCCTGACCGCCGGCGAGTACATGCCGGACAAGCTGCACGCGGGTGCGCTGAGTGATCACACGGTGCTGGTGCAGGGTGGCGCGGGCGCGGTCGGGAACGCGGCGATCCAGCTCGCCCGCTGGGCCGACGCGTGTGTGGTCGCGACGGTGAGCAGTGCCGAGAAGGCGCAGCTCGCGGCGGCGGCCGGGGCGGACTTCGTGGTCAACTACCGCGAGCAGGACGTGGTCGAGGAGGTCCGCAAGATCGCGCCCGACGGGGTGCACACGATCGTCGAGGTGTCCGCCGCGCGTAACGCCCCGGCCGACGTCCAGTTGCTGCGGCCCGGCGGCGCGGTGTGCGTGTACGCCGACGACGGCGGCGAGGAGGTGACCCTGCCGATCCGGCCGCTCATGGTGCCGAATGCCCGCTGGCAGTTCGTGCTGGTCTACACCGAGCCGAAGGCGGCGAAGGCGCAGGCGGTGACGGACGTGTCGGCGGCGGTCGCGCAGGGCGGTGTCCGGGTGGGCGCGGAGGCGGGGCTCCCGCTGCACCACTACTCGCTGGCCGCGGCCCCGGCGGCGCAGAAGGCGGTGGAGGATGGTGCGGTCGGCAAGGTGCTGATCACCGCCGCCGGGGACGAACAACCCGGGTGAGCTGGCGCTTTTCTCCATAGCCGGGACAGAGGCGAACAAGTTTCGCAAGAATGACGGTGCGGGTCACCCCCGCAGGGACGGGCGGCCCCGGCGCGGTGCGAACGCCGGGGCCGCCCTTGGGGAGGGTTGTCTCGAAAGAGCCCTACCCCAAGAGGCGACGGTGCGCCTCGAAACGTTACGGCGCCGCCAGCTCGCGAACCTCCAGGCCGCCCTCGGCGTACCGGGACCGGACGACCTTCTTGTCGAACTTGCCCACGCTGGTCTTCGGCACAGCGTCGATGACGGCCCACCGCTCGGGCAGCTGCCAGCGCGCCACCGACCCGGCGAGGTAGTCCCGCAGCTCCTGCGCGCCGACGGTCGCGCCCTCGCGGAGCACCACCGTGGCCAGGGGGCGCTCGCCCCACCGCTCGTCCGGCACGCCCACCACGCAGGCCTCGATGACGTCCGGGTGGGCCATCAACGCGTTCTCCAGCTCCACCGAGGAGATCCACTCACCGCCGGACTTGATGACGTCCTTGGCGCGGTCGGTCAGCGTGATGAAACCGTCCGGCGAAAGGGTGCCGACGTCCCCCGTCCGCAGCCAGCCGTCGCGGAACTTCTCCTCGTCCGGCACCTCGTCGCCGACGTACTGGCCGGTCACCCACGGCCCGCGGACCTCCAACTCGCCCACGGACGTCCCGTCGGCGGCCAGCGGCTCGCCCAGCGGGCCCACGATCCGCGCCTCGACCCCCGCGGGGACCCGGCCCTGGGTGTAGCGGTACCGCCACGCGTCCTCGCCGCTCGCCCCGGCCGGCGGGCGGGCCACCGAACCGAGCGGCGACGTCTCGGTCATCCCCCAGGCGTGGATGACGCGGATGCCGTGGCGCTCCTCGAACGCGTGCATCAGCGCGGGCGGGCACGCCGAGCCGCCGACGATCACCTCGGCCAGCGAGGCGGTGTCGACGTCGTGGCTGTCCAGGTACGCCAGCAGGTCGGTCCAGATGGTCGGCACGGCACCGGCCAGGGTGGGCTGCTCGGCGGTGATCATCCCGGCGATCGGGGCGGCCTGGAGGAACCGGTCCGGCATGACCATCGACGCGCCGGAGAGGAACGCCGCGTACGGCAGGCCCCACGACATGGCGTGGAACATCGGCACGATCGCCAGAACCCGGTCGCGCGGCCCGAGCCCGAAGGACTCCGGCATGCAGACCTGGAGCGAGTGCAGGTAGATGGAGCGGTGCGAGTAGGCGACCCCCTTGGGGTTGCCGGTGGTCCCGGAGGTGTAGCAGAGGGCGGCGGCGTCACGCTCGTCCACCTCGGGCCAGTCGTAGGTGTCCGGCCGGCCGTCCAGCAGGGCGTCCCAGTGGTGTACGGAGATCCGGTCCCCGGCCGCCGCCACGAGCGGCGCCGGGTCGCCGCCGCCGACCACCACCACGTGCCGGAGGGTGGTCATCTCGCCGATGACCTTCGCGAGCAGGGGGATCAGCGTCGAGTCGACCAGCACCACCCGGTCCTCGGCGTGGTTGGCGATGTACGCGACCTGGTCGGGGAAGAGGCGGATGTTGAGGGTGTGCAGCACCGCCCCCATGCTGGGCACGGCGAAGTACGCCACGAGGTGCTCGGCGTTGTTCCACATGAAGGTGGCGACGCGCTCGTCGCCGGTCACGCCGCACTCGTCGCGCAGGGCGTGGGCCAACCGGGCCGCCTGGCGGCCCACCTCGGCGTACGTCATCCGGCGGGGTTCGGCGCCGGTCCAGGTGACCACCTCTGCCGTGCCGTGCACGGTGGAGCCGTGGTCGAGGATCCGGGAGATCTGGAGGGGGGCGTCCATCATCGTGCTACGCATGAGTAACAAGCTAGTGTCGGCGGTCACAGCTTGGGAACCCCGGATCTCCGGACCGCTCCGGCGTCGCTGCGTAGATTGTCCGGGTGAGCATCTCCTGGGCAGAGTCGTACGTCGGGCAACTGCGTGCCCTCGCCGGCGACCGCACGCTGATGTTCGTCGGCGCCCGCGCGGTGGTCCGGGACAACGCCGGCCGTGTCCTGCTGATCCGGCGCTCCGACAACGGCCAGTGGGCCATGCCGGCCGGGGCGATGGAGCTGGGCGAGTCGATCGCCGACTGCGCCGTCCGTGAGGTCCGGGAGGAGACCGGGCTCCGGGCGCTGCGGGTCAGCGCGTTCGCCCTCTACACCGGCCCGGACCGCACCCACACCAACATGTACGGGCACACCTACCAGATCTTCACCACCGCGTTCCGGGTGGAGGAGTGGGACGGCGAGCTGGCCCGGCTCACCGACGAGACCACCGACGCCGGCTTCTTCAACCGCACCCACCTGCCCAGCCCGTTGTCGGCCAGCGTCCCGGAGACCCTCGCCGACCTGGACGTCTTCGAGCAGACCAACCGCCTGATCCTCAAGTAGCTCAGAGCAGCGTCTGGGACTTGGCCTCCATCTCGGCGGCGGCCTCCTCCTTCGACTCCTTCGCCAGGGGCTTGCCGCCGGGGGCCGGGGCGTCGCCGCCGAGCCCGTCCGTGCCGCCGGTCGCGCCCTCGGGGCCGGCCCCCCGCAGCTTGTCGTCGGGCAGCGCCAGGGTGACCAGCACCGCCACGATCGCGACCAGCCCGGCGGTGAGGAACACCAGGTCCAGCGCCTCCACGAACGACGTCTGCACGGCCGCCCGGACCGGCCCCGGCAGGGCGAGGATCGTCGCCGGGTCGTTGACCGACACGTCGGCGCCGCCACCGGCCGCGACGGCGGCCCGCTGCTCGGGCGGCAGCTGGGCGATCGCGCCGGGCAGCCGGCCGGCCAGCTCCGACGTGAGCCGGGACGAGAGCACCGCGCCGAGGATCGCCACGCCGAACGACCCGCCCAGCGACCGGAAGAAGGTGGCCGAGGAGGTGCCGGCGCCCAGGTCCCGCGTCGACACGGCGTTCTGCACGGCAAGGATCAGCGACTGCATGCACAGGCCGAGTCCGATGCCGATCACCACCATGAAGAGGAAGGCGAGCCACAGCGAGGTGCGGACCTCCAGCCGGGTGAAGAGCAGCATCCCGACCACCAGCACCGCCGAACCCGCCACCGGGAACCACTTGTACCGGCCGAGCTGGCTCATCGCCCGCCCGGTGAGCACCGAGGTGACGATGATGCCGGCCATCATCGGCAGCATCAGCAGACCGCTGCGGGTGGGCGAGGCGCCCTTGACGATCTGCAGGTAGAGCGGGATGAAGATGATCGAGCCGAACATCACCAGACCGAGCACGAAGCCCGCCGCGTTCGACAGGGCGAAGGTGGCGCTGCGGAACAGCCGCAGCGGCAGGATCGGCTCGGCGACCCGGGCCTCCTGGACCACGAAGAGCCCGCCCAGCACCGCCCCGGCCGCGAACAGCCCGATGATGACGCCGGAGCCCCAGGCGTACTCGTTACCGCCCCAGCTCAACGCGAGCAGCAGGGAACTCACCCCGGCGACCAGCAGCGCCGCGCCCAGCCAGTCGATCGCGTGCTGCCGGCGGGTGAACGGCACCAGGCGCAGCACCCGGGAGCAGACCACGATGGCGAGGATCGCCAGCGGCACGTTGATGTAGAAGATCCACCGCCAGTCCGTCTCGGCGAAGTAGCCGCCCACCAGCGGGCCGGCCACCGAGGAGATCCCGAAGACCGCCCCGAAGAGG
Organism: Micromonospora sp. NPDC047707; assembly: GCF_040704235.1. Classification (NCBI taxonomy): domain Bacteria; kingdom Bacillati; phylum Actinomycetota; class Actinomycetes; order Micromonosporales; family Micromonosporaceae; genus Micromonospora; species Micromonospora sp. NPDC047707. The sequence continues at coordinate 60,856 of NZ_JBEYSU010000019.1, forward strand.
CCCTGGTAGCGGCCCCGCTCCCGGGGTGGCACGACGTCCGAGATGATCGTGAACGCGAGGGTCATCAGACCGCCCGCGCCCAGGCCCTGCACGCCCCGGGTGACGATCAGCTGGGTCATGTCCTGGGAGAGGCCGGCGAGCAGCGAGCCGACCAGGAACGCCCCGATCGAGAAGAGGAAGACCGGTCGCCGGCCGTACAGGTCGGCCATCTTCCCGTACAGCGGGGTGGAGGCGGTCGACGCGAGCAGGTACGCGGTCACCACCCACGAGTAGTGGTTGATCCCGCCCAGTTCCCCGACGATCGTCGGTAGGGCGGTTCCCACGATCGTCTGGTCGAGTGCGGCCAGCAGCATGCCGGTCATCAGACCGACCATCAGCAACCGGATCTGGCGCGCGCTCAACGCCGGGGTCTGCGTCGTCATTCCGCGTCTTTTCCCGCCCTGTCCCGAACATGCCCCCGGCGGACCCCCTTCCCGTCGACCTCCGGGTTGATCATGAAGTTGGCGGGTGAATCGGAGATCAAACCACCCGCCAACTTCATGATCGACGCGAAAGGGCCAGCGGGTGGGGGTCAGTGGGGGCCTTCGGCGAACTCTTCCACGATCTTCGTGCAGAAGGCTGGGAGGTCGGCCGGCTTGCGGCTGCTGACCAGGCCGTTGTCCGTCACCACCGGCTCGTCGACCCAGTTCGCACCCGCGTTCGTCAGGTCGGTGCGCAGGCTCGGCCAGCTCGTCATCCGGCGGCCCCGCACCACGTCCGCCTCGACCAGCGTCCACGGACCGTGGCAGATCACCCCGACCGGCTTGCCGGCCTCGAAGAAGGCCTTCACGAACCGGACCGCGTCCGGGTCGGTCCGCAGGAAGTCCGGGTTCGCCACGCCGCCCGGCAGCACCAGCGCGTCGTACCGGCCGGCGTCCGCGTCGGCGGCGGTCACGTCCACCGGGTACGTCTTCGACTGGTCCAGGTGGTTGAAGGACTGGATCTCACCCGGCTTGAGCGAGACCAGCTCGACGGTCGCCCCGGCCTGCTCCACCGCCTCGCGGGGCTGGACGTACTCGACCTCCTCCACACCGTCGGCGGCCAGGAAGGCGACCCGCTTGCCGTGAAGTGTCGTCGCTGCCATGTCGTTACCACTCCTCTCCGGGGTATGTTTCGTCGGTTCCCGCCGCCGCAGGCCCGAAACGCGGCCACCGTCACCCCGGACGGGCGCAGGTTTGACCCGGCGGCCCGGGGGGACCCGGGAAGGCATGGCAGGAGCAGCAGCGGAACAGCGCCGGCTCGCCGCCGTGGTGGAGAGCTGGCTCGGGCGCCCCGTTCTGGTCGTCGGGGACGCGATGCTCGACGAGTGGCGGTTCGCCGAGTCCGAACGGCTCTGCCGGGAGGCACCCGCCCCGATCCTCACGCTGCGGCGGCGGATCTCCGCCGCCGGTGGTGCGGCGAACACCGCCGTGAACGTGGCCGCACTCGGCGGCCGGGCGGCGCTGGTGGCCCCGGTCGGCGCGGACGTGGCCGGCGACGAGCTGCACGACTGCCTGGACCGGGCCGCCGTCTGGGACCGGACGGTCAACCAGCCGGGCCGCCCGACGCCCGTGAAGCGGCGAATGCTGGCCGGCAACCAGATCCTGCTCCGGGAGGACTCCGGCGACCCCGAGGACACCCTCGACGACGACGGCGTGGCCCGGCTGCTCACCGCGCTCGACTGCGCCACGGAGGAGCTACGGGCGGTCGCCGCCGGCGAGGCACCCACCCTGGTGGTCTGCGACTACGCGCTGGGCGCGCTGTCCGCGCCGGTCCGCGCCTGGCTGGTGGCCAACCGGGAGCGGTACGCGACGGTCGCGCTCGACGCGCACGACCTCGCCGACTGGCGGGGCCTCGCCCCGACCGTGGTGACCCCGAGCTTCGCCGAGGCGAGCCGGCTGCTCGCCCGCGCGGCAGCCCGGCCCAGCACCAACGACCTGCACCTGGACCACCCCGACGGCGACCCGTCCGACGGCCCGTCCGAGCTGACCGTGGGCGTGGCGCCCGGTGACGGCTCCTCCGCCCGGCTCGGCCCGACCGGCGAACCGGGACCCGGCGAGGACCGGGTGGCGATGACCGGGGACGGCCTCACCGTCACCGGCACCGGCGTCACCGTCAACGCGACCGCCGGGGAGGACGTGGACCGGGCGGTGCTGGCCGAGTCCCGCCTGGCCGAACTGCGGGCGCACACCGGCGCCGACGTCGTGGCGGTGACGCTGGACACCGACGGCGCGGTGGTCGGCGGGCCCGACGGGGAGCGCCGCCGCAGCCACAGCACCCCGGTGCCGGCCAGCCACGCGGTGGGGGCCGGGGACGCGTACCTCGCGGCCATGACGCTCGCGCTGGCCGCCGACGCGCCGCTGCCGACCGCCGCGCAGCTGGCCCAGCTCGCGGCGACCATCACCGTCTCGGACACCGGCACGTGTGTGTGCCGCCGCGAGGACCTGCTCGGCGCGCTCGACCAGCCGGTCGAGGACGCCGGCCGGCTGACCCTGGTGGACGCCGACGCACTGGCGACGATCGCCGACGAGCACCGGCGCGACGGCCGCTCGGTCGTCTTCACCAACGGCTGCTTCGACGTGCTGCACCGGGGACACGTCCGGTACCTGGAGCAGGCCCGCACGCTCGGCGACCTGCTGGTGGTGGCGGTCAACTCCGACGACAGCGTCCGCCGGCTCAAGGGCGCGGACCGGCCGGTGAACCCGGTCGAGGACCGGGTGGCCCTGCTGGCCGCACTGGCCTGTGTGGACCACGTGGTCGTCTTCGAGGAGGACTCGCCGGCCCGGCTCATTGAGGCCGTCCGCCCGGACGTGTACGTCAAGGGTGGTGACTACCCGCCGGAGATGGTGCCGGAGGCACCGCTGGTGCGCCGCCTCGGCGGGCAGGTCCGCACCCTCGGGTACGTGCCGGACCGGTCCACCTCGGCGATCATCGACCGGATCCGCGCACACGGCCGGGACGTGACCACCGACGCGGCGGCGGGTCAGGCGTGAACCGACCGCTCGACCTCGGTACTCCCGGAGAGTTCCGCGCCGCTCGGCTGCTCGACGTGCTGATCCCCACCCGGAACCGGCCGGCCGAGCTAGCGGTCACCCTGTCCGGGCTGGCCGCGCAGGAGGGCGTCCCCGGCTTCGGGGTGGTGGTCAGCGACCAGTCCGACGGGGAGCCCGCGTACGCGCACCCGGCGGCGGCCACGATGGTCCGGGCGCTGCGCCACCGGGGGCACCCGGTGCTGCTCACCCGCCGGCTGCCGCGCCGCGGTCTCGCGGAGCACCGGGCGTCGCTGCTGGCCGCCTCGGCCGCCCGGTACGTGCTCTGTCTCGACGACGACGTGTGGCTGGAACCGGGTGCGCTGCGCCGGCTGGTCACCGCCATGGAGGAGTTGGGCTGCGGGTTCGTGGGCAACGCGGTGCACGGCCTGTCGTACGTCGACGACGTGCGCCCGGAGACGCACCGGCACTACGAGGAGTGGGACGGGCCGCCGGTGCCGGAGCGGATCCGTCCGGGCACCCCGGAGTGGCAGCGCGCGGCGATCCATCCGGCGGCGAACCTGCTGCACGTGACGGCGAAACTGGACCTGCCGGCGGGGGCGTGGCGGGCGTACAAGGTGTCCTGGATCGGCGGCTGCGTGCTGTACGACCGGGCGAAGCTGGTCGACGCGGGCGGCTTCGATTTCTGGCGGCGCGTGCAGGAGAAGCACCAGGGCGAGGACGTCGCCGCCCAGCTCGCCGTGCTGGCGCGCCACGGCGGCGCCGGAGTCCTGCCCAGCGGCGCGTACCACCTGGAGTCCCCGACCACGGTCACCGAGCGCGAGGTGGAGGCGTGGGAGGTGGTCCTCGCCGAGGAGGACGCCCCGCAACCGGCGTGAGGTGTTGAGAGGGGACCCTTCCACTACCGGAGGCGTTAAGAAGGGGCCCTTCCTTACGCCGTCAGCAGTTCGCGGGCGGCTTGCATGACCTCCGCGGTGGGGACGTCGGTCACGAAGGAGTCGCGGTGCGGGCACTCGCCGTCGCCGGGGCGGTGCGGGTAGATGCCCGGGGTGCAGTCGACGCCGCAGACCGGGCAGTGCACGGTCCAGGAGCTGATCGGGCGGTGCCGGCCGCGCAGCGGGTTCGCCGTGTTGATGAGGTTGCCGACCCAGAAGACGCCGACCGTGGCGGTGCCGACGGCCGCGGCCAGGTGCAGGGGGCCGGTGTCGTTGGAGACGACCAGGGCGCAGCCGGCGTAGCAGCCGGCCAGGCCGCCCAGGCTGAGCGCGCCGACCAGCGGCCGCACCGGCACCCCGGCCGCCGCGACCACCCGGTCCACCACCTCCTGCTCGGCGGGCGTGCCGGTGACGAGGACCTCGTACCCGTCGCCGTGCAGCTCGCGCGCCACCTCGGCGAAGCGTTCCGGCGGCCAGCGCCGCCGGGTGTCGGTGGCGCCCGAGTGCAGCGCCACCCGGGGCCGCTCGGGCGGGCCGAGCACCTCGGCCGCCTCGGCCCGGTCGGCGTCGGTCACCGCGAGCGTCGGCACGATGGTGGTGGCCGGGGCCCCGACCAGCGCCGCGACTTCCAGGTAGCGGATCACCTCGTGCTGGTAGTAGACGTAGCGGAGCCAGCGGTCCAGCGGCGGCGCGTCCTCGGCACGCAGGCCGGCCGTCACCCGCGCGCCGAGGGCGGCGACGACCGGGTTGGAGTTGGCGCCGCCGCCGTGGACCTGCAACGCCAGGTCGAAGCGTTCCTTGCGGGCCGCCGCGAGGAAGTCGTCCATCGCCGACTCCGGCTCGCCCGGGTCCGGGGCGCGGATGCCGGGCGCGGGTGGCACCACCAGGACGCGGTCCACCGGGCCGGGCCGGTCGCGCCAGAGCTTCGCGTGCCACGGCGCGCCGAGCAGCACGATCTCCGCCTCCGGGTACGCGGCCCGGACCGCGTCCAGCGCGGGCAGGAGGAAGATGAAGTCGCCGAGCGCGTTGGCCCGGAGCACGGCGATCCGCTCGACGTCGGGCACGCGCTCGGCGGTCGGGCCGAGCAGGTTCGGGGCGACCACGTGACCCCTACGGCCGGTCGATGTCGCCGGCGGCGGTGTCCGGGTGGTGGAGTTCCCGGTCCGCGGCCGGGTCGACCGGCTTCGGCGTACGCCCGGAGACGTCCCGCGTGCCGGTGCGGCCGACGGTGATGGTGCGCGGCGCGGGTCGTGCGGCCCGGGGCAGGCGGACCTGGAGCAGGCCGTGGTCCATCACCGCGTCGATGGCGTCCGGATCCACCCGGGACGGCAGGTCCACCCGGTACTCGAAGCCGCGGGTCTCGAAGCCGCCCGGGATGCCGTGGTCGGCGTTGACCTCGGCCTCCGACCGGGCCCGTACGCACAGCTCGCGGTCGTCCAACTCGACGGCCACCTCCTCGGGGGCCACGCCGGGCAGCCGTACGACGACCTCCCAGCCGTCGGCGGTCTCGGTCAGCTCCAGGTCGGGCGAGCCGGAGCGACCGCCGACCAGCCGGCTCAGCTCGGCGCGCAGCGACTGCAACTCGCCCATCGGGTCCCAGCCCTGCTGCCGTCCGCGCCAACCCCGGCCGGAACCGCCACCGCTGTGTTCGCTCATCTCACCTCTCCGATCCGCTGGGTGGCCGCCGGGGACCGCAGCGAGCTGGGCGCGTCCAGGTTGGCGTCGCGGTCGACGCCGACGCCGAGCCGGTCGACCAGTTCCCCACCGAGCCAGGCGCTGATGCCGAGGATGGCCAGGGCGACGACCTCGATCGCGATGAGCGCGCCGCCGGCGGCCCGGGACTCGGCGTTCAGCCGGACCGCCCAGACGGCGGCGAAGAGCAGGATCACCGCCACGTTCGCGGCGGCGTGCAGGAGCGCCACCCGCTTGGCGCGGGTGCCGGTGGGGATGGCGAGCAGGTCGAACGTCCCGGCCGCCGCGGCCAGCAGGCCGCCGACCAGTCCGACGGTGATGTTCCAGTACGCGACCTCGCCGAGGAAGTCGGGACCGCCCACGGTGTCGACGATGTCGAAGAGCACCGCGGTGACGAGCAGGGCGACCGGGAACATCACCAGCATCGGGTGGACGGGGTGGCCCAGCACCTTGAGTCGGCTCTCCATGACGGGCCTCCTGCTCGGGTCCTGCCGGCGGGTCGGGTGAGGCGGTACCCCTGCCTCCGGCGGGCAAACCTCGCCCTGGTGAGGGCCGCCTAGGCTGTCGGGTAGTGGTACGTCGCCACCATGGTCAACGGACGGGGGACGGTCACGTGACGGCGGAGATCACGACCCACGAGGAACTGCGGGAGCTGCTGGGCACGCCGGCACCCCGGGCCGCCGCGAAGGAGCGGACGCGTCTGCACGAGCGGGACCGCCAGTGGCTGGCGGCGTCCCCGTTCTGCCTGGTCGCCACGGCGGGGGCGGACGGCACCTGCGACGTGTCGCCGAAGGGTGACCCGCCCGGCTTCGCCCTCGTGCTCGACGACACGACCATCGCCATTCCCGAGCGGCCCGGCAACAAGCGTGCCGACGGCTACCGCAACATCCTCGACAACCCGCACGTCGGGCTGATCTTCCTGATCCCCGGGCGCACCGACACGCTGCGGATCAACGGGCGGGCCCGGCTGCTGCGCGACGCGCCGTTCTTCGACTCCATGGTGGTCAGCGGGCACCGTCCGGTGCTCGCCGTCGTGGTCGAGATCGAGCAGATCTTCTACCACTGCGCGAAGGCGTTCCTCCGGTCGGACCTGTGGCGGCCGGAGACCTGGTCGCCGGAGGTGCTGCCGTCCCGGGCCCGGCTGGTGAAGGAGGTGGAGGCGCCGGCGGAGAACCTGGCCGACCTGGAACGCCACTACGGCCCGGAGTACGCCCGCCGCCTCTACGTTTGAGCTGACGGGCGAGGGTACTGATTCCTCGGGGTCGACGAGGACGGCCGACGAGGAGGAATCATCATGACCACGACCGTGGAGAAGTCCATCGAGGTACAGGTGCCGGTACGCACCGCGTACAACCAGTGGACCCAGTTCGAGGAGTTCCCGAAGTTCATGGGCGGTGTCCGCGAGGTGCGCCAGCTCGACGACCGGCGGATGCACTGGGTGGCCGAGATCGCCGGGGTCCGGCGGGAGTGGGACGCGGCGATCCTCGAGCAGGTGCCGGACCGCAAGGTCGCCTGGGCGGCGACGGAGGGCGCGACGAACGCCGGTGCGGTCTACTTCCAGCCGGTCGACACGGACCGCACGATGGTCCGGCTGCACCTGGAGTACGAGCCCGAGGGGCTGGTCGAGAAGACCGGCGACAAGCTGAACGTCGTCGAGCGGCAGGCCGAGTCCGACCTGGAGAGGTTCAAGTCGTTCATCGAGAGCCGGGGCGCCGAGACCGGGGCCTGGCGCGGCACGGTCGACACCGGTGCCGGCGTCGGCACGCCGGGCGTCGAGTACGCCGCGGGCACCCGGGGCGACAGCGGCAAGGCCGGTGTCTCCGGCACGGCGGTGGCCGCCGGAGCGGCGGTGGCGGGCGCGGCGGTCGCCGGGGCGGCGGCGACCGCGGCGGCCCGGCACCGCGCCGACGGCGACGAGGACGACACGCCGACGCCCACCACCGAGACGGAGTACGTGGTGACGGATGTCCCCGAGAGCGGCGTCGCCAACTACCCGCCCGCGCCCCGGCGGGACGGCTGACCGGTCGTCGCCCGACGGGCCCGGTAGCTCCCGCCGGCGGGGTGCCACCGGGCCCGTGCCGTCAGGCCGCCCGCGGCCGGACCGTCACCATCCACAGGTGACCGTCGGGGTCGGCGAACGTGCCCGCGTACCCCCAGGGTTGTGGTCCGGGCCCTTCGCATCATGGACCGGTCGGCACTCCGAAACCCATCGACGGTCGCGCTGGCTCACGCCTCCGGTGAGCCGACCTTCGGGGTGGCCCGGTCGATGATCGCCGCGTGGTCGACGCCCGCCGGCAGGGTCCCGTACGCGTAGCCGTGTTCGCCGCCGAGCCGGGACGCGCAGAAGGCGTCGGCGACGGCCGGGTGGCCGTGGCGCACCAGCAGCGATCCCTGGAGCACGAGCGCGAGCCGCTCCACCACGTGCCGGGCCCGCAGTTCCACCTCACCCGGGTCGGCCAGTTCGGTACGCAGCCGCCGCACCGCCGCGTCGAGCCGGGAATCGGCGCCCGCGGCGGCGTCCACCTCCGCCTCGAAGGCCGCCAGCACCTGCGGCTCCCGGGTGAGGGCGCGCAGCACGTCCAGCGCGGCCACGTTGCCCGACCCCTCCCAGATCGAGTTCAGCGGCGACTCGCGGAACAGCCGGGGCAGGCCCGACTCCTCGACGTACCCGTTGCCGCCCAGGCATTCGAGGGCCTCGGCGGCGTGCCCGGGCCAGCGTTTGCACACCCAGTACTTGCCGACGGCGACGGCCAGCCGCTTGAAGGCGGTCTCGCCGGCGTCGCCGCGCGCCGAACGGTCCGTCGCGCCTGCCAGCCGCAGCATGAGTACGGTCGCCGCCTCGGACTCCACCGCCAGGTCGGCCAGCACGTTGCGCATCAGCGGCTGGTCGACCAGGTAGCGGTCGAAGGCCCGGCGGTGCGCCGCGTGGTGGACGGCGGTGATCACTCCCTGGCGCATCCCGGCCGCCGCGCCGATCAGGCAGTCGAGCCGGGTCAGGTTGACCATGTCGATGATCGTGCGGACCCCCCGGCCCTCGTCCCCCACCCGCCAGGCCACCGCGTGCTCGTACTCGATCTCCGACGACGCGTTGGACCGGTTGCCGAGCTTCTCCTTGAGCCGCATCAGGCGCATCGGGTTGCGCGTGCCGTCGGGCAGCACCCGGGGGACCAGGAAGCAGGTGAGCCCGCCGGGGGCCTGGGCGAGCGTGAGGAACAGGTCGCACATCGGCGCGGACGTGAACCACTTGTGCCCGACGAGCCGGTAGCTGCCGTCCGGCTCGGGCCGCGCGGTGGTGGTGTTCGCGCGCACGTCGGACCCGCCCTGCTTCTCCGTCATCGACATGCCGGCGAGCAGTCCCCGTTTGCCGAGCGGCGGGCGCAGCCCCGGGTCGTACGTCGAGGCGGTCAGCAGCGGCTCGTACCGCGCGGCCAGCTCCGGGGCGTGCCGGAGCGCCGGGACCGCCGCGTACGTCATCGAGATCGGGCAGCCGTGCCCGGCGTCCGGCCGCCAGGTGTAGAACTTCGCGGCGCGGGCGACGTGCGCGCCCGGCCGGTCGTCGGCCCACGGCGCGGCGTGCAGGCCGTGCCCCACCGCGGTCCGCATCAGCTCGTGCCAGGACGGGTGGAACTCCACCTCGTCGACGCGGTGGCCGTACCGGTCGTGGGTCCGCAGCACCGGCGGGTACTCGTTGGCCAGCCGACCGTGTTCGATCGCCTCCGCGCCGCCGCCGAGCCGGCCGAGCTCGCGCAGCTCGGCGGCCGCCCAACCGGCCCCTTCCCGGTCGAGGCCCTCCAGCAGGGCGGGGTCATCCGCCGCGTCGTAGCCGACCAGCGGTGGTACCTGGTTGAACACCTCGTGCGTCGTCACGGTGACACTCCCAGCGCGCGGTGGATGAATCGGGTCAGTCCGGGGATGGTGTCCGGGCCGGCGACCCCGGCGGCCAGCGGGCCGACCATGGCCTCGGCGAGCGCCCCGACCAGCGCGGTCGCGGTCAGCTCCGGATCCTGCGGGGGCAGCTCACCGGAGGCCACGCCCGCCGCCACGTACCCCGCGATCAGGTCGGCGTGGGCGCGGCGGAAGACGAGCCGCTGCGCGTCGACCGCCGGGTCCACGGGTTCGGCCAGCAGCGCGTACGCCAGCCGTGGCGCCTGCAACGCCCGACCGGCGAACGTGGCGACGACGGCCGCGAGCCGCGCCGCCGCCGTACGCTCCCGCGCCGCGGCACGGGCGACCGCGTCGATCTCGCGTTGCGACGCCGTCCGGAACACCTCGGCGAACAGGTCCGCCTTGGTCGGGAAGTGGCGGTAGACGCTACCGGTGGCGATGCCGGCGCGGTCGGCGACGGCGGCGACGGTGCAGCCGGCGTACCCGTGTTCGGCCATGATCTCCAGCGCCGCGGCGATCGTCCGCTCGCGGGACGCGCTGAGCCGAGCCCTGACCCGCTCGGTCGTCCGGTACGCCACGCAAGAATTGAACCACCGTTCACTTCTTGCCGGCAAGGGGTGGGACGGCTGACCGTCACGGTCCGGGGGTGATCGCACCGGCCCTACCGTCTCGGTATGACTGAACCGTCCCGCCTGGACGCCGTACGGAAGTCGTACGACACCGTCGCCGAGGACTACGCGAAGCTGGTGCCGCCGCGGTTCGCGGCGGACCCGTTGGGACGCGGGATGCTCGGGGCGTTCGCCGAGTTCGTCCGGGCCGGCGGCGGGCAGCCGGTCGCCGACCTCGGGTGCGGTCCGGGCCATGTCACCGCCCACCTGGAGTCGCTGGGCGTGTCCGTGTCCGGCGTCGACCTGTCACCGAAGATGGTGGAGGTCGCCCGGCGGACGTACCCGAACCTCCGCTTCGACGTGGGCTCGATGACCGCGCTGACGGTCCCCGACGGGACGCTCGGCGGCATCGTCGCCTGGTGGTCCGTTCATCACCTGCCGCCGGAGGAACTGCCGGCGGTGTTCGCGGAGTTCCACCGGGCACTCGCCCCGGGCGGCCACCTCCTGGTCGGGTTCCACGTCGGGGACGAGCGCCTGCGCCCGACGCACGCGTACGGCCACCCGGTGTCCTACGACACCCACCTGTTGCCGCCCGACCACGTGGCCGAGTTGCTGAGCCGCGCCGGACTGGGCGTCGTCGCCCGGCTCGTGCAGGAGCCGGGCAAGGGGCTGAAGCGGCAGCAGGCCTGCCTCTTGGCGCGCAGGCCCTCGTAGCGCAGCCCGCCGTTCGGTTGGCTGCCCGGGCGGTCCCGCTGCGGCTCGGCGGCGCGCCGGGCCTTGCTGCATGGATGGCTGTACGGTCTTGCCGTGGCAGAGGAGTTCGAACATGCCGGGGTTCCGTACTCGGTTCAGTTTGCGTATGACATGGACGCCTGGTGCATGGAACTGAGCGAGGCGAACGCCGTTACCCGTCTGCCAGGTCCGGCCTTCCTCGTCGCGGTGGTACCGGACGAGGACATGGCCCCCGAGCCGACGATCCACGTTGGCAGCACCGGTGAACGCGACATCCCGTACGAGGTCATGCGCTGGTTCATGGCCAAGGTCGCAGAGCAGGTCGAGCAGCGTGGCGCTGGGCTGATCGAGACAGGCAGGCACGGCACGTAGGCATTTCCATGCCTGCTGATATCCGAGAGGCCGAATTCGGCAGTGCGAGGGTAAATGGCATCGACGTCTTCGCCGGTGGCCACGACGGCCCGGAACGCCAAAGGAATGCCGTCAGTCGAAATCAAAGATGCTGTGCCGGTCATAGAAGTGCAGCACGTACCTGCAGCGACGGCAGATCATCAAGGTCATGCGGTGGCTCGTCAACCCCCACCGGCTGTCCTGACGTGCCGTCTCCTGCTGGAACTCGGTGCCTCGGCAGAGCGGGCAAGAAAGCTGGGGCTCGGTCATGACGCGAGGGTAGGAAGCGACCGCCATGAACCGCGGATGCGGACCGCTCGCCGGGCAGGGCCGGACGCCTGCGGCTTCCTCATCGGCTCGGCCGAAACTCGCCGTAGCGCGCCCGCGGTGGCCATCGACCGCCGCACGTGCCACTCCGTCACGCCTCGGAAGTTGATGGCCAGGGCGACACCGATAAGGCCCATGGTCAGACTCGTCATGACAGCGGCCACGAAGCGCCATGTCTCCATCCGACCTCCCCGACGCGAGCCACCGATCATAGGTGGCCCCGCCTCGCAAAGATCAAGACTGCTGTCGGCCAGCGTCGGTGACGGCCGTAGATGATCATTGTCGCGGCGCACAACGAGGCCTGCCTAGATCGGCTGTCTCCGGTTAAGGTGGTCTCAGCCTCGCGGACACTGGCCTATGGATGGCCCATCATGGGCGCGTCGGCGGGATCTCCTCGATCAAGCAGGCTCGTCCCTGCGCGAGTCCTCCGGTCGAGGCAAGGCTCGCCGTAGGCGACCGCGGAGCGGCTTGGCCTTGGGCCTCGCGTCGGGGCAGTCGAACTGGTCGGGTTCTGTCATCCTGGCGCGGTGAAGCCCAACCTGGAGCGAATCCCGGGGAAGCAGGACCGGCAGGCGGAGGCGATCCTCGCCCGCGCGCCGCAACGCATGGATCAAAGGTTCATCAGTTCCCTCGATCCCTCTGCTTCGCTCGCCCTCGGGCGGTACGGCGCGCGCCTCGCCACACTGGCCCTGAGGCAGAACCGTCCCGACCTGCTGCGTCGTTCGTTGCTTGCAACAGGGCTCGCCGGGTGTCTGGAACCCGATGACGGCCGGGACCTCATGGTGGGTCTGGCATTGCCGTGGATTGTTGCGCGGCAGCTCGGGGCGTCCCCGGCTGCGGTGTTCGGCGATGTCGCCGACAGTCTTCCGGATGGCCCGGTCGCCGCACTGTTCGAGGCCTTCGGCGCCCGGACAGACATCACACTGGAGGCCTTCGGCTGGGAACTGGTCACAACCGCCGACGGTCCGGATTTCCGCCCGCAGCACTGATCACGAGCGAAGGGGTCCCATGAGTTACGACCTCGAGTGGGCTGATCTACCCGAATCTGCTGCCACTGCTCGTTCTCGCCTCGAGGCGTGCTCTGGCCTGGGAGACCTGTGCGTACACGCTCCCCCATGCCTGGGCGAATACGAGACGCTTGCCGCTGCCTACCAGTTCCATCTGAACATCGCCGGCATGGCCTTCTGCCGTGGCGGTATGCGCCGCACGGGCATGACCTACCAGGCAACCCCGCAGCCTTTCCCCGCCTGGCCCTTCGATGGCATCGACGACTGGCATTCCGCCGATCAGCGTCGGCGTGACGCGTACAAGGAGGCCGAACAGGCGGCCTCGGCCCAGACGGTCCCCGGAATGGTCGGCATCCCAGAGTTCAAGCTGTCGAGTAACGGCCCTTGGCTGGTATAGGAGCGAGGGAGGTCGAGCAGGCCGTCGACTGCTACCAGGCGTCGTCACCGATTTTGCGGGCAGAGTTGGAGGAAGATGACCTGTGGGCAGCCTGGATTGACTGGCTGAGACAGACGGTCAGCCACGGCGGCTTCACCGTACGATGATCCACCCGCCAGATGACGTTGGAGCCTGGCAGACGGGCGACGGTCCCGATCGTTTCCATGCCCCTGCTTCGGATGGAGAAGGCCCAGGTCATGACCGGCGATCACGCCGCTGACCTGGGCCTTTCTCTGGAGCCGCCTGACGGAATCGAACCGTCGACCTACGCATTACGAGTGCGTCGCTCTAGCCGACTGAGCTAAGGCGGCAACGAGCGTCAAGTGTACGCCACCCCTCCGGCACCGCCGAACGGGATCCCCACCACACCGCCGGCCCGAAGCCGAGGCGCGTTCGGACGTCCACCGGACAGCGTCGCGCGCCGACCGGCACTACGCTCCGGCGGATGACGGACGATCATCCCTCCGGATCGCCGGACGACCAGAGCGTGCCGCACGAACCCGCGGCCACCCCGCCACCCGGGGGCCCGCATGCCAGCGAGGCGGCCGGTGGCCGGCCCGCCCGTCGGCCGACCAGCATCGACCCGCTGGAACTCGGCTTCACCCCGCGCAAGCCGGTGCCGTGGCTCGCGCCGTTCCTGCTGATCAGCACCGGCATCCGTACGCTGCTGGCGATGCTGTTCGGGGCGTACCTGGACAAGCGTGAACTCCAGAACGCCCTCGACGCCAAGATCGCCAAGCAGGTCGGGCCGGACGGCGGGCTGTGGCTGGACTACGTCGCCGACCTGGGCGACGGCTTCAACGCCACCTACTCGGTCGCGTACCTGCTCGCCCAGCGCGAGCTGGTCGTGGACGGGCACCGCCTGCCCCGGGCGCAGACCCTCGTGATGGGCGGCGACCAGGTCTACCCGTCGGCGGCCTTCGAGGCGTACGAGGACCGGTGCAAGGGCCCCTACCAGGCGGCGCTGCCGGTCACCCCGCCCGAGCGGCCGACCCTGTTCGCGGTCCCCGGCAACCACGACTGGTACGACGGCCTCACCGCCTTCCTGCGCCTGTTCGTCCGGTCCCGGGACCGGCACTTCGGCGGTTGGGGCACCGGCCAGTCACGGTCGTACTTCGCGATCGAACTGCCGGCCGACTGGTGGCTGCTCGGCCTCGACGACCAGTCCGGTTCGTACCTGGACGACCCGCAGCTCACCTACTTCGACGCGGTGGCGGAGCGGCTGGGGCCGGAGAGCCGGGTGATCCTGGCCGTGCCGGCGCCGACCTGGGTCAAGGCCGTCGACCACCCCACGGCGTACGACTCGATCGACTACTTCATCCGCACCATCGTCGCGCCCACCGGGGCGCAGGTGAAGCTGATCATCTCCGGCGACCTGCACCACTACGCGCGGTACGCCGGCCCGGACCGCCAGATGGTCACGTGTGGCGGCGGTGGCGCGTACCTCTATCCCACGCACAAGCTGCCGGAGCGGATCGAGGTCCCGCCGCGGGACACCCTGGCCCGCCGGGCGAGCGCGTCCCGGACGTACGAGTTGGCGGGCCGCTACCCCGACGCGGCGCGGTCCCGGCGGTACGCCTGGGGGATCTTCCCCCGGCTGCCGTTCCGCAACCCGGGCTTCACCACGCTGCTCGGCACCCTGCACACGTTGCTGATGCTGGCGATGGCCGGCGTCGCGACGAACCGCGGCGGGACGGAGCAGCGGCTGTTCAGCGTGCCGCTGGTGGCGATGCTGCTCGTGACGCTGCTGGGGGCGGCGTTCTTCGCCAAGCCGCCCTCCTCCGGGGGTAAGCGGCACGTACGGCACTGGATCCTCGGTGTGGGGCACGGCGTGACCCACCTCGGGCTGGCGGCGGCCGGCACGTGGGCCTGGCTGGCGCTGCCGTTCCACGACTGGCCCTGGCCGCTGCCGGCGGTGGCCGCCGTGGTGCTGTACGGCCCGGTGATCGGTCTGCTGGCGAGCCAGGTGGTGGCCGCGTACCTGCTGGTGGCCGGCGCGTTCGGGGTCAACGTCAACGAACTCTTCGCCGGCCAGGGCATCGAGGACTCGAAGGGCTTCGTCCGGCTCTACATCAGCCCGGAGGGCACCCTGACGATCTACGCGATCGGCGTCGACCGGGTGGCCCGCGACTGGCGGATCAACCCCGACCAGTCCCCCGAGTCCTCCTGGCTGATCCCGACGACCCCACTAACCCCCCGCCTGTCCGAACCCCCGATCACCGTGACCTGACCACCGACCCACGTTGATCATGAGGTTAGCGGGTGGGTTGATCGCGAAAACACCCGCTAACTTCATGATCAACACGGCGAAACCCGGAGCGGGGGTGGGGGTGGGGGTGGGGTTAGGGGTTGTAGTGGGCGTCGTGGGTTTGGCGGGGGGTGCAGACGGAGGCGCGGCTGCAGGAACAGCGGGAGCCGTCGGCGTCGAGGCGGACCGTCACCGCGTCCCGGGGGACACTGTGGCCCACGACCCGGCCCTGCCCCTCCGGAGTGCTCACCCGGGCGCCGATCGCCGGGGCGGATTCCTGGAAGCGCTGGTAGAGCGGGTGCTCGTACTTCAGGCAGCACATCAGCCGGCCGCACGCGCCGGAGATGCGCAGCGGGTTGAGCGGCAGGTCCTGGTCCTTCGCCATCCGGATGGTCACCGGCTCGAAGTCGGTGAGGAAGGTGGCGCAGCACAGGTCCCGACCGCAGGAACCGATGCCGCCCTGCACCCGGGCCGAGTCACGCGCGGAGAGTTGGCGCAGCTCGACCCGGCAGTGCAGGGTCGCGCCGAGATCCCGGACCAACGACCGGAAGTCCACCCGGTGCGGAGCGGTGAAGTAGATGGTGCTGCGCTCGCCGCCTTCCCCGCCGCCGAGCACATGATCCACGGCGACCACTTTCATCGGCAGGCCGTGCTCCCGGATCAGGCGCTTCGCCGCGACCTTGGCCTCCGCCTTGCGCCGGCGCAGCGCCTCGTCGCGGCGCAGGTCCTCCTCCTGCGCCAGCCCGGCCAACCTGGGGAACCCGTCGGTGTCGTCGGCCACCCACTGGGCGGCCCAGACGCACTCGGCAACCTCGGGCCCGTCGTCCGTCGGCACCAGCACCTTGTCGCCGACCTGCGGACGGAACTCGCCCGGGTCCAGGTAGTAGAGGCGCCCGTACCGGTGGAAGCTGACCGCGCACAGCATGCCCATGCCCTCACCCTACGTCCCCCGGACCGTCCCGGCCCGGCCGGCGTCGCGGGACGACTACGCCGTGCAGCCATTCATGTCGATCGAATCGGCCGATCCACGGGCCGTCCCGCCGGGCCGATGATCCTCGCCCGGACGGCTGATTCCGTCGCAACCGGCGGGACAAATCACGGCCCGGGGCGTTGAGTGGAAGGCAGACCTGCGGGGGGTGCAGGGGAAGGCCACGGCGTCGGCGCCGGGAGCCGGGGACGGCTCACGAGCGCGACGCCGTGCGCCATGTCGAAGGCACCCGCAGGTGTCACCGGCCCACCCGCGTCGAGGCGTCGTAACGGGGGTCACCGCTGACCGGTGCGCGCCACCGGGTCTCGGCCAGGCTCGGCCCCCACTGCCGCAGGAGCGTCTCCGCGCCGTCGTACGCGACGCAGAGCACCGCCAGCACCCGCGCCGCGATCTCGGCGGCCTCCAGCCCGGCCGAGGCGCGCGGGGTGGACACGGCGAGCGGCACCGACGTCGCGGCGACGACCGCCACCGCCTCGGTGGACCGCAGCACGTCGGCCAGGGCCCGGGCGAGCGTCAGCCGACTGCCCTCCACCCAGTCGGCGAGGGCGTCGGCGTACCCGGCGGTCGACTCCAACCGCCCCACCAGGCTCTCCGGCCCCTCGTCGAGGTGGCGCAGCAGCGCCGCGCGGGACTCGCCGTACGCGCCGGCGGCCGCGCCGGACCAGAGCACCGGGTCGGTGAGCGCGGCGGAGACCTCGTCGTACGCCGGGACGAGCCGGCGCACCGACCGGCCGGCACCGGCCAGCGGCGCGGGGTGCAGGTGCAGGAAGCTCCGGACGGCCTCGCCGGGGAGCACCTGCATGCGGCGCAGCAGCGGCCAGACCCGGTGCCCCTCGGGCGCGCCGGCGGCGAGCAGCGTGTCGACGCGGCGCAGCAGGTCGAGGCCGGGCTCGGCGAGCCGGTCCAGCGGATCCATCACGCCTCCCCGGCGAGCCGGCGGCCGGCGGCCCGGTCGACGTCGGCGTAGCGGTCGGCGGCGTCCCGGACAGCGGCCGCGGCGGCGGCGAGGCGCAGCGCGGCGGCGTGGGCCTCCCGGGCCCGGTCACCGGTGGCCGCCGTCCACTGCCGGTGCAGGGCCCGCCCGATCTCGCCCGGCCGGCCCGCCGCGTCGCCGCCGAAGGCGACCTCGGCCGGGTCGCCGGCGGTGACCGCGCGGGACAGGCCGGCCAGCGTCTCGCTCGCCGCGTCCAGCCGGGCGGCGAGGGCGCGCAGCACGTCCATGTCAGGCCCCCGCGAGCGGACGGTAGGCGGCGAACGTCTCGTTGTGCAGCTTCTCCCGGGCCCACTGCGCGGCGTCGGCGGCCGCCGCGACCGCGGCCTGGACGGAGCCGGCGACGTCGCGTGGGTGACGGTTGTGCAGGGGGCCGAGGAACCGCACGTCGGTGATCCGCCCGCCGGCGGTCACCACCACCTCGACCAGACCGTCCGGCGAGCGGACGGTGACCTCGACCGTCGTGACCGCCTGGTCGAACTCGGCCTGGAGGGACTCGACGCGGCGGTAGCGCCGCACCGCCTCCTCGATCCAGGCCTCGTCGATCTCCCCCCGCGGCATCCGCGCTCCTCCCGGACGGACCCGGACCTCACTCAGCGTGGCGTCATGGTCACCGTGCATGGCACACCGGACCGTACCGCACAGCAATCGCGCCTGTCGATGCCCTGTGGACGACCGGTCCGGCCGGTGGGAGCTGCCAGCGGCTGTCAGCCCTTCCAGAGGGCGAGCATCATCGCCTCGACGGCGATGCGGGGCTTCACGTTCGCCTCGATCGCCGCGCGGCAGGCCAGCACCGCCTCCAGGCGGCGCAGCGCGCCCTCGGCGTCCCACTTCCGCGCTCCGGCCTCGGCGAGGGAGGCGGTGTCGGTGTGCACGGGCGCGACGGACGCGCGCAGCGCCATGGTGAGCGCGTCCCGGTAGAAGCCGGCCAGGTCCACCAGGGCCCGGTCCAGCGCGTCCCGCTGCGCCCGGGTGGCCCGGGACTTCTGCCGCTTCTCCAGCTCCTTGAGCTGCCCGGCGGCACCCCGGATGGCGCCGGCCGCGCCCCGGCCGGTACCACCCGCGCCGAGGGCGGTCTCCAGCGCGGCGCGCTCGGCGGCGTCCGTCTCCGCCACCGACGCCTCGGCCTCCGCCTCGGCCGCCTCGATCAGCGCGGAGGCCGCGTCGAAGGCGGCACCCACCCCGGTCAGCCGGCGAGGCACCGCCAGCACCGCGTCCCGCCGCTTGCGCGCCTCGGGGTCGCGGGCCAGCCGCCGAGCCCGCCCGACGTGCCCCTGCGCGGCCGCCGCGGCCCACCGTGCCACGTCGGGCGCGATCCCGTCCCGCCGGGCCAGCACCTCGGCCACCGCGTCCGGCGGCGGCTGCCGCAGCGGTACGACGCGGCACCGCGACCGGATCGTCACGGAGATGTCGTCCGGGTGCGTGGACGGGGCGCAGAGCAGGAAGACGGTGCGCGGCGGGGGCTCCTCGACGGCCTTGAGCAGCGCGTTGCCGGCCGCCTCGGTGAGCCGGTCCGCGTCCTCGATGACCACCACCTGCCAGCGCCCGCCGGACGGGGTGCTGGCGGCGCGCAGCACCAGGGCCCGCATCTCGCTGACGCCGATGGAGAGCCCCTCCGGCACCACCAGCCGGACGTCGGCGTGGGTGCCGGCGAGCGTCGTGTGGCAGCCGGGGCAGGTGCCGCAGCCGGTGCCGTGGACGCACTGCAGCGCGGCGGCGAAGGCCCGCGCGGCGACCGAGCGGCCGGAGCCGGGCGGCCCGGTGAAGATCCAGGCGTGGGTCATGCCCGCCCCCGGGTCGCCCGGCGACACGCCACTCGCGCCCGGCGCCACCTCGACCTCCTCGACGAGGGCGGCCAGCTCGTCGGCGTCGTCCGGCCGGTGCGCGGCGGCGCGCAGCACGGCGGCGGCCGCCGCGGCGGCCCGGCGCAGGGTGTCGACCGCCTCGTCCTGGCCGACCAGGTCGGCGAAGACGTCCGGCATCAGGTCCGATGCTCCATCGTCACCAGCTCCGCGTCGGATAACTCCGGCTGCACGGAGGTGTCCGGGCCACTCGCCGGGCGAGGGTGCGCGATGCCGCCCGGCGCGCCCGCCATCTCGTCGATCCGCCGGGCCACCGACTCGGCGATCTCCGTCACCGGGCGGGAGGCGTCCAGCACCAGGTAGCGCTTCGGGTCGGCGGCGGCGAGGTCGAGGAACGCGTACCGGACCCGCTCGTGGAAGCTCACCGACTCCGCCTCCAGGTGGTCGCGGTCCTCGCCACGGCTGGCCACCCGGGACAGGCCGGTACGCGGATCCACGTCGAGGAGCACCACCAGGTCGGGCTTGAGCCCACCGGTGGCCCAGGAGGAGAGCCAGGAGACCTCGTCGACCGGCAGCGTCCGCCCGGCGCCCTGGTACGCGAGCGACGAGTCGACGTAACGGTCGCTGATCACGACGCCGCCCCGGGCCAGTGCCGGCCGGACGACGGTGGCCACGTGGTGGGCCCGGTCGGCGGCGTAGAGCAGTGCCTCGGCGCGCGGCGACGGCACGTCGGAGCCGGGCTGGCCGAGCAGGAGGGACCGGATCCGCTCGCCGACCGGGGTGGCGCCGGGCTCGCGGGTCACCACCACGTCCCGCCCCTGCTCCCGCAGCCGGTCGGCGAGGAGACCGAGCTGGGTGGACTTGCCGGCTCCCTCGCCGCCCTCGAACACCACGAACAGCCCGGTGGAGACGAACGGCTCGGCCGGCATCAGCGGGCGCCCGCGTACCGAGCCCCACAGGTCGGCCAGGACCGGGACGCCCTTCTTGTCGTCCATCTGCCCGAACGCGCTGATCCCGGCGAAGATGCCGGCGGCGCCGGCGACGAGCAGCAGCAGCCGGGTCGACGAGACCGAGAACTCGGCGCCGGCGACGTCGAGGGTGCGGGAGCCGCCCAGACCGGCGAGGAGGCTGCCCAGCGCGATGGCGAGGATCAGCACCAGCCGGGTGCCGATCTGCACGACGGCGAACACCCGGCCGCGGACCTCGTCGGCGATCTCGCCGCCGAGGAGGGTGACGCCGGAGAGGAAGGCCATGCCGGCTCCGGCGCCGACCAGGATCGCGCCGACCATCGCCATGGACAGGTGGATGGCGAAGGCCAGGGTCATCACCGCCGCGCTGGCCAGCACGATGCTCATGCCGAACCAGCGGCGGCGGGACATCTCCTTCACGATCATCGGCCCGAGGCCGATGCCGACCGCCAGGCCGATGAAGATGGCGCCGAAGAGCAGGAAGAAGGCCGCGTCGCCGGCGTTCAGCGAGGTGGCGAAGAACTGGGCGGTGCCGATCACGATGCCGCCGCCGGCGAAGGCGCCGAAGATGCCGAGCACCAGGCCCCGCACCAGCGGGGTCTTGCCGATGAACCGCCAGCCCTCGGTGAACTGGCGGAGCATGGTCTGCTCGGTGCGCTCCCGCTCGCCGGGCCGCGCCTGGCTGATCTCGCGGATGCCGAACGCGACGACCAGGGCGGTCGCCAGCCGGGAGAACGCGTTGATCCAGAGCGCGAGCTGGGCCGGTTCCGCCCAGGACGGGAGGTCCCCGCCGGTGACGGTCCGCACGCTGCGGTCCAGCACCGCCGCGACGATCGCGGCGAGCACCGGCGTGATGCCGTACGTGGTGATGAGCGTGAGCTGGTTGGCGGCCTCGAGTCGCGCCCGGGGGATCAGGTTGGGGACCGCGGCCTCCTTGGCCGGGATCCAGAGCAGGGTGACCGACTCGATCAGGAAGGTGGCGACCGCCGCCCAGCCGACCACCACCGGCCCGCTCGCGCCGAGCAGCGCGACCAGCGGGATCGAGGCGAACAGCAGGAACCGCAGCACGTCGCAGATGACCATCGTCCACCGCCGGTCGAACCGGTCGGCGAGCACGCCGGCGATCGGACCGAGCACGAGGGCGGGCAGCAGGCGGACGGCGATCACGCCGCCGAAGGCCGCGCCCTTCGCGGTGCTCCCCTCCACCTGGGAGGCCGCGAAGACGGACGTGGCGAGCAGGCCGAACCAGTCGCCGAACGAGGCGGCGCCGAGCACGATCCAGAGCCGCCGGAACGGGCGGATGCGCAGCACCGAGCGGATGGCGGCGTAGCCCGAGTGGTCGGGCTGCGCGGCGGTCTTGGCTCCGGACGTGGACGGGCCCGGCTGGGCGCCGGTCGAGTCGGGCTGCGCTCCGGACGGCGACACGCCGGGCGACTCGCCGTTCTGCTGGCTTTCGATGGCCGTACCTCCACGTGGCGGCCCATCGCTGGGCGGTCCCGGTGCAACACTCTAGACCCGGTGGGGACCCTCCCCACCGCGACATTCCCCTGCTCGCCGAGCGTAGGCCGACGCGACCACCCACCGCAGCCCGGACGGACGCGAGGGTATTTCGCATTGAGCCCGGGACGGTTAGCGTGCACCACGTGGCCACCGACAGGCACGACCTTCGCGATCGACTCGACCGCGCCACCGCGGACCTCGACCCGCCGTACGCGGTCGTCGACCTCGCCGCGTTCGACGCCAACGCCGCCGCACTGGTGGACCGCGCGGCAGGTAAGCCGGTCCGCGTCGCCAGCAAGTCCGTCCGCAGCCGGGACCTGATCGCCCGCGCCCTGGCGAACCCGGGCTGGCGGGGCGTGATGGCGTTCACCCTGCCCGAGGCGCTCTGGCTGGTCCGCTCCGGCGTGACCGACGACGCGCTGGTGGCGTACCCCACGGCCGACCGGTCCGCGCTCGCCGAACTGGCGGCCGACCCGGCGCTCGCCGCCGCGGTGACGCTGATGGTCGACGGCACCGACCAGCTCGACCTGGTGGACTCGGTCGCCGCCCCCGATCGACGGTCCGAGCTGCGGGTGTGCCTCGACCTGGACGCGTCGTGGCGGCCACTGGGCGGGCGGGTGCACGTCGGCGTCCGCCGCTCACCGGTGCACAGCGCCCGGGCGGCCGGCGCGCTCGCCGCCACCGTCGCGGCCCGCGCCGGCTTCCGGCTGGTCGGCCTCATGGCGTACGAGGCGCAGATCGCCGGCCTGGGCGACGCGCCGCCGGGGCGGGCGGCGCTCGGCGCGGCGATCCGGCTGGCCCAGCGCGGGTCGTACCGCGAGCTGCTGGCCCGCCGCAGCGCGGCGGTGGCCGCCGTCCGCGAGCACGCCGACCTGGAGTTCGTCAACGGCGGCGGCACCGGCAGCGTGGCCGCCACCAGCGCCGATCCCGCGGTCACCGAGGTCACCGCGGGATCGGGCCTGTACGGGCCGACGCTGTTCGACGCCTACCGGGCCTGGCGCCCCACCCCGGCGGCGTTCTTCGCCTGCGCGGTGGTCCGCCGTCCCGCCCCCGGCTACGCCACCGTGCTCGGCGGCGGCTGGATCGCCTCCGGCCCCGCCGAGCGCAGCCGGCTCCCCCGGCCGGTCCTCCCGGTCGGGCTGGAGCTGGTCGGCACCGAGGGGGCCGGCGAGGTGCAGACCCCGCTGACCGGCACGGCCGCCGCGACGCTGCGGGTCGGCGACCGGGTGTGGTTCCGGCACGCCAAGGCCGGCGAGCTCGCCGAGCACGTCAACGAGCTGCACCTGGTCGACGGCGACACCGTGGTGGCGACCGTCCCGACGTACCGCGGTGAGGGCCGGGCCTTCCTGTGAGCCGCCGGCGAGGCGACGCGCCTGCGTGGTCGCGTCGCCGCCGACCGGGCCGGTTGCGGGCGGTCCGGGCAGGTCGTACGGCGGTCAGGCCGGCTGGGCCACCTCCGCCGGCTGGCCCGCGCTCTCCCGGGCGTCGACCTGGCGGTGCAGGTACTCCCGGATGAGCGCCTTGGCCTCGGTCAGCACCCGGGCGTCGCCCTCCGGCTGCCGGCGGAACGCCAGCTTGATGAGCGCGTCGGAGGCCTCGACCGCGATCTCCAGGTGGAACCGGAGGTCCGGTACGTCGGTCAGCCCGAAGCGTTCGGTGAGCACGCGGGCGAGCTGATCGGCGATCACCCCGTTGTTGTCCCGCTGCTCATCGAGCAGGTGCAGGTCGACCACGTCGCCGAAGTGCAGGGTACGGAACCCCGGGACAGTACGGTGCATCGTGATGTACTCGTCGATCGCCGCGTCGACACCGTCCCACCAGTGGGTCAGGTCGTCCGAGGCGAACCTCTCGTCGAGCCGCTGGAGGTAGGACTCCATCGTGCGCAGGGTCAGCGCCTGCACGATCGCCCGCTTGTCCGGAAAGAACTGGTAGACCGACCCGATCGCCACCTCGGCACGCTCGGCGAGCAGAGTCGTGGTCAGCCCCTCGTACCCCACCTCGTCGACGAGCTCGGCACAGGCGTCCAGCATCCGCTGGACCCGCGCGACACTTCGACCCTGCACCGGTACGCGGCGCAGCGGCCCGGTCGTGGCGGCTGGTGTGGACACTCGGCGCCACCCCCCTTCGACGGATGAACATATCTGCACGTCACGAGTCCGTGACTACCGGTACAACGAGCGGACCTCGATTGCGGTATTTACCAGGTACAACGTTCCTGATATGAAGTCAGTTCATATTCATGTCGAGGAGTGTCCCATGGTCGCCACCGCACCCTCCGTAACCGCCTGGTCGAACTGGGCCGGCAATCAGCGTGGCACCGCCACGGCCGTCCTGCGTCCCAGGTCCGTCGACGACGTCGCCGACGCCGTCCGGGCCGCCGCCACAGCGGGCGAGCGGATCCGGGCGGTCGGCAGCGGCCACTCCTTCACCGCCGTCGCGCTGACCGACGGGCACCGGATGGAACTCTCCGACCTGGACACCGGCGTCCGCGTCGACGTCGACCGTCGACTGGTCACCGTACCCGCCGGGATCACGCTGCGGGCGCTCAACCGGCTCCTCGCCGAGCACGGGCTGGCCCTGCCCAACCTCGGCGACATCGACGCGCAGACCGTCGCCGGCGCGATCTCGACCGGCACGCACGGCACCGGCGCCGGGTACGGCTGCCTGTCCACGTTCGTCGAGTCGCTCACCCTGGTCACCGGCACCGGCGAGGTGCTGCACTGCTCCGCCGACGAGCAGCCCGACGTGTTCGCCGCCGCCCGGGTCTCGCTCGGCGCGCTCGGCGTGCTGGTCGACGTGACGCTGCGCTGCGTGGACGCGTTCGTGCTGCTCGCGCACGAGCGGCCGGCGCCCCTCGCCGGTGTGCTGGCCGACCTGCCGGCCCTGCTGGGCCGCCACGACCACGTCGAGTTCTACTGGTTCCCGTACACCGACCGGGTGCAGGTCAAGACCAACGACCGGGTGCCCGCCGACGACCGGCCGCTGCCCCGCTGGCGGGGCTGGCTGGACGACGAGTTCCTCGCCAACACCGTCTTCGCCGGGGCCTGCCGGCTGGGCCGCGCCGTGCCGGCGCTCGCACCGACCATCAGCGCGGTCTCCGCGCGGGCGCTCGCCGAACGCCGCTACACCGGCCGCTCCGACGCGGTCTTCTGCACCCCGCGCCGGGTCCGCTTCGTGGAGATGGAGTACGCGCTGCCGCGCGACGCCCTCGTACCGGCCCTGGACGCCCTGCGCGGGATCGTCGACGGGCTACCGTTCAAGGTGCTGTTCCCGGTGGAGGTGCGGTTCACCGCCGCCGACGACGTCTGGCTGTCCCACGGTCACGGCCGGGACTCCGCGTACATCGCGGTCCACCAGTACGTGGGCATGCCGTACGAGCCGTACTTCCGGGCCTTCGAGGAGGTGGCGGCCGGGTTGGGCGGCCGGCCGCACTGGGGCAAGCTGCATTGGCGCGACGCGGCGTCGCTGGCGTCCGCGTACCCGCGCTGGCAGGCCTTCCAGCAGGTCCGCGACCGCCTCGACCCTGACCGTGTCTTCGCGTCGCCCCACCTGGACCGGGTCCTCGGCTCCTGACGCCGGACGCCCCCGCCGCCGGGCTCGGGTGACCGGTCCGGCCCCTTTGCTCTGCTTCACTCCACGCACCGGTTCCGCTCAGAAAGCGTTGCGTCCGTTGAAGCAGAGCAAAGGGCGCCGAGCAGGGTCGCGGCCGCCATGACACCGCGCGGCCCGAGACGGCGTCACTCCGTCGACGTCGTGGCCTTCTTCGGGGCGACCTTCTTGGCCGGGGTGGCCTTCGCGGTCGTCGCCTTCTTCGCCGCCGTCGCCTTGGTGGCCGCGGCGGTCTTCTTCGCCGCGGTCTTCTTGGCCGGCGCGGCCTTCTTCGCCGCCTTCTTGCGGGGCGCCGGACCCTTCGCCCGCTTCTCGGCGAGCATCTCCGACGCCTCCTCCATGGTCAGCGCCTCCGGCGTCTGGCCGCGCCGCAGCGACGCGTTGGTCTCCCCGTCGGTCACGTACGGCCCGAACCGCCCGTCCTTGATGACCAGCGGCTTCTCGGTCAGCGGATCGACGCCCATCTCCCGCAGCGGCGGCGCGGCCGCCCGGCGCTGGCGGGTCTTCGGGGCGGCGAGCAGGGCCAGCGCCTCGTCGAGGGTGACCGTGAACATCCTGTCCTCGGAGTCCAGCGACCGGAACTCCTCGCCCCGCTTGACGTACGGCCCGTAGCGGCCGTTGTTGGCGAAGACCTCGTTGCCCTCCGGGTCGACGCCGACCAGCCGGGGCAGGCTGAGCAGCTTGAGCGCCTCCTCGAAGGTCAGCGAGTCCGGCGACTGGGAACGCAGCAGCGACGACTTGCGTTCGCCGCTGGCCACGTACGGGCCGTACCGGCCGGACTTGAGCAGGATCGGCTCGCCGGTGGCCGGGTCGTCGCCGAGCTTGCGCTCGCCCCCACCGCCGAGGAACAGCTCGTGCACCTTCTCCGGCGTCAGTTCGTCCGGTGCCAGCCCCTCCGGGATCGGCGCGCGGTCGCCCGGGGCGCCGCCCTCCTCGCCCTCCGCCTTCGGCGGCGGCACCTCGCCGGGAATAGCCCGCTGGAGGTACGGCCCGAACCGGCCGACCCGCACCACGACCTCGCGCCCCTCGTCGTCGGTGAACAGCGGGATCGAGTTGACGCTGCGGGCGTCGATGTCGCTCAGGTTCTCGGTGACCAGCTTCTTCAGGCCACCGGAACGGGCGATGTCCTGGTCGCCGGCGCCGTTGGCGCTGCCGAAGTAGAACGCGGTCAGGAAGTCGACCGCCGCGTGGTCGCCACCGGCGATCTCGTCCAGCTCGTTCTCCATGCTGGCGGTGAAGTCGTAGTCGATCAGGCGCGGGTAGTGCCGCTCCATCAGCCCGACCACCGCGAACGCCAGGAACGACGGGATCATCGCCTGCCCGCGCTTGAAGACGTACCCCCGGTCCTGGATGGTCTGCATGATCGACGCGTACGTCGACGGGCGGCCGATGCCCAGTTCCTCCAGGGCCTTGACCAGGGACGCCTCGGTGTAGCGGGCCGGCGGCTGGGTGTGGTGGCCCTGCGCGGCCAGCTCGTCGGCGGTGAGCGGCTGGTCCTTCACCAGCGTGGGCAGGCGGCGCTCGGCGTCCTCCGCCTCGGCGTTCTCGTCGTCGCTGGACTCGACGTACGCGCGCAGGAAGCCCGGGTCGGTGATGGTCTTGCCGGTGGCGCCGAAGTCGGCCTCCTCGCCGCTGGCCGTGGTCGCCCGGATGCGCACCGACACGCTGGAGCCGACCGCGTCGGTCATCTGCGAGGCGATCGTGCGCCGCCAGATCAGCTCGTAGAGCTTGAACTCCTCGGCGGACAGCTCCTTGGCCACCTCACCCGGGGTGCGGAAGTTGTCGCCCGCCGGGCGGATCGCCTCGTGCGCCTCCTGCGCGTTCTTCACCTTGCCGGTGTAGCGGCGCGGCTCCGGCGGCACGCTGCGCTCGCCGTACAGCTCGACGATCTGCCGGCGGGCCGCCGCGATGGCGGTCTCCGACAGGTTCACCGAGTCGGTACGCATGTAGGTGATGTAGCCGTTCTCGTAGAGCCGCTGCGCGGTGCGCATCGTCTGCTGCGACGAGAACCGCAGCTTGCGGGCCGCCTCCTGCTGGAGGGTGGACGTGATGAACGGCGCGTACGGCCGCCGGCGGTAGGGCTTCTCCTCCACCCGGGTGACCGTGAACGGCCGGCCCTCCAGCCGGGCCGCCAGCCCGCGCGCCCCGCCCTCGTCCAGGTGGACGACACCCGCGCCGGCCTTCACCCGGCCGGTGGTCGGCTCGAAGTCCTTGCCGGTGGCGATCCGGTCGCCGTTCAGCGCGATCAGCGTGGCGTTGAAGGTGCGCGGCCCCTCGCCGGCCCGGGCGACCGCGAGGGTCGCGAGGATGTCCCAGTACTCGGCGGTGCGGAACGCCATCCGCTGGCGCTCCCGCTCGACGACGATGCGGGTCGCCACCGACTGCACCCGGCCCGCCGACAGCTTCGGCATGACCTTCTTCCACAGCACCGGCGAGACCTCGTAGCCGTAGAGGCGGTCGAGGATGCGGCGGGCCTCCTGCGCGTCGACCAGGTCCCGGTCGATCTCCCGGGGGTTGGCCACCGCGGCCTGGATGGCCGGCTTGGTGATCTCGTGGAAGACCATCCGCTTGACCGGCACCTTGGGCTTGAGCGTCTCCACCAGGTGCCAGGCGATCGCCTCGCCCTCGCGGTCCTCGTCCGTCGCCAGGAGGATCTCGTCGACCTCCTTGGCCAGCTTGGTCAGCTTGCTGATCTGCTGCTTGCGGTCCGGCGAGACCACGTAGAGGGCGTGGAAGCCGTTGTCGACGTCGACGCCCAGCCGCGCCCACGGCTCGCCCTTGTACTTCGCCGGCACGTCGGCGGCGTTGCGCGGCAGGTCGCGGACGTGCCCGAAGCTGGCCTCCACGACGTACCCCGGGCCGAGGTAGCCCGAGATCGTCTTGGCCTTCGCCGGTGACTCGACGATGACCAGACGGGTGGTTCCAGCGTTGCTCGGCACGTCTCTCCCCGACCTCACTCCTGTTCGTGACCGCCCGGCCGCCCGGTTCGGGCCGCACTCGACCCCGCCGGGCCCGGCGGTCCGGATGTCCAACGTAACGCGTCGCCCGCGATTCGGGTTTCGCGGGCGACAAACCACTCCCTCTCGCGGCCGGCGGGGCCGGACGGCGCCACCGTACACCGCCCGTGGCCCGCCGAGTGGTCTCCCGTGACGAACCAGCCCTGCAGCCGACCCGTCCCCACCCGTTCGCCGCCCCCACCCTCGTCCCTCGTCCTCAGGGGCGGATGGGCCAGGATCCCGGTGGGGTGCGCGGCGGGGGGTCGCCGATCAGCTCGGTCAGGCGGGTCAGGTCGCGGCGACCGGTGACGCGGTAGGCGGGGACATCGGGGTCGAGCACGGCGTTGGGCAGGCCGGCCGCGGCCAGGGCGGCGCCGACCGCCGCCAGGTGCGCGTCGGCGGCGGCGCCGAGGCGCAGCAGGACGTCCGGCGGCTCCACCGACCCGGCGGCCGCGAGCCACAGCCGCAGTCGCCGGCCGTTCAGGTGGAAGCCGTCCGGCGGGCGCTTCGCCGGGCCGTCCAGCCACGCCGCCGCGAGCGGCTTCAGGAGCCGGGTGTACGACGTCCGCACCGCGTGCCGCCCGTCCCCGGTCTCCGCCCAGCTCGCCCGCAGGCCCCGGGCGGCCAGTTCGGCGACGAGCACGTGCACCCGCCACGCGGCGTCGACCACCACCGCCATCCGGGCGGTGCCGCCCATGACCGACACGTCGGCGGGCCCGGCGAGCAGGCCGGCCAGGTCGGCGACGGACGGGTCGGTGGCCTCGGCGCCGAAGAAGGTCAACTGCCGGCGGGGATCGTCCGGGTCCGGCGGATGGCCGGCGGGGCGGGACCCGCCGCTCCGCCCCGGGCCCTCGTCCGCCTCGGCGGTGCCGGGATCCGCCCCGGCGCCCGGGTCCGCCGCGCCGACGGACGGCGGATCGGCGGGCGGGGCGGGACGCCGCCGGCGAGCGGGTCGCGCGGGAGCCGGCACGGCCGGCTCGGGCACCGGGAAGAGCGTCGGCAGCGACTCCGCGTCCGACGATCCGGCGGCACCGCTCAACGACACTCGGGGACCTCGGCGAAGGCGCGCTTCAACTCCTCCGAGTTGAGCCGGGTGGTGTCCAGCGCGCTGGCGTCGTACTCCCGGTTCAGCGTCTCCACCGCGGCCCGCACCCCGTCGTAGAAGACGGTGGGTTGGCTGGTGCTCAGGCCGTCGATGACGTCGCGCGCCTTGCCGTACGCGTCGCGCATCCGCGCCAGCGACGTCCGGAAGCCCTCCGACACCTCGGCCCCCTTCTCGGCGTCCGGAATGCCGGCCTGCTCGACCTTGCGCCGCGCGGTCTCGCTGGCCTGCTCCGCGCCGTCGAAGAGCCGCACCAGGTTCTCCTTGGCCTGCGCCGGTGTGGTCTGGGCGGTCATCTGCTGGTCGGTGCTGCTGGTGAGCTTGCTGATCTCGGCGCGCCAGGGTGTCAGGGCCGAACAGACCGACGCCGCCCAGGCCCGGGGGCTCGGCCCGCCGGCGCAGCCCGCGCCCAGCAGGACGACCGTGGCCAGCAGCGCCGTCAGCTTTCCGGCGGCTGCCGCCCGGCACGTACGCATGCGTTGCAGCGTACGGCGTCGCGTCCCGCCGCACACCGGTCAGGTTGGCCGGTGTGCGGTCCCCGGCCGGTCAGGCCCGACCCGCCGGTCCTGCGCTCGGCCCGCCGGTCCCCGGTCGATGTCGGCCCGCCGGTCCCCGGTCGATGTCGGCCCGCCGGTCCCCGGTCGATGTCGGCCCGCCGGTCCCCGGTCGATGTCGGCCCGCCGGTCCTGCGCTCGGCCCGCCGGTCCCCGGTCGATGTCGGCCCGCCGGTCCCCGGCCGGCCACGCCGGCCGGGGACCGGGTCGGGTTCAGGCGTTGACCGTCTCCGGTCGCTGGTCGGGGTTGCCGGCGCCGGTGCCGGTGCCGGAGTCCGCCATCGCCACGCCCTTGCGCTTGCTGAACACGACCGCCGCGACGACGACCAGCGTCGCCACCACCGCGATGGTGATCCGCAGGCCGGTGTTGCGTTCGTCGCCCACGCTCCAGGCCACCACGGCCGGGGCGATCAGCAGCGAGACCAGGTTCATCACCTTGATCAGCGGGTTGATTGCCGGACCGGCGGTGTCCTTGAACGGGTCGCCGACGGTGTCGCCGATGACCGTCGCGGCGTGCGCCTCGGAGCCCTTGCCGCCGTACGCGCCGTCCTCGACCATCTTCTTGCTGTTGTCCCAGGCGCCACCGGAGTTGGCCAGGAACACCGCCATCAGCGTGCCGGCACCGATGGCGCCGGCCAGGTACGACGCCAGGGCGCCCGGCCCGAGGCCGAAACCGACCGCGATCGGCGCCATGATCGCCAGCAGGCCGGGGGTCATCAGCTCGCGCTGCGCGTCCCGGGTGCAGATGTCGACGACCTTGCCGTACTCGGGGCGCTGCGTGCGGTCCATGATCCCGGGCAGCTCGCGGAACTGCCGGCGGACCTCCATCACGACGGCGCCCGCCGAGCGGGACACCGCGTTGATGGCCAGCCCGGAGAAGAGGAAGACCACCGCCGCGCCGATGATGAGGCCGACCAGGTTGCGCGGGTTCGCCACGTTCAGCGAGTTGAGGATCTCGGCGCCGACGTCGGCGACACCCGCGTCCGAGTACGCGGTGCGCAGCGTGTCGGTGTACGAACCGAACAGCGCGGTGGCGGCGAGCACCGCCGTGGCGATCGCGATGCCCTTGGTGATCGCCTTGGTGGTGTTGCCGACGGCGTCCAGCTCGGTCAGCGTCCGGGCGCCGTGCTCGTCGATGTCACCGGACATCTCCGCCACGCCCTGCGCGTTGTCGGAGATCGGGCCGAAGGTGTCCATGGCGACGATCACGCCGACCGTGGTGAGCAGGCCGGTGCCGGCCAGCGCGACGGCGAACAGCGACAGCGTGATGGAGCTGCCGCCGAGCAGGAACGCGCCGAAGACGCCCGCGGCGATCAGCAGCGCCGAGTAGACCGCCGACTCCAGGCCGACGCTGATGCCGGCGAGGATGACGGTCGCCGGGCCGGTCTGGCTGCTCTTGCCGATGTCCTGCACCGGGCGGCGGTTCGTCTCGGTGAAGTAGCCGGTCAGCGCCTGGATCGCCGCCGCCAGCACGATGCCGATGACGACCGCGCCGATGGCGACCACGCGCGGGTTCTCGTCGACGTCGGTCAGGCCGCCCTCCAGCTCGGCGAAGGTCGCCGGCAGGTACGCCCAGGTGGCGGCGGCGACCAGCACCGCGGAGAGCAGCGCCGAGATGTAGAAGGCCCGGTTGATGGCGGTCAGGCCGGAGCGGTCCGAGGCGCGCAGCCGGGTGATGAAGACGCCGATGATCGCGACGAGCACACCGATGGTGGAGATGATCAGCGGGAAGACCAGGCCCTGCTCGCCGAAGGCGGCGCGGCCGAGGATCAGCGCGGCGACCAGGGTGACCGCGTACGACTCGAACAGGTCGGCGGCCATGCCGGCGCAGTCGCCGACGTTGTCACCCACGTTGTCGGCGATGGTGGCGGCGTTTCGCGGGTCGTCCTCGGGGATACCCTGCTCGACCTTGCCGACCAGGTCGGCGCCGACGTCGGCGGCCTTGGTGAAGATGCCGCCGCCGACCCGCATGAACATGGCGAGCAGCGCGGCGCCGAAGCCGAAGCCCTCCAGCACGGTCGGGGCGTCACCCTTGAAGAACAGGACGACCAGCGCGGCGCCGAGGAGACCGAGGCCGACGGTGAGGAAGCCGACCACGCCACCGGTGCGGAACGCGATCCGCATGGCCGCCTCGCGGCCGCCCTCACGCTCGCGGGCGGCTGCGGCGACCCGCAGGTTGGCCCGGGTGGCCAGCCACATTCCGGCGCCACCGATGAACGCGCTGAACAGCGCGCCGACGACGAAGAAGGCCGATCGGCCGATCTTCACCGCCGTCTCGCTGCCGTCGGTGTCGTGCACCGGCAGCAGGAAGAGCAGCACCACGGCGACGACCACGAAGATCGCCAGGGTGCGGAACTGCCGGAGCAGGTACGCCGAGGCGCCCTCCTGCACCGCCCCCGAGATCTCCTGCATGTTGGTGGTGCCTCTGCCGGCCGCCAGCACGGTCCTCGTCAACGTGGCGGCGAAGACCAGCGCCACGGCCGCGATCACGGCGGCGAGAACCACGTACGTGACATTGTCCCCGGTGAGGGAGATCCCGCCGCTGTCTGCGGCCAAGGTGTCGGACATCTGTGTCCTCCTGTACCGAACGCTCGCGCCCGACCGGTGGAGACGCACCGGCCGGCGCCTGGATGCGGTGTCGCAAGCACGCGCCAACCCACCCCGAGCGGACCAGCGATGAACACCGTTCCCGCTGGGTGCGGGATGGATCACTTGCTGACAACCCGGGTACTGTAGCCCTCCGCAGTGTCGGAGGTCACACCGAGGGGCCACCGTGTCCGGATGATCTTCGTCGCTGTGTTATGAGGAGAAATCTGATATAGGAGGGCGTCCATGACGATCAGGCCGCGCCCCCTGATCGGGACGCGGCCTGCGGCAAGAAAGATCAGGTCAGCGGGCGACCGGCCACACCATCCGCACCTCGGTGCCGACTCCCTCGTCCACCGGACGCACCTGGAGGTCCTCGACGAAGCCGGCGAGCAGCGCGAAGCCGACGCCGGTGGTCAGGGCGTCCTCGCTGAGCGACTCCTTGGCCAACTCGTCGGGCGGCAGCGCGGCCAGGCCGATCCCGGCCTCGATCGGCGCCCGGTCGACGACCCGCACGGCGTACGCCCCCGAGTCGGACATCTCCACCAGCACCGGGTCGGGCAGGCCGTACTGCCGGTGCAGGGCGACCGCCCGGGTGCACGCCTCACCGATCGCGAGCCGCACCTCGTCGAGCAGGTCCTCCCGGACGCCCGCCCGCCGGGCGACCGCGACCCCGACCAGTCGGGCGGTGCGGACGTGCACCGGTGCCGGCGAGAACGAGAGGCGGACGGTGGCCATCACGCGCCGGTCGCCGCGTCGACCGTCGGGTGGAGCGGGAAGACCTGGTCGAGTGCGGTGATCCGGAAGATCTTCAGCAGTGGCTCCTTGTCGCACACGAGGGCGAACGTGCCGCCCGCGGTGCGCAGCCGTTTGAGGGCGCCCACCAGCACGCCGAGCCCGGTGGAGTCGAGGAAGTCCACCCGGCCGAGGTCGACCACGACGTGCCGGGCACCGCCGTCGATCAGTTCGAGGAGCCGTTCGCGCAGCCGGGGGGCGGTGTAGACGTCCACCTCACCGCCGACCTCGAGCACCGTGTGCTCGCCCACGGTGCGGGTCGCCAGTGACAGCTCCATCGGTTCCTCCTCGCAAGAGCCGTAAACTCTCCAGGGCATTCAACCACTACCGCCGGATGCCCTGATGGTCACCGGCGGCGGCCCACCTCTTACCCCGGGCCCCTGCTTTTCATCTCCGAACACCCGTGCGAGAGTGCAGGACGTGACTGTCGACAGCTTCAGCTCGGCGCGTCTGACGCCGCGCCACGACCTGAAGCCGTCGGTCGCCGCCACGCCGAGCGCCGGCCCCGGCCCCGCGCCGGCCGACCTGCTGGCCCGGTTGCGCGCCCGTGGCGAAGCCGACCCGGTCACGCACGTGGAGCGGGTGCCGGCCCGCCCCGGCACGCCCGCGCCGTGGCCCGACTGGGCCCCGGCCGAGCTGCGAGCGGCGTTCGCCCGCCGGGGCGTGGTCGCGCCGTGGCGGCACCAGGCCGAGGCGGCCGATCTCGCGTACGCCGGGACGCACGTCGTCGTCGCCACCGGCACGGCCTCCGGCAAGTCGCTGGCGTACCAGCTGCCCGCACTGGCCACCCTGCTCGCCGACCCCCGGGCCACCGTGCTCTATCTCGCGCCGACCAAGGCGCTCGCCGCCGACCAGGTGCGCGCCGTCGCCGACCTGGAGTTGGAGGGGGTACGCCCCGCCTGCTACGACGGGGACACCCCGCGCGCCGAGCGGGAGTGGATCCGGCGGCACTCCCGGTTCGTGTTGACCAATCCCGACATGCTCCACCACGGCATCCTGCCCGGGCACGCGCAGTGGTCGGGCTTCCTGCGTCGACTCGCGTACGTGGTGGTCGACGAGTGCCACACCTACCGGGGGGTGTTCGGCTCGCACGTCGCCCACGTGCTGCGCCGGTTGCGGCGGCAGTGCGCGGGCTACGGGCGTACCCCCGTCTTCGTGCTGGCCTCGGCCACGTCGGGTGACCCGGCCGCGGCGGCCGGGCGGCTCACCGGCCTGCCGGTGACGGCCGTCACCGAGGACACGTCGCCGCGCGGCGGGGTGACCTTCGCGATGTGGGAACCGCCGCTGCTGCCCGCGGCCACCGCCTCCCCCGACGACGTCGATCTCGCGCCGGTCCGACGGTCCGCGCTGCGGGAGACCGCGGACCTGCTCGCCGACACGGTCGCGTCGGGGGTCCGCACGTTGGCCTTCGTCCGATCCCGGCGGGGCGCCGAGGTGGTGGCCGCGAACGCCCGGCGCGCCCTGGACGACGCGGTGCCCGGGCTCGGTGAGCGGGTGGCCGCCTACCGGGCCGGCTACCTGCGCGAGGAGCGGCGTGAACTGGAGCGGGCGCTGCTGCACGGCGACCTGCTCGGGCTGGCCTCGACGAACGCGCTGGAACTGGGTGTCGACCTGGTCGGGCTGGACGCGGTGCTGATCTGCGGTTACCCGGGCACGCGGGCGTCGCTCTGGCAGCAGGCCGGCCGGGCCGGGCGCTCCGGCCAGGAGGCGCTGGCCGTACTGGTGGCCCGGGACGACCCGCTCGACACCTATCTCGTCCACCACCCGGAGGCGGTCTTCGGGGCGCCCGTCGAGGCGACCGTGCTCGACCCGGCCAACCCGTACGTCCTCGGGCCGCAGTTGGCGTGCGCGGCGGCCGAGGCGCCGCTCACCCCGGCCGACCTGGAACTGTTCGGCGACGGCGCGAAGGAGGCCGTCGACGCGCTGGTGGAGGCCGGCGCGCTGCGGCAACGGCCGACCGGCTGGTACTGGCGGCACCGGGAACGCCCCGAGGTCGACCTGCGCGGCGAGGACGGCGCGCCTGTCTGCGTGGTGGAGGCCGCGACCGGCCGCCTGCTCGGCACGGTCGACGGTGGGTCGTCGCACTTCCTGCTCCACACCGGGGCGGTCTACCTGCACCAGGGCGTGTCGTACGTCGTCGACACCCTCGACCTCGCCGACGGGTGCGCGCTGGTGCACCCCGAGGAGCCGGACTGGTCCACCCATGCCCGGGACGTCACGTCGCTGTCGGTGGTGTCGGTGCGGTCGTACGTGGACGCCGGGCCGGTCGGGCTCTTCCTCGGCGAGGTCGACGTGACCAGCCAGGTGGTGTCGTACCAGCGCCGGCGGATCGCCACCGGCGAGGTCATCGACACCCGCCCGCTGGACCTTCCCGCCCGTGAGCTGCGCACCGTGGCGGTCTGGTTCACTCTCTCGCCGGAGTCCCTCACGGCGGCCGGGGTCGACCCGGCCGACGTGCCGGGCGCACTGCACGCCGCCGAGCACGCCGCGATCGGGCTGCTGCCGCTGATGGCCACCTGCGACCGGTGGGACATCGGCGGACTCTCCACGGCGGTGCACCCGGACACCGAGGCGCCGACGGTCTTCGTGTACGACGGGCACCCGGGTGGGGCCGGTTTCGCCGAGCGCGCGTACGGGACGGCGTCGGCCTGGCTGCGCGCGACCCGGGACGCGATCGCGGAGTGCGCCTGCGAGTCCGGCTGCCCGTCGTGCGTCCAGTCCCCGAAGTGCGGCAACGGCAACAACCCGCTCTCCAAGCCGGACGCCGTCCGGGTCCTCGACGTGGTGCTGGCCAACCTTCCGGCGTGAGGGCGTCCCACCAGGTGCCCGCCGGGCATGGAACGTCGCGCGCCGGGGCATTCTTGGGAGCGCTTCCATGGATCTGTTTCTCCCTGCCAACGGAGGGATCATGGCCGACACCATCGCCGAGACCGTCGACCTGCTCTACACGATCGACCAGGACAACCTCACTCCCGACCAGCAGATCGCGCTCGGCACCGCCCTCGCGACGCTCGCCCAGGCCGAGCGGCTGGACCAGATCAACGAACGGCTGCACGCCATCCACCAGATCCTTTAGACCTGGGCCCTGCGCACGACGGCCGACGGCCGCTGCTGACACGCGGCCGTCCGGGGCTCAAGCGGCAGGCGGCGGGGCCCGGGCTGTGCGAGACTCCGCCCCACCCTCTGAAGGAGATCTCATGCAACCCGACAATGTGCAGGCTCAGCAGCAGTTCCACATCCGGCAGCGGATCCGGTTGATGGTCAACCAGTACGAGGTCCACGCCGTCGCCCCCGACGGCTCCGAAGGCGGCCTGTTGGCCTTCGCGCAGCAGAAGCGGCTCGCCTTCAAGGAGCAGGTGACGATCTACACCGACGACTCGAAGCAGCAGCCGCTGCTCGGCTTCAAGGCGCGGCAGCGTCTCGACCTCGGTGCCACGTACGACGTCACCGACCACGCCGGCAACCCGATCGGGGCGTTCCGCAAGGACTTCGCGCAGTCCCTGCTCCGCTCGACCTGGCACGTCGAGCAGGCCGGGCTG
This sequence comes from Micromonospora sp. NPDC047707, assembly GCF_040704235.1. Lineage (NCBI taxonomy): Bacteria > Bacillati > Actinomycetota > Actinomycetes > Micromonosporales > Micromonosporaceae > Micromonospora > Micromonospora sp. NPDC047707. The sequence continues at coordinate 97,554 of NZ_JBEYSU010000019.1, forward strand.
CCCCAGGTGACCGGGCAGGAACGGTCCCTGCCGGTGGCCCTGCTCCGGCGCTTCGTCGACTCGCTGTCCTGGCTGCCGTACCACTTCGACTTCGTCGCGGACGGCCAGCCGGTCTTCTCCGTCGTCAAGCAGTGGGGTCTCCGCGACCGGTACGTCGTCCAGATCCAGCACCCGGAGATCGACCGCCGGCTGGTGATCGCGATGGCCATCGCCCTGGACGCCCTCCAGGCCCGCTGACGTCAGCCTTCGGCCCGGGCCGAAGTCGCCGTCGCCGTCGCCGGGTACCGGCCCCGGTCTCGGTCCGGGATCCGGCCCGGGTTTCGGCCCCGGTTCCGGCCCGGGTTCCGGCCCCGGGATCCGGCTCGGGTTTCGGCCCCGGTTCCGGCCCGGAATCCGGCCCGGGTTTCGGCTCGGGCGGGCGCCGTCGCCGGGTCAACTCGGACGCGCCCCGCCGCCCGCGCCGTTCGTCGCCGCCCCGGCTCGGACCGGGCCGGCCCGGGCGCGGGCGGTCGCCACTCGGGTCAGGCCCGGCATCGGTGTCACCGTCACCTCCGCCGTGATCAGGACGTCCAGCCCGTCGAGCCGGCAGTCGACCAGCCGTCCCCCGTTGTCCGAGACGACGCTGGCGGCCGACGCGCACGCCGCCGCACCGCCCCGGACGGCGTCACCGGCACCGGCCAGGGCACCGAGGTCCGCCGCGACACCGGCGTGCTGCCGCGCGACCCGGGTGGCCGCCACCGCCGCGCCGGCCGTACCGAACAGGACGAACGCGATCCCGACGGCGAGCAGGAGCACGCTCGCGCCACCCCGGTCTTCGTCCACGTCGACCCTCATGTCGTTCCCCCCGATCGGATACGTCATTCCAGCGCGGCAGATCTACGCTCATGTCTGGGGCGGAGGTGTCCGATGGCGATCTGCGGATCACGGGAGGTGGGCGCCGGGCTCGACGGCGGCCACAACGGTCGCGGCGACCGTGAGCCGGGGAAGCCGAGCACCCAGAGCACGGACCGGGGCCCGGACCGTCGCGCGTACCCGGTCCCCGTCCACGGTGATGGACACCTCCGCCCCGGGCGGGGCGACCCGGTCAGCGGCGGCCCGTCCGTCGTCGCCCCGGGAGGCGGCGATCGCCGCCTCCCGGGCCGCGTGCAGGCATTCGCCCTTCGTGCCCACCGCGTGGACCGCGGTCAGGCCCGTGAACAGGAACAGCAGCAGCGCCGGAAGCCCGGCCGCCAGTTCGGCGGTGAAGGATCCGCGGTCACGGCCGGCCCACCGGCGCCGCGTCACTTGAGTGCCCGGTCGATGACGGCCGTCAACGCGGACTGCACGTTGCCGGAGGTCAGCACCTTGAGCAGGATGCCGGCGAAGGCGACCGCGGCGAGCGTGCCGACGGCGTACTCGGCGGTGTTCATCCCGGCGTCCCCGCGAAGGCGGGCGATGAGTCTGCGCATGTGCGTTGTCCTTTCTCGAAGGCGGTCAGAGCACGTCACCGAGGACGGCGACGATCACCGGCACCAGACCGGCGAGAATGAAGGCCGGCAGGAAGCAGAGCCCCAGCGGCAGCACGATCAGCACCCCGGCCCGACGGGCAGCCGCCTCGGCCGCCGTGGCCCGGTCGGCCCGCAGGTCGTCGGCGAGGCGGGTCAGCGCGCCGGCCAGGGCGGCACCGCTGGTCGCCGAGCGGAGCGCCGCCGCGATCAGCCGCTCGGCGCCGGGCACCGGTTCGAGTGACGCCCACGCCTCCGCCGGATCGGCCCCGAGCCGAAGGAGCCGGCCGACCCGGGCCAGACGCTCCCCGAGCGGACTCTCGAACGCCTCCGCCACGGCCAGCACCGAACGGTCGACCGGGGCGCCCGCGCGCATCGCCGAGGCCAGAAGATCCGCGGCGAGCGGGAGGTCCTCCGCTTCCCGGCGGCGCCGCTCGCGTACGGCCGGCGACTCGACCCGCCGCAGCGCCCGGTCCAGCACCACGGTGGCGACCGGCGCGCCGAGGAGCCCCGGCCAGCCGCCGACCACCACGACGATGGCCACGCCGACGAACGCCGCGACGAGCCGGATCCTGTCCGGCCGGAGCCGGCGCCGCTGCCGGCTGGACGCGTCCGCCGGGGTCGCTGAACGGATCCGTCGCGGGGCGGCCGGGGCGCGCCGCAGGTCCCGTAGGCGGCGTACCGGGCGACGGCTCGTCCACAGGGCCGACGCCAGCAGCACACCCGCGGACAGGCAGCCCACGGTCAGGACCGTCCGGACCATCACGCGTCTCGCACGGGGATCGACGTGAGCCGGTCGGCCCAGAGCAGCCCGGCGACCTGTAGGGCGACGGCCAGGACGGCACAACCCCCGCCGACGGGGGTGTGCAGGAGCACGGCGACCGGGTCGACGCCGATGCCGTACCCGAGGCCCATTCCCCCGAGCGGCAGTGCCGCGAGGAGCCAGGCGGTCGCCCGCGCGCCGGCCGCCTGGGCTGCCGCGGCGGCGACGCCCCGGTCGGCCGAGCGGGCGTCCACGTCGATCCGCTCCAGCAGCTCCGCCAGCGGCGCGCCGGTCCGGTCGGCGAGGTGCACGGCGGTCCGGGCCAGCGAACCTCCCGACCCGTCGGTCACGGCTGCCGACAGTGCGACCGCCTGGGCCACCGGCAGGCCGGCCCGCAGGTCGGCGGCGAGGTCACAGAGCTGGTCCAGCCGCTGCTTCCGGGCTCGTCGGGCGTTGCGCGACGCCTCCCGTCGCAGCAGTGCGCGGACTCCCACCGTGCCGTACGCCCCGGCGGCGACCGCCGCCACCGGACCGCCCACCAGGGCACCCAGGGCTGCCGTCACCACACCGACCACCAGCAGGGCGCGCCTCGGCGACGCCGGCGGGGCCAGCCACCAACGCCGACCCGCCATGCCCGTCGCTCCGGGCCGGCCCGAGCCGGCGACCGCCGTGCGGAAGGTTGATGCCCGACGGCCGTCGCCGGCAGGCGGAGGTGACCCGCCCGGCCGTCGGGAATCCCGCCGAGGCGGCGGTCCGGTGCGGCCCGGGCCACGCGTGCCCGGCGTACCAGGCGACGTGAGCAGGTCGGCCGCCGCTGGCGCACGTGACAAGCGGGCCGGCCGGCCGACCGGAACCGGCGACCACTCACCCACTCCGGTCGGGCCCGCCACCGACGCCCGGCCCTGATCGGCCGGCGACGGCTCGCCCTGCGGCGTGTCCACCCTCGACCGGGAGATCGGGATCCGCGCCACCTTCGTCGCCGGCCCGGCCGCGGGCAGGTCGCCGGGAGTCGACGTCGAGGTCTCGTCCCGGTCCGGTCGGGCGCCACCGACCGGCGCGGGAGGGTCGCGCCGCAGGCTGGTCACCCACGCGACCAGGGGATCCTCGACGACCGGCGCAGTGTCGACACCGGACGCGCGTCGACGGATGACCAGCAGCGGCCGGCACGCGACGGCCGTCAGGGTCACCAGGACCAGCGTCAGCAGCAGGTACGGCGGGATCATGCCGGCCCCGCCGATCCGGGCCAGGGCCCGTGCAGGATCGGGGGGACCGCGACGTTCCGCCCCTTCAGCAACTCCGCCAGCCGTCGGGCGGCGGACGCCGGGCCGCCACCGCGGACCCACGCCGGCACGGCGCTGACCAGCCGGTCGGGCCCCTCCGGCAGGAGCAGGCAGACGGACTCCAGCACCCGTCCGCGCGTCAGCCGCCGGACGTGCAGCACCACCTGGAGCGCCGCCGCCACCTGCGCGTGCAGCGCGGGCCGGGGCAGGCCGCCCAGCAGACCGAGCGCCTCCAGCCGGGCGGGCACGTCCGACGGGGTGTTGGCGTGCAGCGTCCCGGCGCCGCCCTCGTGGCCCGTGTTGAGTGCGGCCAGCAGGTCGACGACCTCCGGCCCGCGGCACTCACCCACCACCAGCCGGTCCGGTCGCATCCGCAACGCCTGGCGTACCAGGTCGGTCAGGCCGATGGCGCCCGAGCCCTCCACGTTGGCGGTCCGGGCCTGCAGGCCCACCACGTGCGGGTGGTTCGGGTGCAGCTCGGCGGCGTCCTCGACGAGCACGATCCGTTCCGTGGCCGGGACGAGACCGAGCATCGTGTTGAGCAGTGTCGTCTTTCCGGAGCCCGTGCCTCCCACGACCAGGTACGCGAGCCGGGCCGCCACCACCGCGGACAGCACCGGGGCCACCGGACGCGGCACGGTGCCCTGGCGGATCAGCTCGTCGAGGGTGAACGGCCGCTGCCGGAAGGTCCGCAGGGACAGGTACGGCCCGTCCGTCGCCACCGGGGGCAGCACCGCGTGCAGGCGGGTGCCGTCCGCGAGCCGCGCGTCCACGTACGGGGAGCCGTCGTCCAGCCGGCGCCCGGCGCCCGCCGCGAGCCGCTGCGCCAGCCGGCGGACGTCGTCCACCGAGCCCACCGGCACCGGGACCTGTTGGAGGCCCTGCCCCCGGTCGATCCACACCCGGACGCCGTTGACGAGCACGTCGGTCACCTCGGGGTCCGCCAGCAGCGGAGCGAGCGGGCCGGCGCCCACCAGGTCGTCGTGCACCCGGTCGGCCAGGCGGAGCAGCGTGGTGTCGCCGAGCACGGCGGCGGTCGGTTCGGCGCGTACGGCGGAGACGATCGCGGCCGGGGTGACCGGCGCGGACGAGGATGCGATCCGCTGCCGGACGCGGGCGGCGAGCGCGTCCCCGTCGGTGGGCCCGGTCACGCCGCACCCGCCGCGGGCGCTCCGGTCAGCTCGCCGACGATCCGTTGGCACAGGGCCGCCAGCGAACCCCGACCGTCGGCGGCTGGGGCTTCGCCGCGTTCCAGGCCCCGGCAGAGCCCGGGCTCGGGGCGCAACGTCCCGGCGAGCGGGAGCCCGAGTGCGCGCGCGACCTCGGCGGCCTTGAGCCGGCCCGGCGCCGGCCCCCGGACGATCAGCGACAGGTCGGCGCAGTGCGGCGCGGCGGCGGCGACCACCCGGGCGGCCGCGGCCGTGGCCCGCAGCTCGGCGGGGACGACGAGGAACGCCCGGTCGACGGTCTGGAGGGCGGTCACCGCCGCGTCGTCGAGATGCCGCGGCAGGTCGACCACGACGACGTCCCGACCACGCCGGGCGGCGTCGAGGGTCGCCGCCATCGCCGGGGCGGGCAGCGGCAGGAGATCGCCCCGGTCCCACGAGAGCACCACCAGGTCGCCCCGGCTCGGCAGGGCACGCACCAGAGCCGGCGCGTCGACCCGTCCCTCGGCGTCGGTCAGCGCCGGCCAGCGCAGCCCGTCCAGCTGTTCCCAGCCCAGCACGAGATCCAGTCCGCCGCCGAGGGGATCGGCGTCGACGAGGAGCGTGCGGAGTCGGGACCGGGCGGCCGTGACGGCGAGACCGCCGGCGAGGATGCTCGCGCCGGCCCCACCACGACCGCCCAGGACGGCCACGGCCCGGGCCCCGCCGGGGACCGGCTGGTCCGGGCCGCACTCGGCGAACCGGTCCACCAGCCAGGGCTCGGCGGCGGGCAGGGTGGCGACGTGCTCGGCTCCCATCAGATCGGCGACCTCCCAGCCGGGCTCAAGGTCGCCGGAGCGACCGACCAGAACCAGGCGACGCCGGTACGGCAGGCGCGCCCGCAGGCACTGCTGGGCCTGGTCGGTGCCGACGAGCACCAGCGGGGCGGGCGCCCAGCGGGACCGGGCGGCCACCGGATCCGGCGCGAGGTCCACCTCGACGCCGCCGGCCGCGGCGAGCCGCAGCAGGTCGTCGAGCAGGTCGCTGTCGGACGTGACGAGCAGGGGCAGGCGCCGAGGGGGTGGTACGGAGGTGCGGGGTGGCATCACGGCCTCCAGCGGTCGGCTCGGATTCGCTGGTTCGGAACCCTGCTCGCTCCGACCCCCGCCACGCCGCCCCTCGGACGGCGCCTGTGGACGACGGAGCCACCTGTGGACAACGCCCGAAACGGCAGTTGATCTGCTATGCCCGCCGTCCGGTAGGAGCGCGTCCGTCGAGGTGGCCGTGCCTGCTGACGCCGCCTGATCGCACAGGGCGGAGACCGGTGGTGGCACCCGGCCGCGGAAAAGCGGCCGCGGAGTCGACTGGGGGAGCGGACGATTCACCGGGACCGGTCGCCCCGGCGGAGCGATCGACGGCGCGACCTTTCCGGCGAACCGGCCCAGGGCACGGGACGCCCCTACTAGCGTCGGGACCATGCCGGCTCGTTCGTCCCGCTGGTCGATGCCGCCCCGGGTCCTCGAGGCACCGTCGTACCTGCAGGCGTTCGTCCTCTCCGGGGTGGTGACGGTGCTGGTCACGCGGGCCTTCCTCCAGGCGGCCGGCTACCCGAGGCTGGGCGGCGGCGGGCTCCACATCGCGCACGTGCTCTGGGGTGGCCTGCTGATGACCGCGGGTCTGGGCGTTGCCCTGGTCTTCCTGGGCAGTGCGGCGCGCATCCTCGGCGCGATCCTGGGCGGGACGGGCTTCGGCCTCTTCGTCGACGAGGTCGGCAAGTTCGTCACCGCCGGCACCGACTACTTCTATGCCCCCGCCGCCGGCATCATCTACGGTTCGTTCGCGGTGCTAGTGGTGATCACCCAGGCGATCCGTGACCGGACCCGGCTCACCGACCAGGAGCGGACGGCGAACGCCCTGTACACGGTGGTCGGCGGGCTCGGCACCGGCCTCACCCCTCGGCGCCGTGCGGCGGTGACGCGGCTGGTCCGCGGGTGCGGCCCGGAGGTGGAGGAGGCGGTGGCCCGACTGCTCGACGCGGTGCCCCGACGGGAGCCACCCGGCACCCGGTTCTGGCAGCCCTGGCTCGACCGGGGCCGCCGGGCACTGACCTGGGTGACCACCCACCGGTGGGTGGTGTCGCTGGTGGTCCTGTATCTCGTCGGCGAGCCCTTCGTCGTGGTGCTCAGAGTCCTCGAGGACGCGGTCACCGGCCAGTTGCCCGACCAGCGGGAATGGGGCGCCGTGCTCGGGGTCGCGCTCTCCGCGCTGATCACGGCGGTGCTCGGGATCCGTGGGGCTTTGCTGCTCCCGACCGACCAGGTGCGGGCCTTCCGGCTGTTCAAGCTCGCGCTCCTGGTCGACCTGCTGTTCGGGCAGATCTTCAGCTTCACCGTCAATCAGTTCGGGGCGCTCGCCGCGCTCGGCGTGGACCTTTTCCTGCTTGCGGTGGTGACGGCCGAATACCGCCGGCTGTCCCGGCAGGCGTCGGCGGCCGCGATCCGGAAGGCCGAGGAATCGGGCAGCCGGGAAGAAACCCAGGACAGTCACGGCCGGAACCAGTAGCCGTACGGATGACCGCTCGTTGGGGGATTTCAGCCAGACCACGTCTGATTGACGGCTGTCAACTCGTTGTCCTTCAACGCCGCGATAAGAGGACGTTGGGAGGAATTCGAGGTCAGAGCGTCCGCCGAAGACTTCGAGTCCCTCGCGTTCGATGTGGACATGAGGCCCTACCAGCGGAACTTCCTCGGGTGAAGCCAACCTTAGGCGTGAAGCCATTGGTCCGATAGCGGGGCGGCGAGTGGTCGGCGGAGTCACCACGGAGCGGGAGGACGGCGCGCCCTGCAGGGCATGGGCCGCGAACAGGCGTGGGCGACGCTGAATCGTTATACGCACACGCCAGACGGCTACGCCGGCGCCCGCATTCTGGCCGCATTCGTCCGACGCAGGGAGGCCGTTGGACGCCGGGGTTCGGCGAGGGTGAGGAAGGGCGCCACCTGCGGCGGAGTATTTGACCGGGAAAGGGACGACCCCCGTCGGGGGGATGCGGTCCCAAGCGGTCGACTGCTGCCAGCTGGTGGCGACCCGTGCCGACGAGCAGGTGTCTGGCCTCGTCCGTTGACGTTCCCGACCCAGCCATATCGAGGCTTACGCTGCCTCCTTGCTGCCTCGGCCTTCTCGGATCCAGCCGAGGAACCTGCCGTGCAGCGCGCCGGCAGGGATCATGTGGAGATCCTCGGGAGCCTGGACGAAGTAGGAGCTGAGGTAGAGCGCAAGGGAGACCCCGGACCGCAGCAGGCGGTGACCAGCAGGACCGCGAAAGAGGGCTCCCCCGCCGGCCTGCCGGCTGGCCGACGGCCGAACGGCAACTGAAGCGGAAACGCCACGCCAGGTAACGCTAGCCCGTTATGCCGGTACCACGGGTGGAAAGACTATGACATGGTGAGCGGTATGAGCACGGAACTGCGGGTCACGCTGCCGGGCCCGGAGGGATCAGCGGACGCGCGGCGTGCACTTGCGGTGCTTGACCGATTCCTCACCCTGCTCGGACGCCTCGAAGACGCCACCCTCAAACGACCAGTCTCCCGCGACCACACCACGTGGAGCTTCACGGACGTGCGCCTCGGCAGCCTCGTCACCACGCTTGCCCCGAACCGCCTCGCCAGCGGCGCCACCTCCGTGACGATCAAGGAGATTGCCGGCACGACCGTCATGGGCCTCGCCACCGCGCAGCATCAGGAAGGGCTGCCCCCCGGGTGGACCCTGCAAGCCGCACGGGCCGGGGCAGAGCTGGCGCAACTGCTCGGCCTTCTCGTATCCGACGGCATGATCCTGGAACTACTTGAGAACGGCAAACCCCAGGGCCCGCGGGTCATGGTGACGCGACAAGCCGCCGAGAACCTCGCCGCGGCTGTGAAGACTCGGCGGCATTCCATAGGGTCAGTGATTGGCCGCCTCGACGCGATCTCGCTACACGACCGCCGCGAAGCCGGGCTGTGGCACGAGCGCACCGGGGAGAGGATTGCGGTCACGTTCGACCCGAGCCAGATGGACGAGATCCGGGCAGCACTGGGCAAGCGCGTCGAGATCGCCGGCCGGCTCACCCGCGACGCCGAGGACCGCCCCCTGAGCGTCAAGATGCGGTCGCTTGAGGTGCTACAGGATGCACCGGTCACCGACCTGATTGGCCTCGACCCCAATCTCACGGGCGGCAGGGACCCGGTGGACTACCTGAGGGAGATCCGTGGCGCGTCCTGATAACCCCTCCTCGGTCTACCTCGACTCGGACACGCTCATCTACGCCATAACGGAGAAGGACGGCTGCGAGCCCGTCCTTGCGATACTGCGCTTGGCGGAAGCCAGGAAGCTGGAGGTCGTCATCTCCGATTTGTCGTACGTCGAGGCGCGAGGTTGGGGCAAGGGCGATCCCTATCCAGCCGAACTCGACCAGAAATGCCGAAACGCACTAGACAGCACCAATCTGGTGCGGGTGGAATTCTCGCGGCGGATCGCCCTACGGGCAAGGGAATACGCCTACAGGCACCGGCTGGGCAACTACGACGCGATCCACCTTGCATCGGCCGTGGAGGCTGGCGTCAACGTGATGATGACCTGGGACAAAGAGCTGCTACGGGCGAGGTACGTTGACGGCGTCTGGATCGAGGAGCCGTACGAGATTGGTGATCCGACCCTGTTCTCTGCCTAAGCCCTGGCCAACGCACCCGGGCCAAGCCGCAACCGAACTTCCTAGTCGTCCTGGCTCGTCCAGCCGCGTCCGCTCCCGTCGTCACCCAGGTTGTCACTCACCCGTCATGGGCCGCTCTCTCCCCCGGAGGCGTTCCCGAGCGGCTTCCAACCGCGCCTTGTAGTCCTGCATGAACAGCTCAGGCAGCGAGGTCTCCAAGGGACCGCTAATGCTGTACAACGCAGCCCAGATCGCAGGGTCGTCGACCAGGCGATCGAACGCTTCCGTCCCGATGACGCGGTCGAGCCAGTCTGACAGCACCAGCGCCTGGTCGTGGCTTAGCTTGATCGCAAAATGGTCCTCGGGCATGCCCAGACGGTAGCCAGCAGCGCGTCCAGACCAGAATCCGGCGTACAGGTCGACTCGTCCGTCGCCCACCAGGTCAGCCGCTGTCACATCGCGGCTGACCTGCTGGTTCGTCGGGCGCTGCTGGTCGTCGCTGGTCACCGTTGGTCGGCCTTCGACGGCCCGGCTACGGCCCAGACGGCCCAGAGGCGGCCCGAATGACCGGGCATGGGTGACCAAGCCTCGGTGCCTCGCCTAGTGATGCTCGTCTGTGTTGTCCTGCGCGGGTACGATCGCGGGGCGAGGGGAGGGCAGTCGTGGCGAAACACCGTGGGTCCGCACGGTCAGTCTTCGAGGGTGTTCAACGACTGGGCGATTTCTCGGGATCTCTTTACCGTGCCCGTCGTCCGCGTGGCACGATCCGCGCGACCCCCGCGAGTCAAGACCGCGCCTCGATCCGCGGCGATTTCCGTGCTCTCCGACGCGACATCCTCGAAGGCATTCGCCTCGTCATCGGCGAGCGGTGGTTGAAGACGACAGCCCGCGAAACCTCCGGCTCGTACCTACGCGAATTCCTCGACAAGGGCGGCAATTACGAGCTAGCAATGCGCTGGACAGACCGTGAAGGCAGGGTTTGGTACAGCGGGATTGATCCGCCGACGGCAGAGGCCACGACTCCAACCTTCGACGAGATGGAGTCAACCTACACGAGGATCCAAGACGCGTATCGCTCCTTCAGCGTCCGCGAATCAGTTGACGGACGGATCAGCGGGATGAGATCGGTTCCTGCTGATGATACCCAGACCGAACCTCGAGCTACTTCAGACGGAGATCACTGATGACGGAGGACGCCGCCGGCTCCGGGGTCGGCGAGGTTGAGCGCGTCATTCCCGCACCTCGCAGCGAACCCGATCCTTCCCGTGAGGTCGAGCTCGTAGACCTGCGAGTGAGCCGGGAGCAGCTTGAGCAGTGGTCTTCTCCGTTCGTTCCGTCCCACGAACTACAGCGGCTCGATGCAGTTGTTGAGAATGGAGCCGAGCGCGCGTTCAGGTACGCGGAGAGGGAGCAAGAGCACCGGCTCGGCATGGACGAGCGCCAGGCGCAGCGTCTGGAGCGTGCTGATAGGCGCGAATATGTTCTTGCGTGGGCCGGGATGGGTTTCGCATTCATGCTTGCCTCGACGGCTATCGGTGCCGGCGTGTTCCTCGGCTACAAGGGACAGCCAATTGCTGGAACCATTCTGGGCGGCGGCGGGCTTGTCTTGATCGTTGCGGCTTTTCTTCGCAGGCCCAAACAGGAGCCATGATCCACCCAAGCACCTGAGCATTAACGTTGAGCATTTGGCGGTGGAATCGTGGTGAGTCCAGATTTTTGGACGACTAGCGCTCAAACAATGCCCGTGCTTGCACTGGCAATCGTTGTTGAGGCTCGTGCGATAATGGCGGGCTGGACTCCTGGAGAAATGCGCACAGTTAAGAGCATGCAGGGCCTAGCCTGGGCAACCCCGCTCATTGTCTACGCCATCGCCACCCCGGCCTGCTTCCGCTCCCTCGCCGGAGAGAGGGTGTGGACGGGATGGCCAGACATCATCAATTTCGGCATAACAATGGGGATCTCAACCCTGGTGATTAGTCCAGCCCTCGAATTAATTGTTCGCTCGAACGCGAGAATCGTCGCGGGCTTGACCTGGCTATTCGCCCTGCGATTCAGCCTATTACGGTTCCGGCGGATGCCTCGAAGAATCGGGGCAACTCGACATCGCATTGTCGCGGGACTCGATGAGCTGTCGGGGCTCGAAAGGGAGCTCGATTCACTCGAAGCGACGGTCTATAACTCGGACCATCCCACCTGCGCCGAGTGCGTGGCCAGCCTCCGGAGGATCGATACAATCCGCGAAAAGATTGGTAAGCGGCGTGTTGAGTTGAATGAGAACCTTGAGGAGCTAGAGAATATTGCAAGCGAGTATGACCGGGTAAGGAAGCGCGGTGTAACTGCTTTCAACAAGCTGGAAGCACAATTGGAGCGCATGAGTCTGAGCGGAGAAAAGTCTAAGGAGCTTTCCGACCTCACCAGAAGCATTGACGCCATTCCAATGCATGCCAGCGCCAAGTCTGATTCTTCCTCGGAATCGACCACTTCTTCTGATTCCTCCAGGCCATGACTTGACCTGCCGCCACCCCCTGCCATCCCGTATGCCATCGACCCGCCCGCTTGGGGAGCGGGCCGTCGCCCGGCCCGCCATGTCAAGCGGACCTTGACGCCTCGTACGGACGCTGGCGGGTCGGGCGGTGGTCTGCTCGGCTTGCCCGGTCGATGGCAGGCGGGATGGCCTACCGCAACCACCCACGGACGGCGACCCGCCCGCGGAGCCCCGGCTATCCTGGAGCCGGAGCGCCCCGGCCGGAGGCGCACTAGCCGCAACCCCGCGACCGCCGCCAGCCCGCCGACGCGGCCGGCGTCCGCTCCCCTACGCCGCGCGGGCACGTGGCCGCGCGGCCCGGCTGGCTGCCGGCCCACCACCCCACACGTCAACGGCCTGTCGTTCTGCGGCGGCCCACCGGGCTCCCCGCTGTCCGCGCCAGCCGCCGGGCATCCGGCGTGACGGCCGCAGAGCGACAGCGGCAGCGGCCGGCGCGCGCCCAGGCGGCGGCGCGTGCGGCCCGTCAAGGGCCGCCTTGAAGACGTACAGAAACTTTGAACCAACTTCGCCGGCAGCCGGCCGGCAGCCGGTGTCCGGGCTCGGGACCTGCGTGACAGATCGGTATCAGGACCTGCGTGACGCCTACGGCACCGGTCAACTGATGACTGGATCCTGAAGGACTTGGACCAGGGCACGCTCTTGGAAGCCCTCGGGATCAGGGCTGGACTGGCCGGCGATCGTCACGAGCGCCTTCCACAACGCCCACCCGCGTGCTCGTCGCCACGTGTCCTCGGACAGGCCGACGGCGTCCGCGAAGACCTTGCGCTCATCACCGAGGAAGTAGGTCCAGGCCATCACGAGGTCGCCGGCGGGATCGCCGACGCCGCACGTACCGAAATCGATGACCGCAGACAATCTCCCGTCGGCGGCGAGCAGGTTGCCGACGGCCACGTCGCCGTGGAACCACACCGGCGCGGACGGCCAGGCCGACGTCAACGCCTCGTCCCAGATGGCCTGGCAGGCGGCGACGTCGACGACGTC